>CAYUPJ010000044.1:0-23034 GCA_964446635.1 uncultured Anaerolineae bacterium
CGGTGGCCGCTAAAGGATTGGGGATTGTTTTCCATGACACAACGGATACGCCTGTGTTGACGGATAGCCGACAGTAGCGGCAGAACCCTACTTGCCTTTCGGACAGAATTGAATATAATACTTACCAGATATCCAGCATTTTCCATTGTGGAGGGCAGGACATGAGTACCACAGGAGAAACGATCCATCATCCCGATAAGACCATAGCTGTTGATACGTTAGCCATTCCTATCTCTTTGCTTCAAAAGATGTCAGAGGCACTGGAGTTGTTTGTGGCCTTTCAGGATGAGCTGGAAGATTACTTACTCTCTCAGGACGCCGCTTTTCTGGCACGGATGCGTCAAGCTCAGGCACACCATCGGAAGGGCGAAACTCGTTCTCTTGAATCCCTGAAGCAAGAACTATGTATCGAGTAGAGACCACGCCTGAGTTTGACAAGGATCTCGAAAGCCTCGACCGTGCCATTGCCCGGCGTATTATTCGTAAGGTGGAATGGTTAGCCGAGCATCCAGAGACTCTTCGCTTTCCTCTTCGTCATCTACCCAAGGACTTGAGGGGCCTGCACAAGTACCAGGTAGGAGATTATCGGGTATTACTGTGGGTAGATCACGAAGCTGGATCTGTGCTATAATCGAAACTAGAAAAAATGCGGAGAAGGTGAAAAGACGATGAATGTGCTGACCGTGGAAGCAGTCTATCAAAATGGCGTGCTCAAACCAACCGTAGACATCCCTCTACGAGAGAACGAGCGCATCAGGCTCCGGATTGAGCGCAGTCCTGACGACATTCGAGAGGAAGCCCAGAACATCGTCAACCTGCGTGGCGTCTGGAAAGGTTATCTGACCACCGCCGACAGGAAGGAGGATTGGGTCTCCGACACTGTGGCCGCAATTCGTCATGAGTCGGGTCGAAAGGTCAAAAGGTTGGCGCAAGAGATAGACGAGGCCTTGCACGATGCCTGACCTCCAACTTTATGTTACAGACACCCATAGTCTGCTCTGGCATCTGTATGACCTACCGTGGCTTACTCCGACAGCGCAGGCGGCTTTCTCCGCGGTAGAGAACGGTGAGGCAACCCTGTTGATTCCGGCTATCGTGTTGGCCGAAATCGTTTTCACAGTCGAGCGAAGGCGACATGATATTGACGTCGGTGAGATCCTAGATCGCATCGCTGTGGCCGATAACTACCGGGTACTGCCCTTCGATCTCCGCGCCGCTCGTCGTCTTCTGCATGTGACTGCTATCTCGGAGATGCACGACCGGATGATCGTATGCGAAGCCCTGGCTCACCAGGCTCCCTTGATCACCAGAGATGAGGAGATCAGAAACTCCGGCATTGTCCAAACGGTTTGGTAGTTGTATCCCTGCTCCCCTCCCCCCTGCTCCTCCGCTCCTCCGCTCCCCTGCCCCCCCCTCTCCCTTGCCCCCCTGCTCCCCTGCTCCCCTGCTCCCCCGCCCCCCTGCTCCTCCGCTCCCCCGCCCCCCTGCTCCCTCGCCACCCGCTCGTACATCTGTAACAGGTCTTGCTCCTCGGCGACGCGTCGTTGCTCGTACCAGGCGCGGCCAGCGGCGCCCATCTCGGCCAGGCGGGCCGGATCGGACAGGGCCGCTGAGAGGCAGCGGGCCATGCCCGGCGGGTGGTCCGGCTCGACCACGAAGCCGGTGCGGCCGTTCTCCACGTACTCGGCCAGGGCTCCGGCCTGGGTGACCACCACCGGCTTGCGGAAGAAGTAGGCGGCGGCGACGAGGGCCGACTGGCTGGCGTCCACGTAGGGCAGCACCACCAGCCCGCAGCGGCGGAAGAGGTCCAGCGCCTCCTCGTCGCCGATGAGGTGATCGCGCACCTCAATGCGCGGCGGCAGCGCCCCAGCCCACAGCGCCTGCAGCGACCCCGGTCCGGCCAGCACCAGTCGGGGGCCATCCCCCGGCGGGCCATCCAGCATGGTACAGGCGGTGATCAGGTAATCCACCCCTTTGTAGCGTTCCAATCGGCCGAAGAAGAGCGCCCAGGGCTCATAGCGCACCTCCTCGGCCAGGTGGCGCACCGCTTCCAATTGGGTATGGCCCAGGAAGAGGTGCAGCAGGGGCGTGGAGGTGACCCGCTCGGGCGGCACGCCCATGGCCAGAAGCCGCTCCCGGTAGCGCTCCCCGTGGACCAGGATGTGGTGCACGGAGCGGATGATCAGAAAGTTCCAGGCCAGGAGCAAGGCCCCGTAGCGGCTCCCGCGATGGGGGTCCAGGTCGTGCAGGGTGTGGACCACCGGGATGCCCGCCTGGCGCAAGGCCCGGACCAGAGGCACGTTCCACAGGTGGGGGCCGGTGAAGTGGACGAGATCAGGGTTCAAATTGCGGATTGCGGATTGCGAATTGCGGATGGCAGAGACTCGCAGGCCATCAAGGGAGAGGCCGGTATTGGTCATATCCACGGGGGTGTGGACGGTGATGGCGGGGAGGTAGCGGTCGCGGGGGTAGCGGGCCGTGGTGACCAGGTGCACGTCGTGACCGGCCTGGGCTATGCGGTTGGCCGGATCGGCGGTGTATTGGTGCATGCCGAAGGTGGGGGAGAGGAGTACGTAACAGAGACGCATATCAACGACTCCTTACAATGACCAAGGACAAAGTGAAACGTGAAACGTGAAACGTGAAACGTGAAACGTGAAACGTGAAACGTGAAACGTGCTGGGCTGCTTTCGCGCATCACGTTTTACACATCACGCGGGTTGCTTGGTCAAACGAACGATAGTTTGTCAAGCAGGTTTCTTTGTCTCATAAACCATGCCCAAATTTACATTGCTGGGAGCTCGGACAGCAGGCGGCGGAAGGTGCGGGCGCGGGCGGCCAGGGACGGTGAGAATGGGGCACCGATGACGGTCACAGCGAAGCGGGGCAGGTAGGCCAGGGCCAGGAGGGTTTTGAACAGGCGGGCCTGGCCCTCACCCCCGGTCTTGCGGTGGAATTGCACTTTGCTGCGGTAGAGTTGGACGTACATGGCCTCGGCGACCTGCCGGGTGCTGCCCTCGCCGTAGTGGACCACCTGGGCCTGCGGAACCCAGTATAACTCCCATCCCGCCTGTCGGAGCCGATAGCAGAGGTCCATCTCCTCGGTATAAATGAAATAGCGTTCATCCAGCGGGCCCACCTGATCCAGGGCCTCCCGCCGCAGCATCAGGCAGGCCCCCTTGATGACCTCGATCTGGCGCGGCGCGTGAAGGTCCCAGCGGGCCACGTCGTAGGTTGCCCGGCGCCTGATCCGTTCCAGGAACAGCAGCCGCCAGAACTCCCGCCAGGGAGTGAGCATAGGGTGGCAGGAGGGTTGCAGAGTGCCGTCCGGGTTCAGCAAGCGAGGGCCAGCGGCCGCGGCCTGGGGATGGGCGTCCATGAAGGCCAGCAAGGATGCCAGCGCACCGGGATTCACTTCCGTGTCCGGGTTCAGCAGCAGTACATACCGCCTTGTGCTTTCCCGAATGGCCTGGTTATTAGCTCGGGCGAAGCCAACGTTTTTACTGTTCTCGATCAACCGTACCCAGGGGAACCGCTCCCGCACCATCTGAGCGCTACCGTCAGTGGAGGCGTTCTCGACGACAAGCACTTCGGATTCACCCTCTGGCAGGTGGGCGTAAACCGATTCCAGGCACTGCGCCAGCAGGTCCCGCGTGTTCCAATTGACAATGATGATGGAAACAAGGATTGCGGATTTCGGACCCTTCGACGAGCTCAGGGCGGCGTTTCGGATACTTCGATCGGGCTCAGTACAAGTTTCGGCTTTGGAATCTGGAACTCCAGAAGTGAGGTGGGGAACCAGGAAAACACTCCCTTTCTTCCCCTCTCCTTGTCTCCCTATCACCCTCTCTCCCCCTCTCCTAGTCCCCCCATCTCCCCCGCTCCTCTGCTCCCTTGCTCCCCTGCTCCTAATCTCCCCCTCACCCTGTCTCCCCATCTCCCAATCTCCCCCTCTCCCTGTCGAGGTTGTCCACCGCCACCAATCCCCCCAAAAACATCCATGCCAGCACGCTGGCCTGGAAACCGGGGAAGCCGATGTTGTAGACAAAGGGGAGGAACCAGTCGGCCAGCATCATGGCCACCAGGAGGGCGACCAGAGCGGCCAGCATGCCGTTGACGTATCCGGCCAGGAAGCCCTCCCGGTGCCGCTGGTGCAAACGCCAGCCCAGGCGGGTCAACTCAACGATGAACCACAGGAAGAGCCCCAGCCCCACCAGGCCCGTATGGGCGAATATGTCCACATAGTTGTTATGCGAGGAGATAGCGGGATGCCACCATAGCGCCCCGCGATAGAGCAGGGGCTTGATGTTAACGTAAAAACGGTACGAGGCCGGCCCCAGCCCCAGGATAGGGTTCCGCATCGCCTCTTCCACCACCCGCCGGATGAGCACCAGGCGCGAGCCACCGCTCAAGATCCACTCTGGATCGCCCCCGGCAAACTCGTAGAGGGAAGAGAAGAAGAAAACAAGCCCCGGCCCACCCACCACCAGCATCAGCCTGCGCAGGCGGGGGAAGCGCAGCCAGACCAGCGCGGCCAGGGCCACGGCCGATGGTACCCAGGTAGAGATGCTCTCCCGCAAGATCACCAGGCCATAGTAAGCGGCCGCCAGCAGGATAATAAGCAACGCCCAGCGTGCGTGCCCAGTGAGGCGCCGATTAAACAGCCACTGCCCTCCAGCCAGAGCGATCAGGCAGATCCAAAAGGTCGCGCGATCTACGGCGGTGGTGGCCAATCGGCCCACCAGGGCCCAGAACCCCGGCAACACCCGCACAACGCTCAGGGCTCCGGCCAGGGCCAGGAAGAAGAAGGTAAGCCGTCGCAGCCAGTGCTCCTCCTGAATCCAGTTGGCTGCGAGCCAGAAAGCGCCAGCGGAGAAGGCGAAGATCCCCCATTGCCCAAACTGTACCACGAGCAGGTTGGAGGGACGGGGGACAGCGGGGTCCCACAGGGCGTTGCCGGCCGCCAGGGAGACAAGGCCTGCTGCCAGGAAAAGGAAAAGGGGGCGGTTGACTGGTGAGGGCACCCACCACACCTCGCGCTGTCGGGCCCTCTCCAGCACCCACACTCCCAGGAGCGCCGGCACCATCATGAAGGCAACGTTGAGGGATACCTCGGTACCAGTGCCGATCTGCATCGGCACTAGCAGGGCAACGAAGACCATGGCCACCAGGCCCAGCGGCGGATGCTGGAGCACTACAGCCATCCCCAGTCCTCCGGCCAGCGGGATGAACAAGCGCTGAGAGGCTCGCCGGGCCAGAAAGGCAGAGAGGGCAATAACAGTTCCAGCCATTGCGACCGTTTGTAATGCCCGGGATTCGAGACGACGTAAGGCGTGGTTCATGATCTTACCCCCTGGCTGTAACTATTCAGGCTGTCATTGCGAGCGAAGCGAAGCAATCCCCAAGCCACAAGGAGGAGATTGCTTCGTCGCAAAAACCTGTCCTGAGCGAAGCCGAAGGAACGCTCCTCGCAATGACACAGGGTCCGAGGACGGGCCTTCGAGCCTTAAGTTTACGGGAGCTGCTCTTTGATCCGGGCCACGTACTCCTCGGAACAGCGCTACATGGGCAGGTATAGGAGTCTATCTACGTATTCTTTGGCGTCGGATGCAGCCCACAATAGATAGAGTTGTTCGATGATCTGTCCCACGCTGGCCCCACGTTTCAAGAGGAGGATTCCGGGAACACGATGCCCCGCAGCGTAGTGTGCCCGCACATGCCCCGGAATGGTGCGACGATTCCCGGTGACCAGGATGTAGCCTGTCTTTTCAATCCACGTGAGGATGTCTGGATCCGAAGTACCTTTCGGCGGCGCCAACGGCTGCCCAATTACCAGAATGTCTATTCTGGCATCGAGCCGCAGCAGTCGGCTCTGGATTGCCTGGGGAACGTGTTCGTCGAAAAGGAAGCGCAGTGGGGTCATTGTCGGCCAGTCACCAGGTATTCCGGGCCCTTTTCGGCCAACAACGCTTCTCGCTTGCGTTGAATCCGTTCACGCAATTCTCGTACAAACTCAGGCGGATTGCGCTGCTGTTCCTGCCAGGCCGCCTCAGTGTAGGCTCGCCATCTCTCCAGATACTCGTCTATCTCCTGCTGATTGCACAGATAATAGGTGATGGTCGCGTAGACCTGTTCCAAGGTCAGGGTGCGATAGCGTGCCGCAATCTCCTCGGGGCTGGCGCCACTCAGATAGTCGTCCAACACCGTCTCGATGCCCACCCGCGTCCCTTTGATGCGAATGTCATCCGCGCTGAGGAAATCAAAATAACTGTTCCATTCCATATTTACCCTCCTCCCAACGCTCCTGCGTAACCTCTTGCCTGGATAGACCTGTTATCTGTCAGTCCATTGTCATCCATTATACCTCACTCTATCTCCAAGGTCAAAACACCATCAGCGTAAACTTAAGCTCTGAGCCCCGTCCCCGGGGCGGCCCGAGGCCTGCCCTGAGCGTAGCCGAAGGGACGGGCGTTCGAGCCTTAGTGATCTTACCCCTGGCCGTAACTATTCAGGCTGTCATTGCGAGTTTTCCATGACGCATCGCGCCATCCGTAGGGTGCAGAAACTTGGGCGAGGTTCGTAATAACGGCTTTAGCCGTCGTTTGGCGGCAAAGCGACTAAAGTCGCCACTACGAACCAAGTTTCTGTAGCGAAGCGAAGCAATCCCCAAGCCGCAAGGAGGAGATTGCTTCGTCGCAAAAAGCGCTCCTCGCAATGACACGGGCTGAGCGGTTACCCTTGGCCCTCTCTAAACTCCTGGAGAGGAGCAGCTACTATGTAAGCAAAGTCACTTTCCAGGTAACCACATGCTATCAGTGTATCTTCGATAGTGAACAACATTTTGAGTACTTCTTCACCCTGCTGGCCCTGGAAGTTACCAGCAATGCCTTCTAAGAGAAACTGTAGTATGGTGCCACCCAGCGGTTTATATTCCACCATGTCGAAGTAACGTCGCAAGAGCGGCACGATTTCGGCTGAACGCACCGCCTCCGAAGGGTCTACGGCCTGCACGGAGCGCGCCGTGGGGAGATTGGGTGTGGTCTTAACAGGACGAACACCGGAGCGACTGGCCCACGTCCGCTGCAACCAACGCTGGACTGCGCCGGGTAAGTTGCCATCGCGCAGCTTATCCCCTACACGCTGCATCAACCAGCGTAAGTCACTCTTGCTCTGCCAAGCCAGGCTATGGTCGAGGAATGTCGCACTCAGGCGGCGGTAGTCGGCCGGCAACAGCTCGTGACAGGCCCGGATGACCTGGCGCTGACGCGGCGGGAACTGGAAGCGGTTGGGTCCAACATATTCCCAGAGAATGAAAAGACCATCAGGCTTAAGCGCTGCGGCTACCTGCTCAAACACGTGTTCCAGACGCTCGAAGTGGTGAACGGCTCCAGCGCTCCAGACAGCATCATAGTATCCAACAGGTAACTCCATCTGATTAACATCCTGTACGGTATAGCGGATGTGATCATAGCCCGCCTGCCGGGCTAGCGCCTGCGCTTCTGCAATCGCACCTTTAGCGATGTCAAAGGCATCGCACGTGACAAACGCGCCCAAGCCAGCCAGTTGGCGCTCAAGCCCTCCTCTACCACAGCCCAGGCTAAGGCAGCGGTCCAGTGGCAACCGCCCGGCGAAATGGCGTTCCAACGTGTAGCGCACCCAATCCACGTCTGGCTGGCCAGAGACCTTCTGGTTCAGGCGACGCAGCACAGCCGGTGTTTCCAGCCAATATATGCCGCGCCCTGTTTCCCAAGCGCCTTCGGCACTCCAATAGTCAACAGTACGCTGTAAATTCGACTCAGACGGGCACATGTTAGACTTCAACGTCACTCTCCACGCCACCTAGCCACGAGTATCCCCTCAAGCACAAAAATCAGTAGCTCAAAACCTTGCCACTTGGATTGTGCCACCATTATCGCAGTTTGTCTTCCTGATATGGAACTACCGCCGGTGCAATGCCATGCCAGTTGCCATGGCGCCGCACCCATTTCAAATGGGCCACTAATGAGGGTGAAATGGGGGTACGGTAGCCAATTGCGTCGGTAAAATCACGAATAGCGTCCCAAAAAGAACGCAGGTAGAGATCAACGGCGATTTTTCTTTGCAACATTAGTTTTGTTCGACTTCCGAGGTAGTGTAAGAGCTCAAACATCAGATGTGGCATAGGATAGAACTCCAACACGTACCACAGGTAGTTACGCAGTCCATAATACGCTAAAGGCGGATCAGAACACCCAGAAGGACGGCAGTGCCAGATCTCAATGTCGGGAAAACAACGTACATCCCAACCAGCCTCGAGCAGTCTTGTACACAGATACAGCTCGATCCAGGATCGGAAATAGGGCTTGGGATAGATCGGTATAAGCGGGGTGACCGCTGCAGCCCGAAGGCCAGCTCCTGTACCGTTATAGGCAACGCACGGATAGCCAGATTCCAGGCTGCCTTGGGGCACGAACTGGGGGCTGTCGGGAGCAATCTTGCCCGTATCCTGCACCCGCACCGTGCAGGCAACAGCTCCCAAGCGTGGATTAGCCTCGAAGCGAGCTACCACTTGCTGGATCCAGTCGGCTTTTGCTGGTAACCCGTCATCATCTATCATAAGCAAGTAGACACCCCTGGCAGCTTCAACCCCGAGGTTATACGAAAAATTGCCCAGGTTCTCAGGAGATTGTATCAAGCGTACTTCAGGGAACTCCGCTTCGATGAACGTGGCTGTTCCATCAGTGGAGGCATTGTCCACGATGATCACTTCAAATGGGCGGTAATCCTGCTGACGCAAGGCTCTCAGCAGATTGCCGACTTGTTCTTTACGGTTGTAGGTCAGTGATACAACGCTCACCAACGGTGATTGGTTAGAGACCATAGCGATACGCTTGTTTTCCATAGTTTCCCCGCAGAGCATCTATAAGCCCTTTGAACAAGGCGTCTCGCTCTTCGCGTTTGTGCTGCCATTTAGGATTAAACGTCCAGTTCGCTAGCCAGATCAGGTTTCTTGCCGTTGCCAGCACAAACTCCAAGACACTAGCTTTGGATTTTGACAACAGTAAGTAGTTGTTTCGGACCATGTGGTAAGTAATAAACGGTCTTTTTGCTGGATGAACGTCTGGGCGACGGTGCCAGACTTTTGCCGTTGGCACATACAGAATTTTGTATCCAGCCCGCTTTGCACGTAAGCATAAATCAACCTCTTCACGGTACATGAAGAATCGCGAGTCAAACGTACCTATCGCTTCAAACACCTGCCGATGTACCATAATCGCACATCCTCGTGCTACGTCTACTTGATCAATAACTTCATACTGGCCTTGATCTTTTTCACCCATTCCACGCCAAGAAATTTCAAAATGCCTATTCAGTATACCTCCTGCTGCTTGGATTTCTGCCGGCGCATCTGCCTGATAAACTTTCGGCCCGACTATGCCAACTCCTGACTGGCTTTCGCCCACGCGCACCAACTCTTCTAGGCACGCAGGATCTACCACCGTATCTGCGTTAAGAATCAAGACCCAATCCGCACCTGAAGCTAGTGCTTCTCGGATTCCGACATTGTTGTTACCTGCATACCCGAGGTTCTCTGGCAACTCAATGATGTTAACCTGTGGATAATGCGAACGAATAGCCTCAACAGACCCATCCCGTGAACTGTTATCTAGCACCAGTATATTGCAATTGGGATAGGTCGTTGTCTGCAATGAGGCAAGACAGGCTAGTGTATCCTCTAGGCTGTCGTAATTAAGAATCACAACCCAAACAGCAGAGCTCATCTTCCCGCACCATTTCAAGCAGGATCCAGGGATACGAATGGCCTAGTGGGTTCCAATTGCGTGAAATGTGACTCCAGATTATGCACACAAGAATCCCATTGCCACTTCTTTTCTACAACTACCCTACCTTGGCGTCCATAGTATTCACAGAGTTGCGGATCATTCAAAAGGCTCTCAATAGCCCCCGCAAAAGCTGGTAGGTCTCGTTCTATCAGCAGTCCAGTCTCCTCATGAACTACAGTTTCACGCACGCCCCCCTCGCGTGCCCCGATAACTGGCGTGCCACAGGCCATGGATTCAATTGGCACAAAGCCAAATGGCTCCATGATCGGCGCATAGAGCGTCAATCGGGCCTGATTGTAGAGCCGAACGAGCTCATGGTCCGATATTAACGTCTGAAACGAAACGGATATGCCCAACCGCAACGCTAGTTCCTCAAGATAGCGATGCTCGTTGGAATCTACAAAATCGCTTACAATTATCAACGGAGGGCGCTGTGCTTTATCAATCTTGGCCAAACTCTGCACAAGAAAGTCATACCCTTTATGAGGGTTAAGGTGTCCTACCGATAGGACAAAGTCCTCTTTAGGAAGCCCTAAAGGGCGAAACCGTTCTATGTCTACACCAAGGTAGCAGACGCGAGCAAAGATGCCGTAGGTTCGATACAAACTCTCCCGTGAGTAAGCAGAATTGACCAGCACTATTGAAGCAGCTTGCACGCTGATACGGTCAAGTTTTGCAAGGAGCGCATGATAGAGTGTGGGAAGAGGATCGAAACAATTTCCCAACCGCTGCAGCGCCGAGAACTGGGCGTAAGGCCGTGGCACCGGTAGCTCGTAGATGAGCCGAGGTGGCTCTTGACAATAGTACACGGAAGGCGTAGCCAAGAACTGCAAAAGGCTCGGTGCTTGCCCGTAGCGGCAGTGATGCACAAAGACTACGTCATAGCCAGTGGCATCAATTTGATCTGCGATCCGTCGCTGCAAGGCGCGCAAACGCAGTAGATCCAGGGCGCGGATGCCTTGGTTGATGCGTCCAAACGGTCTGCGCACCAGGGGCAGTGGGTTGAACGGAAAGACAATGTGCTCGTTGCAATAGGGGCGCAAGTCGCAGAAGTCATGTTCGGCGCAGGAGAGAGTATAGACGTCCACCTGATGTTCGTCTGCCAGGCGTCGGGTCATCTCATAGAGGGCACGCTTCCCGCCGCCAGAGTGCAAATTATGATAGATTGCAATCCTCATCGGTTGCTCTCACCGCGAGATCCAATCACTCGGGCAGGTACTCCCGCTGCAATAGCGTAGGGAGACACAGACCTTGTCACTACAGCCCCAGCGCCAATCACCGCACCCCTGCCAATGGTTACACCGTCCAGAATTGTCGCCTTTGAGCCTATCCAGACATCATCCTCGATAACGATACCCTGGTAGCTGACTCCTTGCTCTTTGATGAGGCGATCGGGATCCTGGAAAATATGGCTCTCGGCATGGATGTTCACGCATTGCCCAATGAGCACATGATTCCCGATGCGAACGCCGCCGCCGGCTCCCAATACCGCATTGCAGCCGATAAATGAGTGCTCGCCTATTTCGAAATAGCCATGATCATGGTGCTCAGGTGTGCCACCACAGGTCAACCACAGATTCCGGCCGATGCTCGTATGGCTTCCGATACGCACACCACCTGCAGAAAGGCAATGTAAGTAGCCATACTCTTCGATAGTAACATCGTCGCCGACCTCAAGCCATTGCGGATATAGAACGCGCACGCCACGGCCAAGACCAAATCGAGCGCCAACCCCCGCCCCACGCAACGCTAAAACTCGCCCACGAAGCAACTGCAGCCGGCGCTCAATACGAGCTTCTAAACTATCAAGCCAGATTGTCCCTGTAGTGCTTATCGTTTCCATCGGCTATGTTGATATCCGCTTGGGTTTGACGACAGGAGTTCTGTTTTGTGTCGAGTCTGCGTCTCGCAGAAATGGATGCATACAGTTGAACCAGTCCAACCGCTTCCTGCTTGACGGTTAACGGAGGCCGAATACCTGCCTTGAGACGAGGAAGTAACTCAGGTTCAGCAATAAAGCGCTGCATTTGGCGAACAAGGTCGGCGGCGTCTCCTCGCTCGAACAAGAGCCCGTTAACTTCGTGTCGCACCCAGTCCGCCATTCCACCCAGGTTCGTAGCAACTACCGGTGTTTGTGCCGCGTGAGCCTCGTGGATAACGATTGGGCTGTTTTCGTACCAGACCGAAGGTACCACAAGAACATCGATGTTTGCCAAGACCTGCCCGATCGAGCGATTCTCAAAGCGTCCATGAAAGCGAATACGCGGATCACCCGCAGCGAGTGCTCGCAGCTTTGCGCCAAACTCAGGCATCTGATCAACATCGCCATGAAGCTCAAGACTCGCCGGTACAGAGAGCGGTATCTGACGAAAGGCACGCACCAACACATCAACTCCTTTAAAGGGATACATGTGCCCTGTGTAACCGAAACGCAAGTGGTCACATGGCGTCTTTTCACACCCCGCTTTTGCCTGCTCCGCGTTAACGCCGTGTGGCCAGTAACGAATACGATCATACTTCACCACACCAGCATCGATGAAAAGCTGACGCAGGAACTGAGACGGCGCTAAAAGAAGATCTACTGTGCTTAGAACCCTCGCCAAGACCTCGTTGTGATGGTCAACCGCCCGCACCATAGCAAGACCCCAGTTGAGTTGGGATAGAAACGGTGTCGTTTGATTCAGAGCTAGGACCGACCGACGCACGACTGGGGGCAACTTAGTCAAAAGTCTATAAGTTCGGGACTTACCGCCTATACAGCCAAGGCACTCCAATCCCGACTTCCGTCCAGTACACAATGATCCATCCGGACGCAGCAACGATGAAATAGGGCAGACGTACCAGTACGTAACCAGTGTCAAGACGACTGGCAACTGAAGCCCTAACGCAGCTATAACCGGACTGGCAGAGAAGTGCATACCACATGTAGCATGAACAATGTCAGGCTGACAAGCGGTCATGTAATGACGTGCAGCTTGTTCCACCGCTGGATTAAGCGTATCATACAATGGCGCCCGTTGGCCAGTTCTCCTTCTGTTATAGAAAAGTCTACGAATGGTCAGCCCATCGTACTTGTCATCTCTGGACTCGACACCAGTCGCCGAGAGATGAGGCTGTCCATCGTATTCTTCGACCGTTAGAACCGAAACCTCATGCCCAAGAAAACGAAGTGCTTGGGCAATGCTGTGAACGTACGTTTCAGCACCACCCTGGTGTCGTGGTGGATAGAGCGGGGACACAAAAATCACTCGCAAGGCCAGTCTCCTCGGTTGAGTTCAGCAGGGTGCGTTCAAGACGAGTTGATCGAGGAGAGAGCACGCTTGCGTGCAATACTCGGCAATGCCTGACTCCTCGGCGCGTATTGAATGCACCCAATTCAGTCAGACAACCGCCTTCGCTGCGACCTTAGATACTCAACGCCCGGAAGTAATCGCAATGCCAGTCTCTGCCAAGGCTGGTGCAATGCTATCCTTAGATCTGAGCGCAGGCAGCAAAGTAGGTGAAGTCGTGCTAGTTTCAGTCGCCCCTTTCCATAATTCAGCATGGCCAGTGCGAGATGGGCTAAACCATACATTCTCCGCTGCTCGTGCGCAGGAATGCCCAACTCCTGCAGGCGACATAGCAGTGTTAAAACATCCTTCTCGCCACGACCGGGATCCCAGGTGGCAAAATCACCTCGCTCTCCTATCATCTGATGCGCGCAGGCCAGCGTGTACCATAGATCGAGAGAGAATGCGGCCTTGGGTTGATGCTCGACCAGCCAGCACAGGTTTTCAGCACTCTCCCTGATGCGTTCCTGAGCAAGATAACCAAGGGCGCGAAACCTATACAACTGACTCACTGCCATCTTCTTGCCCTCAACCCAAGCGTCAACTGATTTGGTCATGGGCCCCATATGTCTTTCAATCACGATTGAGAGGCCGTTGCTCATGTATTCGATGTCGTCCGACATATTGTCGCCTGAGCGGCGATACCACACCAGTACTTCAGGAATCCCTACAAAGCGACACCTCCGCGACAAACGCAGCCACATGTCGTAGTCAGCCACGCCGCCTAGTCGTCTGTCCTCATCGAAAAGACCTGCTGCCTGGTACCAGTGAGAGCGCACAACAACAGCGCTTGAGGATAGCCAGTTTCCGCACTCCAACGCGGCGCGAAAACTATCGGGTTCAGCGGTTCGGCATATTACAGTAGGCAAAGGTGTACCATCAGCACGCATGTACTGAAAGCCTGCATAGACAGCTCCCACATCGTTGTCAGAATCCAACACAGAGACGGCCTGCTCTAAGAACATCGGATGCCAGATATCATCCGCATCAAGCAGAGCTACGAGTTCACCCCTGGCAGCGCGAATACCCGTGTTACGGGCAGCTCCCAGGCCTCGATTCGGTTGATACAGGTACCGGACGCGCAAGTCGGCAAGATTGGCCACAATCTCCTGCGTGTTGTCAGTGGAACCGTCATCCACGACGATCAATTCCCAGTCGGTGAGGGTTTGGGTCAGCACGCTTTTGACCGCTTCTTCAAGATAATGGGCGTGGTTGAACGTAGGAATGACGACGCTAACTCTAGGCATCCGGTCCATCCTCCGGCCAGTCTTCTCCGCTGCCATTACCTGTCTTGGGTCTCATTCGCTCAAAAGTCTCTCAAAAACGAGCCGGTGGCGAGTCACCCATTGGTGGATATTGTATCGCTGAACTGCGATTTCTCGGGCTCTCTCCCCCAATTCATCTCTGCGTTCGTAAGCTTGCGCGATGGTCTCTGCCAATGCCTCAGGTGTAGGAGTATGAACGCGATCCCAGTCAAAGGGTACGCCTAGTGAAAGTCCTGCATCCCCTACGAGTTCTGGAAGCCCGCCGTTGCCAGCATGTACTACCGGAAGACCGCATGCCATACCCTCGATAACCGTATTTGGCGTCCAGTCCATATGCTTGAGATGCACTAGCACATCACCCATTGCATAGATAGAGGGAGCTTCAGCCTGGGTGTATTCTGGAATGAATTTGACGTTGTAGAACCCCACCTCGTCCATCAACTGTTCGAAGCTCTCCCGGCTGCAATCCCAAACGCCCGTCCCCGGCACCAAACGCCCCGCAATGACCAGCCGGGCTTGCGGGTAGTGTTGCCGCACCAGCGGCATGGCTCGGATCGCCGGTTCGATGCGATGGCGTATCCAGTGGAAACCGGTAACTAGAACATTGAAACGATCGAGCGATGGAGACAACGTAGGGCGAAAACACTCTGTATCTACCGCGTTATAGATGATCTCATATGGCGCATTCGTGGGGCCCAAGTAGCGATTTGCGCCTTCTTTGGCATGGCGACTGCCGTAGACGATAAAATGCGCCAGATCGTTGTGAATGACCGCCGCGTCACAGTTTTGGGCTTCCCAATCGTTTGCATACGCGGGATGGGCACAACTGTTCACGTGGCTGACGATCTTGACGCCATATCTGCGGGCGCAGCAGCACTCCTCTAGCGAAATGATGCCCGATCCCGACACGCAGTACAGGATGTTGTAGCCCAGCGGCACGTCGGGAAAATATGCCTGCATGCGCCAGAGCTTGACAACAGGGCCGCCGACGCCGGATTGACCGCCACCGTGGCGGACCAACAGCCGGCGACGATCCCGGCGCCAGGCATGCCAGGCGAACTGGACTTCGCGCCTAACCCACCCTGCTTTTAGCCGCAAGTAGCGATATAGGTTTTGACTGGCGTCCAGGCTAGCATTCACCATGGGTTCGCAACTTTGCCGGTGGCGTTCCTGACAGGGTATTCGACGCGCGATGTTTCTCGCAGTGACCCAAGCGACCTGACCTCCTGGGATGGTTTTTGGACGACTATTCCAAGACCAGCCTCGCAGATGGGGATCACAGGGTCCAAACGTAGGCAGAGTCGCAGTATCTTGCTGTACACTGAGAGAAACCGTTGGTCAGAGCGCATGCGGCCTCCCAAAGTCAATCGGTTCTTTAGGAAGCGAGCGACTCTACCGATCAAGAGCCAATCGTAGATTGAGCCAGTCTCGAGCCACGTGATCCAGATCAGGTGAAAGAGGAAGGAGAACAGGCCCCCAAGCCTGTACAACCTGACTACTCGAAATCCAGCCTGTTGTTGGAATAGCCTTGCCAGCGATTTGGGTGAATAACGCCGATAGCCATGGTACAAGTAGAGGAACAACGCCCAAGAACTTGGCACCACATGAAGGCCATAGGCTCCCGGTTCCATCACCTCAAAGAGCTCCCGAACCGCCTTCTCGTCATTACGGATGTGTTCCAGAGCAGATGAAGACATGCTGAACGAGAATCGCCGTTGGAGTTGGCCAAGTTCTTCCGCGGGCAGACGTGCGAAATTGCATTTTAGAGCCGCACTCTCGGTTTGCGCTCTCAAGGCTTGCCAGTTGGGTGAAACCTCGATATCCAAGCCAAAGTACTCCCCCGAGATTTGTGCTCGCTCGAACACGACCTTGTAGTTGCCGTTGCCGCAGCCAATGTCTACAATTTGCGCTCTCTGTGGGCACAGCGCCTCGATCTCTTGCTTAAGCAACGCGTCTGTATATACCCGGAACGGTGTCGCTCCTCCCTCCGGCGTTGCCTTGATGCCTTCGGGAACTGGGTAAAGACGTAGAAACCGGGGGGCATTCTCAGGGCGTCCCTGTCGGAACAACTGACTTAGACCCCAGCTCAGGTACTGAAGGCGTTCTCTGAAGTATAGGGGGCGATCACCACAAATCTCCAACCCGTGTCCACCAGGAGCCGGAACAGTTGCTGAGGACGTATTATCGAGCACCTGGTGAAATACCTCAAGATATTGCTGTGCCACAACCGGCGTGCTGTACCGCTCCAATACTGTTTGTCTTGCTCGGGTTCCTATCTCAGCCCGCAACTGATGGTCATTTGCCAGGCGTATCAGAGCTTCGAGCCATTCCTCTTCAGTCCGAGCAATGATCCCACCGTCGTTGTGGGAAATAGCTTCAATGTACGATTGCTGTGGGCTGGCGATAGCCGGCAGTCCAACCGCCATGCCTAGAGTGATCTTGTACTCGGTATGTCCTGTTTCATATCCATTACACAACCGCTTCGGCGAAATGATGATGTCGCAGGCTAACAACGTCCTGGCATAGACTTTGTCGGTGAAACGCACCACACGGCAAGGGATCGCCTCCCGCAAGGCACCAAGGATGTCGGGCAGCTCGTCGCATACCAACACCAATTCCATGCCTTGCAGACGCGCCAGCACGTCCCGAATGAGTAGCAAGTGCTGAGCCTTTTTACCCACACCACTCCACACAAGAAGGACCGGGAACTTGGGTCGGTGCTTCTTGACACCTCGGTAGATCGCCAGATCGACATTATCGGGAATCCATGTCACGTGGGGATTGAATTTGCAGGCGATGTCAGCGATGTAGCTGGAATCGGCCACGACCCAATCGGCATGGCCGGTCATCCAGATCGCGTCCCGCTGCTGCTCTTCGGTTGGGCAAGTGTCCGGCACAAAATAGTCCCCCCAGATTTCGTAATAGTTTACGTTGGCGTCAAAGATGACCTTGCCGCCGTAGGCCTGGATGCGCCGGGCTTCCGCCTGGCAGCGTTCGTCCATCATTTTTTGGAAGACGACAATATCATACCGCCGTTCCGGGTGATAGAGTTCGTTGTGGAAAGTATCGCTGTGGGCGTTGATCCACTCAGCGATGTTGCCAGCGCGCATGCGGGTGAAGGGCACCAACTGGTCGAAACGCTTCTTGGACGGCAGAAACGAATCGTAGGTGATCCAGCCCACACGGCGAGGTTTGGTTACAGGTGACAGAAGTTGCCGAATGAATGACATCAGATATTCTTACGTGCCACGAGCAGAACCATGTGAGCCAGCCACTTTTTCAACAACGCATTAGATCGAAACAAGCGCTGCAAGCGCCACGATAATCCATCGTTCCGCCGATAGATGCGCTCAAATCCCCACAGTTCTTTGCGGGCTCCCAGGATGGGATCGTAAAAGAGCACTTCCACAATACTAAAGCCCGCCTTTGTAAGGAAGCTGATGAACTCTTGCTGGCTGAAAGCGTACTGGTAAAACGTCTCCCGAGGGGGCAAAGGGTTGGGCGCTTTATAGTCGCCGAGTCTGATGCGCAGCCGACGGATTGGGCTCAAATATGGTACCGAGCAGAGTAGAACTCCCTCTGGCCGTAACACCCGGTATGCTTCGGCGAGGATTTTCGGCGGACCATCGAAATAGTGCTCAACGACGCCCAGGGAGATATAAGCCCCGAAATAGCCGTCCGGGTAGTCGAGCCTGAACACATCCCCGACCTCGACATTGCAATCGGGGGCCAGTGCCTTGGTGCGGGTGACCGTCTCAGCACTGAACTCTACCCCAACCACCTGATAGCCCCGGCTTTGCAGCGCCAGGACAATCTGGCCGACGCCGCAGCCACCCTCCAAGATGGGGGCGTCACGGGGCAGCCACTGCGCGAGAGGTTCTTCCAGGTCGTGCAAAGCGCCCGTGCGGGCCTGGTCTAGCCAAGTCTGCACGTCGGCTTCTTGCCAGTGGCTGGTCCAGAATTCTGGCTGATCGGCCCGCACTTCATACCAGGCCAGGCGGCCCTGGGAGTAGACTTTCATCAGATTCTTGACTCTCCTTCGGTGGCTTCCCCGCTGCCATCAGATAGCCGCTCGTTGCATAATCGTCAGGAATCAATCGCCCAAACAGTACATCAAGAGGAGTCATTGCCAGGGCAGAAACCAATATAAGAGGTGCCAGGAATCTTCGCGCCTTGAGTCTTGGCTCGACAACCAGGCTTACGTAGCCAGCCAACGCGGTCATAAATGCACTGTGCTGTTCCACGATGGATAGCTCAAAGCCGCTGAAGAGTTTCTCCAACCCATAGCGTGTGAATCTGTAGAAATCGTGGGGGCGGTTGTGAATCGGGAAAATGAACCGCGCCGTCAAGATCACTTTGCCACCCGGTCTCAGGATCCGCTTCATTTCGCTGACAGCCTGACGAGGGTTCTCCAGGTGTTCCAGCACCTCGGCACACACAATACTGCCAAAGGATTCGTCGGCGAAAGGCAGATAGTGGGCATCAGCAACGATGTCCACACCTGGCAGTGACCGCAAGTCCAACCTGAGGGTTGACGATGGCATCACCCGTGCATACGTCCCAGCGCCTCCTCCCAGGTCCAGGACAGGCCCGGCTGTGTCGGTTACTTCTCGGCGCAGAAAGCTCTCAATGCCTCGCCGTGTGATTCGCCGGCGGCCTGATTCTACCGACGGACTCAAGCGATCAATCTGCCGAATGGCTGGACCGAAAAATCCGTACAACCGCCGGTAGGCAGCGCCAGCCCACTGGCGAAGGCTACGCTTGGGGGGATGAGCCAACACCGGGTAACCACTGGCTGCCAACTTCAAAACTGTCCACTGGCTAGGTAATGGTCGCCGTTCCACCGATTCCATCACAGCGAGATATTGGGGGAAAATCACGTCAGGTGCAAAACAGGTCACTGCTCGCTGCCGGGCGCGCGACGACAGGTCGTCGCGCCGATCCAGCAACTGCTCCAGGCCCTGGCGAAAGGTGTGCAGCTCAATCGGTAAGCCGCAATCACCTACCAGTTCCGGCACGCCGCCGCTGTTTTTATGCAGCACCGGCAAGCCACTGGCCAGGGCCTCCAGAACCACGTTGGGACAGGAGTCATTTTCCGATAGGTTCAAAAAGAGATCGCAGGAACGCAGGGCGGCAGCCATCTGCTCCCGGTTCAGATGGCCCAGAAAGTGGACGTTCGAGCGGGAGCTGATTCCCACAAACTGTCCGCACAGGACAAAGTCTATATCCGGGTTTTCCTCTGCTAGGTGGTCAATCTGCCAGGTCCCCTTTTTGGGGTCGGTGCTCCAGCAAGCACTGGCCACCCGAACACGTCCTGGGGGCAGGTTGAGGCGAGGCCCATCAGGCTTAAAGAGCTGAATATCTACCGGGTTATAGATGACAGGCCCATCCTGAGAGATGACCCGGTACTTTTGCATTGCGCTGTACCGGGAGTAATTGCTCTGAAAGATAGTCTGGTCGGCCAGGAGATTGACGCGGGCTTGCTTTTCGTCGGCGGTGTCGTAGCGTCCGTAATCGCGCGCCGAGCCGTCGACGCGCTGGACAACACGGACCTGTGGGCGGGCGCGTTTCACCCGCCGGATGTCCTCGTAGGAGACGACCCAGGAGTTGACAAAGAGCATGTCATATCCCCCACCGATGTCGCAGGTGAAGGGGATGCCGTGTGCTTCCATGTAGGCGGTCAGGTTAGCGATGAAGGTGTACATACCGCCTTCGGGGTGGTATTCGATGGGGATGCAGAGCTTAGCGTAGACGGATTTTTCTTTTGGAAACGAAGACTTCTGTAAGGGTGGCATTGTATGCTTCGGCAACAATATCCCAATCATAGCAAGTTACAGCGGCGTGCTTCCCGTTGCGAGCGAGATACTTTCGAAAATCGGGATCATCGATGAGTAGAATGAGCTTCTCTGCGAGGTTGACAGGATCCAGGGGTTGAGCGAGTAAGCCCGTAACACCGTCTTGCACGATTTCCTTACCGGCAGTCGTATCGGCACAAACAACTGCTAGGCCTGCTGCAAGTGCCTCTATCAAGGCAACCCCGAATGTTTCATAGGTGGAATGAAACAAAAAGATGTTCGACATGGCAAAGTAGTCTGGCAGTTCGTCTGTAGGTATATATCCTACCACTCGGACTCTATCACGGAGGGATAAGTGATCTACTAGCTCCTCAAGTGATTCTCGCTCGGGTCCTTTTCCTCCGATTAATAGGTATACATTGGATCTCGCGGATTTCACTTTCCTGAATGCCTCGATGACCACATCAAGGCGCTTTACTCTGGATAATCGTTGTAAAGCAAATACAACAATTGCTTCTTGAGGGATTCCCAAGATACCCCTTAGATTTCTTGCCCGGTCAGCACTACAGTCAAACGCTCCCGCGTCTGCTCCGAATGGAATAATCAGACTGTGATCCAATAAGCCTACTACACCCTCCACTTCCCTTCTTGCAAAGTCGGAGATGAAAGCTATTCTTGTAACCTTGTGTAATACTAAGATTGACAAAAGCCGATACAAGCGCGGAGCCGAGGCAATGGATCTCACGTCTCTTCCCACTACTGATAAGACAGTGGGGAATCTGGTCAGTAAGGTGCAAAACAATGTCGCAAGTCCATAGTAAGGGATGTAGTGAGTATTTATCACATCCGGTTTCCATGATTTGCAGAGACGAAAGGCATCTGTGTTCATTCGATACCAGTCACCAGTAAAGGGTGTAGGCCAGTCGGGGGCTTTCGGATTACTGGAGTACAATGGGTGCCGAAATAGAGTAAAGTACGATTCCACATCAACGAAAGCTTCTTCCCCCAAGTAATCTGATGAATAATTCTGACCCAAATCAGGGGTTAGGATGGCAATTTCGTGTTGCGAAGCTAATCTTTTGTAAATCTCAAAGATTCCTTTCTGAGCTCCTCCTACGAAGGGAAGAAAGGAAGGTGTCATTACCAGGATCCGCATGTAAAACTCCCCAAAATGCTGTCAATGATCGAGTTTGGTCATCAGTAGGGCGAAAGTTGTGATATATCTTCCCCTGTAATTGCACCTTTTTTCATTGCTGCGGACGAGATTGAAATCATAATTGTACTCGCGATCAAAAGCGAAGCTTGCCTCTTGGAGCGTCTCGATGAATACGTGATCCAGGTCACCGCATCGATATGCACATGCTACTTCGTCACCTTGGTTCCACCATCTGTCACCCTTTTGTAACTGGGGATCATATATTTCGGACGTTATGTAAACATACCCTCTTTTTTTGACAACGCGAGCCATTTCTCTCAGGCCATTCCCTGTATCCTCCAGAAAGGTATTGTAGGGCTTAGCAGCAACTCCCTTGGTGATTTGCTGCAAATGTTCGATAGCTGAGATGCTAAGTACCAAGTCAAAGGACTCATCAGCGAATGGAAGCCGCAGCATATTCCCAGACACGTGCTTGACTCCATGTCTTTTTTTCTTTTTCCAGACGACAGGGTCGATCCATTGAAAGGAAACTGGCAAATCAAAGGTGATGACATCTGCACCCTGCCTCTTCAGAAATAAACATAACAAACTCCTGCCACTACCCACATCCAATATCTTCCTGCCCTTGAAAGTTTGTAAGCTACAGAGAAGTACTGAATACTCCCATAACCTCAGGCCCTTGATACCTTGCTCGTCAAGATGCCTCCTAAAGTGCCTGTCCAGATGCCGCATGTCCCTGATCTTCTGACGCGATTTCTGCAAGTCGGCAGAGTTGAAAAACGAATTGACTTCTATGGTCTGGTCTCGTAGTGAAACTACAGGAAGCGTTACGAACCATAACAAAACGTCCTCCACAAGCTCACGGCAGTAAGAAATTCTGTCTGACGAAGCATTGCGAACAGCAACTAGAAATCGTTTTGGCCACGCAAGGCTTAGTGTCCCTAGAAAAGCTTTCATTGCGCTTGTATTGAAGAATTTCATCACCTATTCCCTCGGTTATGGTGAGCTAGCATATAGCACGGATCCAGTGAGACCGCGTACCTTCGTGTAGTATTCTATTCATCAGCCATGCTTAATTGAGACTTCTGTGCGATCATGATCTGGTAAGTGCCGGTCAACGATTTCGGAAAAAAGCGTTCTACTATCGAGATAATGGGAACATCGATCATGTGTCCGATGAAGCTTCTACTCGTTTTCATTCCCGCTTGATCGAGCAAATGCTGAAGGGCTTCGCAGGTCAGTAACCCGATGTGTCCCAAATGGTAATCTTTCACATATGTCCTTCGATAGGACTCGACCCGCTGGATGAGCAGACAGCTGCGGCCAGACCGGGAGAAGTTCATCGCCAATCTGTAAACCCTGTTCCAGGAGGGCCGGAGCCAAATCGAATCATCCTTATCAGTCGAAATAACCAAGAAACCCCCCTGTGGTAACAAGTTATAGATATCCTGGATAACTTTCCTTTGGTCACTTAAGTGCTCAATCACATCGAACATTGTGACCACTTCCGGTTTCTCTTGGATTTGATCGATGTTATAGATCGAATGTTGGAAAAACGTCACATTCGGATATCTTTGTCTTGCGAATTGGATGGCAAATCTAGAGTAATCCTGTACTTTCGCGTAAACGCACTGGCCAAATTGCGAATTATGTGCTATCCTCTGC
>CAYUPJ010000045.1:0-22970 GCA_964446635.1 uncultured Anaerolineae bacterium
GATATTCTATCTCCAGGGCTTCACCCACTCGCCGATGCACTTGCTGCCGCCTGGCGCCGCTCATCTGCTGGCAAGTCACTTCGCGGATTTTGTCATGACTGAAGTCGTAGCTACTGCCCTTGATGCCCACCTCGCCCTCTTTGACTAACTGCGCATCTAGCAACTTGTCGAAGGCATCCAGCATCTCGTCCTCGGCTTTGTCACAGGCTTTCTGGACGGTGGCAAAGTAGAACTGTTGTTGAAAGACTGCGGCCGTCTCCAGCACTTGACGGCTTACCTCATCCAAACGATTGAGGCGAGCTTGAATGACATCGCGCATGCTGGGAGGAATCAGTATTTGGTTATAGCTGGTGGCGAAATCCTTGAGGTCTGTGCTCCAGCCATGCTCATCCTGGTATAGAATGCCCTCTTCAAAGAGGGAGCGAACGACCTCGAAGATGAAGAAGGGGTTGCCCTCCGTCTCTTGATAGATCCTGCGGCTGAATTTTTCGCCTCCACTTTCCATTCCCGCCATCTCTCTGATCAGGGTGGTCACATCCGCAAGGGTGAGACAACGCAGACTGATCCGCGAAAGAAGGCCATCTTGATAGAGGCTGCGCATCATGTTTGTCAGCAGCTCATTGAGGTCTTCGGTGCGATAAGCACCGATGAGCAGTATCCGCTCCCTAGTGACGTGGCGAGTCAGATACTGCAAAAGGGTGAGGGCCGCTTGATCGGCCCAATGGAGGTCATCAATAAAGAGGAGCAGAGGACGTTGGCGAGAGAGAGCAACTAAGAACCGGGCAACTCCCTCGAAGAGGCGGCTGCGTTCCGTTTCGCCGTTTAGGGGAACACTGTTGGGGAGGTCCGGTAGCACCTCGCTCAGTTCGGGGACCAGTTTGCTTACTTCCCCTAGCCAAAGGCTGGATATCTGCACCCTGTTGATGTCCAATGTGGGCAGAAAACCCCGCAGGGCCTCGACTAAGGGCTGATAAGGCAATGCCATTTCGGACTCGTAACACCGACCGATCAGCAGGTGGAAATCAGGCTCTGCCAGATTGAGCAACTCCTGTACCAAGCGGGTCTTGCCAATGCCGACCTCACCGTCAATGATGACCATTCGTTCTTGCCCCCGGCTTGCGGCCTTCAGATGGCCAACCAATTGGGCATATTCCTTGTCTCTACCGACGAGGCTTGAGCTCAAATACTCCGGCTTCGGCCACGGGTGAAGCGGTGATGGACGGAGCTGCCACTGGATTTCGATGCTCGGTTCTCTTCTCGGCGCCTCCACTTGCTTGGCCGGAGGGAGCACCAGTTCTTGACGGAGTATCTGCTCATAAAGGGTCGTGGTCTCGGCCAGTGGAGCAACGCCTAATTCCCGTCCTATGACCTCTTTGCAAATTTCGTACTGGCGCAGGGCAGCGCTGCGGTTGCCAGCCGCGTAGTAGAGACGCATCAGTTGGCGGTGGATGTTTTCCTGAAGACTATCACGGCTGAGTATTTGAATAGCGTAGGCGATGGCCCTATCGTATTCGCCCTGCCCGCCGCAGTAATCGCTTAGTTCTGTGAGGGCCTCCAAGCATCTTCTCTGCAATCTCTCCCGCTCGAAAAAGGTCCAGTCTTCGAATTCGAGATTGTCTTTTACGATGAAACCCTCGAGGAAATCGCCCCGAACCAATTCCACGGCCTTGCTGTAGTTGTCCATCCTAGCCCGTTCGTCTCTGGCCTCTTTATCCAGCAGCTTCTCGAACTCCTCGATGTCTAGCCAGTAGTCCGCCCCAGAGTTAAAACAAAGGGTATTGCTTTCAGCCAGGATGTATTCCTGGGCAGGCTCGCTGCTTGACGATAGGGCACGACGCACCTCATAGAGGGTGTTACGCAGGCTAGCTTTAGCCTGGCGTTCACTGGTCTCTCCCCAGAACAGGGCAGCCAGCTTCTCTCGGGAATGAGCCTGGCGATTGGAGATCATAAAGTAGAACAGGGCCTGGGCTTTCTGGGAAGTAATAGAGAGTGGAATATCGTGGCGAGTGATGGCAGGGGATCCAAAGAGGTATACTTTCAGAACTGGCATCACTGCCCCCCTCGGGCCAAATGAGATAAAGAGCAAGACAATAACGGTCGCAATGCGCACCTCGCCATGATAACTCAATCAACAACCCGATAATTCCCATACATTATAACGAAAAAATCGCGTTTTAGATACGGCCTTCCCCTTAAAAAATTGGACCCAATTTCAGCTTCGCCTACGATTCTCACAGAAAAAGCCACCTGGGTGATGTCCCAGGTGGCTTTTTCTGATTACTCTCTCACCAGCTCTAACTGGCCGCCGCAGTTGGGACATTGATGCAGAGGAGTCTTGACGCTGAACTCGCTGCCACAATAGGCGCAGCGGCGGACCATCTTTCTCTCCATCAAGCCGGGGAAAACGTAGAGGTCCTTATCAGCCCGGCGCTCCCTCCGACATTCGCCTCTCCCTTGCAGCACACCGAGGGCCCGCTGAGCGGCCTGGGTGGGGACATTGAGCTCGGCCACGACCTCGGCCAGGGTGACCTCGGCTGCACCTCTGCCCCGGACCAGGTCTATGATGCTGTCAGCCAGGTGCTCAGGCTCTAACTGCTGCTCCCGTCGCCAGGTGAGGGCGCTCCAGGCAGCCAGGCCACCGCCAATGATCAGCAGAATCAGTGACAGGGGCAGCCGCCCCGCCTCGCGAGTAGCCGCGCACAGGAAAATGAGCCCCACGACTAAAAGAACCACGGCAACAACCAAAGCGGTGATTAGAATCGGTCGTTTCATTTTTTCATCCCCTCCATTTTTTTGTTGCCTCTTCCAGGGCCTGGCCGAGGCTATTAAACATGCCGGTGATGGCCTCATTGCTCAGGTCGCGCTCCATGACGGGCCGCGCTGTTTGCAGAAACTCGATAGGGTGGGCACACAACCGGGCATCGTCACGCATCTGCGCTCTTAAGCCATCCCACTGGTTGTGAAAGGCGATGACTGAGTCGGGCAGTTGCACCTTGAGCTGAGGGAGGAATTGGCTATGCATGCGCTGCTCCCCGACGAGCCCCCCTACGCTCGTCCGGAAGCTGTCCATCCCCTTTCCAACGCTGTCCAGGAGAGCAATGAGCCCTCCCACTGTCCCTAGCCCCTCTTGGTAGGCATCGGTCTTGATGTTGAGCTCGATCATGGTTTCCAATCCGGACTTCAGATCATTGGGACAAGGGACGCGCTCTTTCAGGTTGTCCAGAACGTGGCGGCCCGCCCGCTTTACCGCCAGGGCTTCCCGCTGCGCGTCGTCGTCCAGGTAAGTCAGCTCTCTCTTCAGCTCAGCGACCTTGAGGCTTAGCTCGCGCCACTGACCCTGCAGGGCTTCCTGTTCGGTCTGGAACTCCTGCTGGCGGGCCTGCCATTCCTGGCGTACTTCCTTCAGGTTTTGAGCCAGGGTCTCCAGTTGGCCAATGATTCGGTGGCGCTGGCGGTCCAACTGGGCGATGGAGATGAAACGGATGATAAAGCCCAGGCCTCGAGAGCGTCGGGAAATCTCCGAGTTGAGCTCGGCCAGCTTCGCCGCCAACGCAGCCCGGTGAGCCTTATATGTTTCCTCGCGCTCATTCAACCGGGGGTTGAGCTCGCGCAGGGCCTTGGTCTGTGTTTGAGCCTGGGCCAATACAGCGTCGGCCTCCGCCTGAGTCTGGGGGATCAACTTTTCCCGCAGTTCCGTCCGGCGCTCGGCCAAGAGGCGACGTTCCTCGAGGGCCCGTTGGTCAATCAGGGTTCGCAGTCCTGGGCCGAGGTTATCCACTCTGTCGAACAGCGTTTCGGTCAGGCGGGACAGTTGGGCATCATGGTTGGCCTTGAACTCCACATAGGCGCTGTTGAAGCCTACCTGGATCTCCTCGACCTCTCGCCCCACGTCATTGATCTTGCGCCTGTTATCCAATAGGAAATCGTTGAGCTGCTCCAAAGAGACAGTTGGGGGCATATAGAACCTCCTTTGTAACTACTCAGGCTGTCATTGCGAGCGAAGCGAAGCAATCCCCAAGCCGTAAGGAGGAGATTGCTTCGTCGCAAAAAACGCTCCTCGCAATGACACGGGCTGAGCAGTTACCCTCCTTTGATATGATGAGTCATGCGTGATGCGTGATGTGTGAAGCGTGAAACGTGAATGCCTTTTTTCACGAATCACGTTTCACGAAGTTATATCCCTACTCCCCTGACCCGGCCCAAGTAACGCCGTTTCAAGTTCCAGGTCAGTCGCTCCCAAAACGAGGTCTCAGCCATGTAGGGAGCGATCTCGGCGAAGGTGCCCTGCTCGTCCCAATAGAGGGGGCAGGCCCCGCAGCAGAGGTAGGCCAGCTCGCACTCCTGACAACCTGGGGGCAGAAACTCCTTGTTCCTCCAGTAGCGAGTCGTCCGCCGATTCCAGAGGGTGACGAAGTCCTCGGTCGTTAGATCTCCAATGCCCTCCTCGAAGCTGGAGCAAGGCAGCACCGCCCCGTCGGGAGCGACGGACAGCAGCCCGTCGGCCGCTGAGCAGGACTGGGAGCCCAGGCCGTGCTGGGCCGGGTTGAAGAGGCAGTAGGGAACGGGCGAGTACCAGACGAATCGCATCCCTCGCTCCTCGGCTCTGGCCTTCAGGGAGAGTGCCAAATCGCCGATAGCCTGGTAATTGACGTCGGGCACGCCCACCGCCCCGCCCGTGCGAATGACCATGTTCATAGATAGGTACTCCATGCCCATCTCGGCCAGGAAATCAATGAGGGCCGGCAGGACCTGCTGGTTCTTGCGGTTGATGGTGGTGTTGGTGTGGGTGTGAATGCCGGCCGCCCGCAGGTTGCGCACTCCCTGCATCGTGCGTTCAAAGGCTCCCGGATGGGCCACCACCTCATCGTGGACAGCAGCCTCTCCCGCCTCCAGACTGATCTGGGCCGAGTCCAGCCCTGCCTCGGCCAAGGTAGCCACGTAACTTGCGTCAGCGCACCTGATGCCATTGCTGATGAGGTTGACCCTCATTCCCAACCCTTTGGCGTGGGCTATCAGCTCTGGCAAATCGTCGCGGAGAGTGGGCTCGCCGCCCGTGAAGGATACGGTGGGCACCTTGGCCTGGCTCACGATCTTATCCAGCACCAGCTTGACCTCGTCGGTGGTCATCTCCGACACCTGGCGACCTCGCTCAGGAGAGCTAGCGTAGCAGAAGAAGCAGCGGTTCTGGCAACGGTAGGTGAGGGCAATCTCGGAGAGGACGGGGTATTTCCTCTTGTGGCTGCCGAAGGGGGTGATCTTCACCGCTGGGGCGCAGCCGGCCTTGTCCTGGAGCAGAAGCGAGAGGCTCCGAAGCAGCTTGTCCATGTCCTCCTCGACACGCTCAGGCGGCACGTCGTAGCGCTCTACCAGTTCTGCTACGATGCCCCGAACGTCCAGCGGCTGGCGCTCGTAGAGGGCCTTGAGCATCGCTGTGGCTATAGCGTTCAGATGATGCACCCGGTTGGGCCGCAGGATGAGCAGATTGTCCTCCGGCCGGATGAAGATGTAGTCGCGGGTGCTTTCTACGAAACTGCTGGCGAATTGTTGCAGTCTATCGCTCGTGCCCTGGCTTTCCAACGTAACCAGGCTCCTCTTCTATTAAGGTGCAACGCACTTCTCGAAGTGCGTTGCACCTGGCAGTGCAACCTCACGGTTGCAACCAGAGGCTGTAACAGCCCGGCTGCGAGGGGGTGAGGTTGCTGACCAAGACGTAATACTCTTGACCTTGTTCGAGCCAAACCGCGATTTGCCCTGGTCCGTAGGACTCGCCCCAAGCTATGGGCAGCAACGCGTCGGCTGGTTCTCCGACAGCCTGACAGACCAGTAGCCAGATGCGGAGGCTACCAGGATCCAGGTTCTGTATCCATAACCAGCGCGTGCCGGTCGAACCTACCTTCCATTTGAACCAATCGGGATCGTCGCCTTTTTGCCCCTCCGGCTGGGTGAGGGACCAAAATGTGCGGTTGACGAAGAGTCCCGATCCGTAGGGAACCTCAGGGTTCTTCCAAAAGTCATTGCCGGGCTCGTCGTTATCCGGCTTGCTCCAATCACAGGGTGGAGCTTGCTTGATAATGTAAGGCAAGAAAGTCTGGGATGCCCCTGGCCTTGGAGTGGACGTGGCCGTCGGCGTGGCGGTGGGTGTACTGCTTGCGGTAGTCGTAGGGGTGTTTGTAGCTGTCGAGATGGGTGTGTGGGTCGGCGTGGATGTCGTTACGCTGGTGGATGTAGGCGTCCGTGTATCCACTGGCGTGGCTGTAGGTGTACTGGTTGTTGTAGGTGTAGCTGTACTTATCGGCGTCACCGTAGGTGTGCTCGTTGTCGTAGGCGTAGCGGTAGGCGTTGGCGTCGCTGTAGCTGTGCTCGTTGCTGTAGGTGTAGCTGTATTCGTCGGCGTGGGAGTAGGAGTTGTCACTTCACCAACACCCCAGAGGATGGTTTTATAGGGAAGTATCCCTCGGTAGAAGTTGGTGGCATACAGGCCATCAGGGAAAGCCCCTCCCCCTGGATATGCAACCTCGATGGACTCCGTGCCCGAGCCTGAGTAAGCCTGGGTATGTTCGAAGAGGACCACCCCGATGGGGTCCCAAACCTTTACCGTGATCTCCTCGCTCTGCATGTCAGTGTAATCGAAGACCACGTAGACAGTGGTAGTCCCCGACGGGAATTCGGTCACTGCTGGCCCATACGGGGCATCGCTCATGTGCTCGTTGCTGGTAGTGCCTGCGTAGGCGACATTGACCAGCAGTGCGCTCAGGCACAGAACAAGAGCAATGGTCACCAAATGCTTAAAGGTTGAACGTTTGAATTCCGACATCCTTACCTCCTAGCTGGCCTGCAATTCCGGTGGCCCTTGATGGAGCGAGGATGAGGGCCCAGAAACCCCGCCGTATAGATAGAACACGTAATATTGCATGTCAGAGAATGTGGTTCTTCATCACCAGGGGAAGGTACACGTACCACTGCCTGAACTCATCAGCCCCGATGTCGTGGCCCTCGCCCCAGGGACGTGTGTCGCCGTCTATGTCCGTCGTCACCCCAGCGTCCACCCCGGCGTCTATCGCCGCCGAGCTGGAGGTCAAGTGGTAGCCGTCGGTGTCGAAGGCCGGGTCGCCGCTGCGGTCGTTGGTGTGGATGACGTTGCCCTCGTAGTCTGTCCCGTTGGCGTGCCACAAGGTAGTGTTGAGGGTAGCCGTGTTGCCGGCGGTGACGGTGATGCCCACCGTGTGGCTGACGAGGATGGTGTTGGTCATCACGACGGCACTGGGATAGTAGGTTTCATTCCACTCGAGGCCGGTCACGTGGATGCCGCTGCCGTCGCCGCCATCGGCGCCTCTGGTGAGTAGCGTCGAACCATTGCGGGCCAGCGTGGTATGCACCAGAAAAGTCATAGCGTTCACTTTCCGAAAATGCTTTGTGAGTTGCCACGATGCACTCCAGGCTGTGAGTTGTGGCGAAAACCTGGGTGTTGAACTGTCGCGCTACTTCTCCAATGGCTCGCCACACTTTGGGCAGGATGGAATGGTGAAGGCCGTTCTCGATCTCATCTACAAGGACAACGCCATTCGGTGCGTTGCCGATATGCAGAACCAGACCCGCCAGGCGAACCATGCCCTCTCCCATGACAGGTAAAGGCATAAGGCGACCTGCACCTATACCCCCATGGAGCATCGGTTCGCCCGCCACGACTACGATCGCCAGGCGCTTCAGCCGCGGTTCGATCAGTTGCAACACCCGCAAGAGCACATCTTGCTCCCCTCTGATTTCCAGCCTTCCAAAACGCTCCGCTTCGTCCTTGAAGGGGGCGCGTATCCGGGCGCCCTGGAAGAAAGCTGGGAAGGGAGGCGCAGGCGGAAATGTTTTGACAGTCTACGCTTCCTGAAGCAAGGCCCGAAGCCGTTGAGCCTCTACATGATCATCCCTGCAACGCTTCCGCCGGGGTTTGCCTTCCGCGTTCGGTTCGGTCGAAATCGCTGTCGAAGCTCACGATGATCAGATCGTATTTCTCTGCGGCGGCATACTGGTAGGCATCATCAAAGTCCAGGTCGAATATCCGAGCTGCATGAACGATGTCTTGCATATCCCCCAATCCGAGTCGCAACAGTCGAATCCCACCTGTCAACAGCAAATCGTCCACTGTCCGCAAGAAAGTGTCATGCATCTTGCGCCGCAGAAGAATGATGCCAAGAGAGTAAAGCGAAAATTCAGTGATGTACAGGTCTTCGGGGGCGGTGCTCTCGAGAAATCGTTTCACTTCCCCAGCCTTCGCCTGCTGCAGCAGAACTTCTGCAATGAGGTTAGTATCCACCAGATACATCAGTCACCCCACCAGTCAAGAGCTTTGTGCTGGAGTTCCACAGAAGTATATTGGTCGCGCAGGTCTTCAAGGGCCCCTTCCCAGTCGAACTTAAACTTGCCTTTTGGTTTCCTGGTCTGTTTCTCCAGCAGAAACTGGATGAAGTCCTCGACCTCATACTGAAGTTCAAGCGGCAACACCTTAACCATCTCTCCAATTCTCTCTTCGGCCCTCTTCACGGCTTCACCTCCTGCTATGTTCATGTTTTGCCAAATATCTCAATGATGCACCTCTGCCAGCGCGTTTAAGTCCATGCGCTTCTCAACTTCGGCCACGATCCGCGTCCGTAAAACGTCAACCGGCAGTGCGTCAAGCCCAACGCTCACGTCCCCTGGGTTTGGCGATCACGCATTGCAGGCACACGAAGCCACCTGCAGGGCGGTTTAGGCGAAGCGGTTCCCTATCTTTGGGCTCCGGGCGCGTCATCGGTAGTTCCCCTTTGAATCAAACAGAAGCGGCCAACAGATATTATTCCAAAATCATCTGGCTCTTCATGGTCGTCAAATTCAACCATCGCTATCGTTCCATCTGCAAGAGCTTTAGCAGCAAGAATACGACGGCATAGCTCAGGAAAATCTTGACGGACGAGCTTGGCCATCTGAGAAACTTGAATACGGCCGATCATCTCGCTTTCAGCCTGGCTTTTGGCCTCAATCGGGAGAACGAACAATGTGCCTGTTTTGTTCACACCGACATACAAGGCGTCCAATTCAACCTCACCCATACCGGCCACAAAACTGCGGTAGTGATTCTGGATATGAAAGCAGGTCAAGCCTGTGAAGATGTCGACGAGGCGATTATAAAGAATCCGCGTCAGTAATGATTGTTCATCTTGCCGTAGAAGTCCCTCTACCACCTCGGGGAGTGCATTGTATATCTCTACAGGAGCATAGTCTTCGAATGGAATCTCGAAGTGGGGTGGATTGCGCAGCAAGCGAAAGGCATAAGCCCCACGACCAGCGGGTTCAATGGCCCAATGTCCCGTGGCTAAAATTCTCGCCGGAAGTATCCTTCGGGCACGGTAAGTATAGATAATGTCAGGGATGTTCCTGACCGTGATACCGTGTTTACGACAGGCCTCTGTCAACTCATCCTTCCTGAACTTGAGATAAGTAGCTCCTTTCTGGTAGTGGCACAGAAACACCTCCAGAACAACCTCATCATATTGGGACAGAGCTTGGGTTTCAATGCTATCGGTCCCCTGATTCGAGGCGCGGTTCGATCTCTTTCTAGGCATTCTTACTTCCTCCGGTTACTGGACGTCTAAGAATCAGTACATTCTCCTCTAAATCCTGTCGCGTCGTGGTGGAACGGCGGGTGCGCCAAAGATCGATGCCTTCTACTTCGTAACCTGCCTTAATTGCCACATCTGCCAGCAACTGTGCAGTTCGGATGTGAACACGAAAGTAGGACATTTGATCCCCGACTACGTAGGCACAGCGAGCTCCAGGGCGTAGCTTGGGCAGTAAAACCGCAAGGTGTCGGTACATACCGCCGAAGTATAATCGAGTTACACGGTGATAGAGGCGCTCAAAGCCGGAGGTCTTTCGTAGCTGCAGCCGCTTTGCTTCTATCTCCTCGGCCACACGAACAACAGAGGGAATATCCTGGATGAAAGTATCGTCGTCGTCGCCGACAAAGACATTCCGGGTATTACTTCGCAGAAAGCTGGACTTGAGGGCACGTAAATCCTGTTTGGTCGTGATGAGACCCAGCAGAACACTTTCCAAACGTGTGCTCCGCGTGTAGTCCTTTTCGTTGGGATACGGTGGTGAGGTGATGACAACTCCGATGGGGGGGCATCCCTCTAACGACGAGAGGGTACGTGCATCTTCCTGGAACATATGCGCTGACGGGAACGGACGTTGTTGTTTGGTAAGAATTGTTTGAACATCTGAAATCATCCGTGTGACTGTAACAGCAAACGCGCCTAGCACGTCGGCATCCTCGCGGGGAGGGAGACGATATACCTCTGGTCCAAATCCCACATTGCCAGCCGTTGTCACTATCGTATTTGCAAGGGCCAATGCCATAAACTCGCGAACGTCCTGCGGTAGCACAATCCTCTCAATAGCGTAGCGAAGGGCTAAGACACGTAGCAGGGGCTTTCTGCTGATAAACCCGCGTGGGATAAGGGCTGCCATCTTGGGCGGAAGTAGAGCATTCGGATCAAAATCGGACACTGTTAATCCGGTATCGTTGGCCTCACTCCTCAGTACTTGAGCACCGAAGAGGGTTAACTGATAGTCTACCTCAGCCATAGAGGTCAGATGAACGTGCCGAAGACATGCGGCAGCAAACTCCAAGACATCGTCTAGCCTCGACTGTACTTCACCGGGATCTATATCCCATGAAAGTTTGACCCGAGTAGCTAAAACCGAAATGGGATTCGCATCGGTGCTCAGGGTGGAAAAGCCTCGCAAGCGTGCTTCCACAGGAGTAGTGGCCGTTCCGCAAAACGGGTCGAATACCCAATCTCTGGCGGGGTCCGCCTCTAAGGTCTTCAAGTATTCGCGTACGAGATGTGGCGGGTAGCCAAGCACAAAGCGATACCAACCGTGAATCGCCCCATCCTCCGGTTGAAGCCGGTTTTTAACGACATACTCTGGACCTGAAGGTTCTGCTATTTTTAGTTCTTCACCCAACATGTCCTCCCTCCTGTGTGAAGCCTCCTTCAAGTTTAGCACCGTTCATGTTTGCAAGCCAATCGAAGGCCGTTTCGCATAACTCGTTAGCATACGCAGTATTGCCCATATCGCTCAATTACAGGCTGACGCACTTGCTGCCCCGACGATGTTCTTTCAGGGTCCAGCCAGAGGGTGTAACAACCTACTACCAGAGCGATAAGTTGGCCCACCCTGCCAGTGCGTCTAAGTCCATGTACTTCTCAACTTCGGCCACGACCCGCGTCCGTAAAACGACAACCGGCAGTGCGTCCGCGTTAGCCGTGGTGTCGTTCTGGGAAACCCGTCAGACTGCTCAGAATAGAAAAGTCAAGGTGGTTGATGGCTTTCATCCCGCAGTCTGGACAGAACTTGTCAAACACGATCTCGATCATCGCGATGGCAACATAGGTCGCATTCTCCCTGTAAGCAGGCACAAGCGGCATGTATTCAATGCAAATGATGTCCGCTGCCTCACAGACATGATCTGGATGAGTATCGCGTTTCTCTAACGATGCAACTATGCCAAGACAATCTAGCCTTGAGAATTTGGAAATGATCTCCTCGACGGGCAGGCCAACTAGCCTGCTCAAAAACTCTATGTTCAGGTGTACATTCTCAGGAGGCCCGGCTGGACAGGTGTGGATAACTGCAGTCACCAGTAACTCTCTCTCTTCTGGGGTCATGAGCTTCAGTGCTTCAAAGAAGCGATAGGCCAGGAACCACGTCTCTTCTTGAAAATCTGACGTATCGGCTCCAACTGTCTCATAGAGAATGTCAGGCTCTTCGGGAAAGAACTCAGTTCTTCTGATGGGACCGACTTTCTCTTTCACAAGTTCGGCGAATCTCTTAGGAGAGTACTCGGTCAAGTCTACATAGCCAACAGTGGGAAGAATTCCGGGAATCTCAGTATCGTCAAATCGTGCAGGCAGTATGTATTCCTGGCTTGACTCAAACGCCTTCGCCTGAGCAGCTTTCCTCTCGTGATTTGTCCACAGCTTTTCAGCATAGTACTTTGAGCAGAATATGACCGTGAATCTAGCTTTGTTGCGGTAGATGTCCTGCAAGTGGTCGTAAAGATTCTTGCCCCATAGCGTTACGACCTCGTACTTGTCATAGAAGACCCGGATGCCCATTGTCTGTAGCGTGGCAGCCACTTGTTCCACATATTCTCGGTCTTCACCGGCAAACGAAAGCGCAACATCAAACTGCTTTTCATCCTGAGTCATTGCACACTCCAACAACGGGAAATTACCCGGAGGTGTAAACGCTCAACGGTGGCTCCTCGGACTTCACAGGCTGACACTGCCTAAAAGCTGCTCACACACGCACTGTGGCAGGCCGAGTGGCAGGCGCTGTGGCAGACGCACGCGCTGTGACAGGCATCGTGGACGCAGGCGCTGTGGCAAGCGTCGTGGACGCAGGCGGATAAGTCCATGCGCTTCTCAACTCAAGAACCTAAATGGATGCCCAAAGCTGTTGTATCACCACCCGCACTCGCGCCCAATCGCCGGCCGTCAGCGTTCCCAACCTTCGCTCCACCAGACGCTTTTCCAACGTCGCCACCTTATGCACTCGAACAATTGATGGAACCAGCAAGCCTGCCTGTTTCCATTCCACAAGTTCAACGTCAAAAGGTCCACGAGCAACCTGGCTGGTTAGCCGGCCTACAACGATATCCTCATCCCCCGTATCCAAAAGGACTAATGCAGGACGCCGTTTTGTTCCTACAGCGTTGGCAAAGGGGAAGGACAGCAAAACGATCTCACCTGGGTGGTAGTCCTGCATTGCTCAAATCCTGTCATAGATAGAGTCAGTCTCGCTGTATCCGGCCAAGAATTGTTCCGCCGTTAAGCGGGACCACACAGCGTCTTCCTCAGCTTCTGTCGGCTCGGGGATCAGGATGATCACCCGAACTACTTGGTTACGGGGCAGTAGCTCTAACAGAGCATCCAATGATTCAATCTTGCCTTCCTTTGTTACTTTGATCGGGATTTCGTAGGCCTTCATCTTGCTTTTCTCCTACTGATCTTTCTAGAACCTGCTCACGCAAGCGCTGTGGCAGGCGGAGTGGCAGGCGCTGTGGCAGACGCAGGCGGAGTGACAGGCACTGTGACAGGCGTCGTGGACGCAGGCGCTGTGGCAGGCGTCGTGGACGCAGGCGGAGTGACAGGCACTGTGGCACGCCGAGTGGCAGGCGTCGTACCCGGCATCCTGCCGCCCGGCCAAGCGGTCGAGGATGTGAGTGGCGGAGGTGGCCAGCCCCTCGGCCCGGGTGGTGATGTTGTCAGCCACGCCCTCCAACACGCCGGCCATCTGGTCGGCGGCACCGACCAGCGGGGATTCGCGCAGTGTCTCCAGAGGCGTGGGGCCTCGAGAGATGGGAACGGGTTCAGGACGGTAGGGCCGGTAGCTGGGGGACAGGATGATCCAGGGAAACGCCGGGTGACCCCAGCCCCAAGGGCGCACGGGATCCGATCGGCGGTAGTCATCCCATGCCTCCTCGGCCCGCCGTCGGTAGACCTCACGAGTGGCCTCCGGGTCGGCGTTCCACATCTTCTTCTGCAACTGCGCCGAGAGCAGGGACATCACCCGATCAATGGTGGACTGGGGCAACGTGCCGTCGTCGGCGATACCGGCCACCAGGGCCCGCTCGTAGTCGGCCATCTCCACATCGGGGTTGGTCACCTCCAGTTGCAAGGGCCGCCGGTTGAGCACCGTCAGCACCACCCGCTGGGAGAGGGCCATGATCACCAGGGTGATCACCTTGGCCGTGTCGCCGATGTAGAGGGCGGCCTCGATGGCCTCCAGGTCCGGCACCAACCCCGGCTGGGCGAAGGTTTCGATCTCGATCTCCGGGGCCTCGTACTCCTCCGGCGCAGCCTTGGGCGAGACCAGGCGGAAGATGATGAAAATGATGATACCGGCTACCAGTAAGCCCAGAGCTCCAAAGAGAATGAGGTAAGGTAGTAGGGAAGGACCAGGCGTAGGCTGAGGCTCCTCGGTGGGGGTGAACTCCTGTCCGGGGGCGACAGGCTCGACCGGGAGCTCGGCGAAGTAGCGGCCAGGGATGTAGACCTTGGGGGTGAAGTGGTACTCAGGGGGAACGTCCTTCTTGGAGATGTAGATGGAGAGCCAGTTCTTGCCCGTGGCCTCGTCGGGGGTGGGATAGTAAACCCAGCGGTCGAAAGAGGAAACATTGGCGTCGTCAACCACGATGGCCGCCCGGTCCACCAGTTCGTCGGTCACCTGCTCCGGCTGGGTGACGTCGGCCGGCAGCTCGATGGGCAGGATGAAGGTCACGATTTGCTCGCCGATGGACAGATTCCACTGGATGGGCGCCCAGGCCAGCACCCGGTGCTCTACGCCGTCAATCTCCGTCACGTCCAGAGGACGCTCCACCCGGTAGTGGACCTGGACGGTGTACTTCTGGCCCGTCTTGGTGGTGAGCCCAAAGGGAACGGTGTAGAAGCCGCCGCCCTTGCTGGCCAGGCTCACAGGCGTCTCCTGGCCATCGTGCTCGATGTGGGCATCCAGGATGCGGTGGCCGGGATCGAAGGGACCCATGGTGGTGATCTTGTCGCGTGGCTCGCTCTCCCAGAAGGTCAAGCGGTACTTGACATCGAGGTTCGCATCCTCCAGGACCACCACCTGGGAATGTACCTCGGTGATGGTGGGTGGCGCTTGAGCCTTGACCGCAGGGGAGGTGAGAAGGAGAACAAGAAGCAACAAGAGACCGAAACGAATCATCCTTTTCATGGTGCACCTGCCTTTCTTGCCTGATAATCCGATTATAACACAAAAGCGCGCTACTGTCTAGCGGCTCTCGAAAGAAGGGGACCTTCCAGCGTGGGGTCAGGTGCACAAAAGGATAGAAGGCAACTTCTCTTTGCGGCTGCAGGTTGTGTTTCGGTTCACGTAGAGGAGGACGTAGCTACACCTCTATAATCATCGGCATAATCATCGGGCGGCGCTTGGTCTCCTCGTAGAGGAACTCGCCAAGCTCATCACGCACCTTGTCGCTCATGGCTGCTCGCCCCACGTCGCCCTTCCCTACCACCTCCAGGATCTTGTCCTGAGCCCGCTCGATGAGCTCGGCCGATTCCCGCACGTAGACGAAGCCCCGCGAGATGATCTCCGGCCGCCCGGCAGGTTGACCTGTCTTCCCATTCAGCTTGATCACCGCTACCACGAAGCCCGCGCTGGCCAGGGCCTCCCGATCGCGCATCACCACCGGGCCAACGTCGCCCACCCCCGACCCGTCAACGAAGACGTAGCCACCAGGTACCCGCTCGCCGATTCGACCGCTCTCCCCATCGAACTCCAGGATGTAGCCGTTCTCCACCACCATGGTGTTGGCAGCGGGGATGCCCATCTCCTGGGCGATCCGAGCGTGCCTGGTCAGGTGGCGTAGCTCGCCGTGAATGGGCACGAAGTACCTGGGTCGAATCAGATGGATAAGCAACCTCTGCTCATCCTGGCTGGCGTGGCCCGAGACGTGCACTGGGGCGATCTGTTCGTACATCACATTGGCCCCCTGTTGGAAGAGGCGATTGATGGTGCGGTGGATCATCTCCTCGTTGCCTGGGATAGCGTGGGATGAGATGATGACCGTGTCACCGGGAACGACCTTGATCCGAGGGTGCCGGCCGATGGACAGGCGAGCCAGGGCCGAGGAGGGCTCACCCTGAGTGCCGGTGGCTATGATGACTACTTTATGCTGGGGTAGCTTGCCGACATCGTCCAGCTTGATCAGGACGTCTGGTGGGATGGAAAGATATCCCAACTCTTGGGCCATGCGCACGTTCTCGACCATGCTGTGTCCGGCGATGGCTACCTTGCGCTCGTGGCGGACGGCAGCATGGATCGCTTGCTGGATGCGAGAGATAAGGGAGGCAAAGGTGCCCACGATGATGCGTCCCTCCGCCCTCTGGAAAACCTGCTCGAAGGCGTCGTCAATGACCCTCTCCGAGGGGGTGGCCCCCGGCTGCTCGGCGTTGGTGCTGTCGGACATTAGCACCAGCACCCCCCGCCCCCCCATCTCCGCCAGCTTGGCGAAATCGGGGGGCTTGCCGTCCACCGGGGTGTAGTCAAACTTGAAGTCGCCGGAGTGAACCACCAGGCCCACGGGCGTCTCGACGGCCAACCCCACCCCGTCGGGGATGCTGTGACAGACGTGAAAGAACTCGATGCGGAAAGGCCCCAGGGTTATGCTATCGCCAGCCTGGATGGTATTCAGCTCCGCCTCGTCCAGCAGGTGACTCTCTTTCAGCTTCACCTCCGCCAGGCCGCGGGTCAGCTTGGCGGTATAGATAGGAGCCCGAATCTCCTGAAGCACGTAAGGAAGAGCTCCGACGTGGTCTTCATGGCCATGGGTGAGGATGATGCCTCGCACGATGTCCTTTTTGTCTAACAGATAGTTGAAGTCGGGGATGATGAAATCAATGCCCAGCATATCGTTTTCGGGGAACATAATCCCCGCGTCAATGATGATGATATTCTTGCCATACTCCAAAACCATCATGTTTTTGCCCACTTCCCCCAGTCCACCCAGGGGAATGATCCGTAATTTGTTTGCCATGTTTCACACTCCAGATTTGATGACTAACGAAAAGACCCCGACCAGGTACAACCTACGTCGGGGTCTTGGTTATCGCGCCAGGCTAAGCCTTTAAGGCCGGGTTAGGAAGTTGACGTTGTGGCCATCACTCAACGTCAAGCTTGACTACATGGGCAGCCTGAGGGCCCTTGGGGTTGTTCTCCACAGATAACTCCACCCTGTCGCCTTCGTACAAGTTGCGATACCCTTCCCCCTCAATTGCCGTGTAGTGGACGAAAACGTCCTCCTGGTTCTCGCCATCGGGCTGGATGAAGCCCCAGCCTTTTCTGCGATCGAACCACTTGACAGTGCCAGTGATTGTCTCCATCTCCTTGGATACCTCCTTAATGTTACTTTATCCTCGAAGCTCGATGCCTATGCCGACAGGCCAGGGTACGCAGTTGCTATCAGCTTCGGATCGAACGCCACGAGCAGGTTATACCAAAAACCGCCAGAGCGGACAAGAAACTCTGGCGGTACATCATTAGGATCCCCAACGCAGAAACCTGCCGTTCTTACACTGTAAAATAGCACAGTTTACCGTTTTTGTCAAATTCACGTTTTTCCTTCGGCCAGGGCAGCCTTGACGAAGATCCAGGGAGCCACAAAGGTTCCGACCATTCCTACGACGCCATATCGAATCACACGCAGGGCCAGGGCGAGGGAGGGGGAAACCTCCGTGGGGAAGACAGCCTTCAGCCCCACGTAGAAGACGCCGACCAGGATCAGGCCCACAAGGAAGCGCAGCACCCGCCTCCACCAAAGGCCCGCAGCGGAGAAGCTCACGAACTTGCTCTCCAGCAAGAAGCCCAGCCCCATACCCGCGAGAGCCCCCATGGTCATGGCCGTATCCTCGCTAGGATGGCCAACCAATAATGCCATAGGAAAGAGCACCGATAGGCTCGCTTTGGCAACCAAGGGGAGCTTGGCCATCTTCCCCTCCCAATTTGCTGTTACCCAATAGAAGGCCAAGAGGTACAGGACCCCGATGGTGATCCCGCCCACCAGATCCTGGGGGAAGTGGACCCCGAGGTACGCCCGCGAGAAGGAATTGAGGAAGATCAGGACGATGGCTACCGCCCAGAACGCCCTGTTCTGCCACTGAGTAGCCAAGTATCCCCAGGTCACCACCGCTCCTTGGGCATGGCCGCTAGGGAAGGAAGGCGTGGTCTCATGCCGCAAGAACCTGATGCGGGGATCATCAGGGCGTGGGATGCCAAAGAGATCCTTGAGAAAGAGGTTGAGGTAACTGGAGAGGAGTAAAACGTAGGCCAAGCGAATACCGATACGCTTGTTAAAACACCAATAGATCAGGGGTAATAAGATAAGGTAGAACTCTTCCTCACTCAAAAATGTGGCCGCTGTGAAGAGCCTGTCGAGAAAGGGGTTGCTAAAGGACTGGACCCACAGGATGGCCTTTGTGCCCCAGGGGATCAATGACATCAAAAACTCGCTCATCGTGACACCTCGTTGCCTCGTTACTCGTTAACTCGTGACTCGTATCGCCGCAGCCGCCAGAGAACGCCCACGGGATAGCCGACCATCTTCGCTATGTCACCTGTCACGCGGATGATGGGCACCCAGAGGATGGCCCTGACCTTGTCAGCGAATCCGCAGCCCCTCATCATCGGCCAGAGGCGCTTGTAGGGCGTCCAGAACACCATGGCTCCACCGACTAGAAAGAGCAGCCACCACAGGGGACTCCGCCAAAGGCCCAAAAGCAAGATAGCGGGAACGGCTACCAGATAAGTCGAGTAGCGGATGGCATAGCGCACTCGCCAGAGGTCGGCCTTGCCATCGCCCCGGGCGTAACGATAATACTGCTGGAAGAAAGCGCCAAGGCTTTTCCGGGGGCGAAAGTAGGCAATAGCTCGGGGAGTGAAGGCGAAAGGCCCCAGTTCCCTCAGCTTGAAGTCGAAGACCAGGTCCTCACAGTAATCCAACCACTCAGGATAGCCGCCGACCCGTTCCCAGGCCTCTTTTCGGAAGGCCACCGAGCGGCTGGAGGGCAGAAACTTCTCGGGCTTAACATCGGCCAGGACGGGCAAAACGGTGGCCCCCAGGGCCGTCTCGAAGACAGCCTGGGGATCGGGGGCGAAGAAGCCGCTCACCACATACGGCGGATTCAGGCTCTCGAATGGCCTGGTCAACTCCTCCAGCCAATTCGGTGACAGCCTCACCCCCGCGTCGGTGCTGGCAATGATCTCCCCCGTGGCCTCGGCGATGGCTGCATTGCGCCCCTGGGAGATGTTGGTCCCCGGACGCATCAGCACCTTCAACGGCAAGACGCCCCCAGCAGCGCACTCCTCCAACACCTCCACCGTGCCATCGGTCGAACCCCCATCCACGATGATCACTTCGTCGGGGAGGCGGGTTTGGGCCGCTAAGGAGTCCAGTAACCTATGCACGGTTTGGGCTTCGTTCTTGACGGTAGCTATCACGGAAACGTGAAACGTTAAACGTGAAGCGTGAAGCGTGAAGCGTGAAACGTGAAACAAAGACTGCTCTTTCACTGGATCAATAACTGCTCCGAGACCCAGGGTGACCTCAAGACCTGGCCGCCGGGCAGCCGGGCCAGCCGCCCGGTCAGACGGTAGCTTCCCTTAGGAGCCTGCGGTGGGATGAAGACGTCGTATTGGCCCCGCACCACCTCTCCGACTTTCCAACTGGTGGTTGGATAATCCACGCTGGCTGGCTTAGCTTGCTGAGTAGCCAGAATATTTCCCTTGCCGTCCAGCAGTTGCAGAGTCAACTGCCAATCGTCCTGTGGTACACGAAAGGCTCGCCAGTAGAGGTCCAGGTGAAGGATGTCGCCGGGGTGGAGAGGCTCGATTGGCTGATGCTCATAGCCCAATTTGTACAGGTTGTAGCCTAGCAGGACCAAGTCATCATAGTTGATGCCAACCTCGTGCTGCATCTTCAGAGCGGTCAATGCAGGCGGCTTGCGAGGGCGCAAGACCTCGATCGAGTCCAGAACGAGATGATCGCCACGAGCCTGCTCCCCCTCACTGACGATCAGGCGCTGGCCTGAGATCGGGCTGTACATGCCCACCACGATCCGATGCGAACCAGGCGGTGTGCCCGGCCGAATGAGGACGCCGTAGTTGTCAGCCACGGTTTCCCCAGGCTGCCAAAGGGTAGTGATGTTCAGCCCACCGCCGGGTTCGCTATCCCACTGACCCACGATGTGACCGGCTTCGTCCAAGACGTGGACGAAGACTTTGTAGCGTTCCTGAGGTTGGGCCAGAGCCTGCCAGAAAAGGGTAATCGGCAGGATGTCGCCCGCCTCCACCTCAGAGGTGAGGAGGCTGTAGCCCAGGAGAGCAATCTCGTCACCCAGCTTGGCGTCGAGGGGATTATGAATCTCTGTCGGCGGGGCAGGGGGTACGGCGTAGATGGCCAGGCGCACACCACCATACCAGGTATCCAGGACCTTGTAGGCCTGTTCTGCCAACCAGCCCTCGACGAAGCGGCCGGGGTCGCTTTCGTCCACAGCCCACAGGACGGCGAAGATCCGGTCATGCTCGGCAGCAATTTCCGCCAGTTCCTCGGCCGTTTGAGCCTCGTCCAAAGGCCGCGAACGGGGCAGGGGATAGACAGGCGAGTCGCCTTTGTAATAGTAAGTGAAGATCTCCCACTGGTTAGGGGCGTTGAGGAGCACGGCGTCGCCTTTCTTCTCCAGGGCGGAGATGTACTGGGCGATGCCACGATAGTCGTCTCGTGCGTACCGGGGATCGAAGTAGTAGTTCTGGAGCGAGCTGTTGGAAGCCACGACGATGAAAATCAAGCAGACAGCAAATAGCAAATAGCTAATAGCGAAATGCTTGCTGCGTGCTGCCTTGCTCAATTGGACGATGCCTTGTGCCAGTATAAGGCAGAAAGCCGGACTTCCGACCAAAAAGAACTTGGGCCGATAGGCAGGCCGCCAGAGGGAAAAGGCGTACATCATCAGGACGGGGAAAAGGCAATAGAACAAAGGCAACAAGTAAACGAGTAAACGAGGAATAAGGGATTGTGATTGTTCACCCCCTCCCCCTGTGAGGGGGAGGGTTGGGGTGGGGGTGGTATTCACCCTCCCCCTGCCCCTCCCTGGGAGGGAGGGGTATATGCTCGGCCAGGCGCCAGCGATGAAGATGATGGCGAATCCCAGGAGCAAGAGCGAGGTGTACTGCCCACCTGCCGTGGGCCCCAGGCTGAAAAGACGGAACGCTTCCTGTACCACGAACAGGAGCCCGTGGGGTTGGCTGATGGGAGGCCAACCCGAGGCCTGTCGGTAGGCAATGGGGAGCCAGGGCCAGTAGAGAGCAACCACGGCCAACTGCACGACGACCCAACGCAAGACCCTCCCCAGCACCCTCTCCTGCTGCCAGTTTATGGCTAGCCAGATCCCGTAGAGCAGATTCTGCATGATTATGACGATGGGGAAGGAGTAGTGAGTGTACAGAGAGAGGGCCGTAGCCAGGACGTAAAGCCCAGCCCACAGGTACTTTTTTCTGATGTTGGCGCCTTCCGCTTCCAGGAATTTAACGAAAGAGTAGACGGAAAGGGCACTGAGGGCAGCCAGCAGGATGTACATGCGGGCTTCCTGGGAATAATAGACCTGGAAAGGCGAGATAGCGGAGAGGAAGGCGGCAATGAGGCCCAGCCAATAATTTGCGAGTTGGCGGCCAAGGAGATAGGTCAGGTACACCAGCGCAGTCCCTAGCAGGGCGGAGAGAGCACGGACGGCGAATTCGCTATTGCCGAAAACGAGCATCCAGAAATGGAGCAGGTAGTAGTAGAGGGGGGGATGGATGTCGTGGGCAGCGCCTGCAGTAATGTAAGGCAGGCTGCGCCCCGACAGGGACACGCTATTGCCCTCGTCGGCCCACAGGCTTTGAGCGTCGAGGCGGTAAAAGCGCAGGAAGGCGGCCAGGACCAGGATCAGGAGCAACGCGATTCTGATCCAGTTTTCGGTATTACGTCTCCAGAAGTTTTCCAATGTGCGCCAAAAAGTCATTTCGCTGGGCCTCATCCCCTAAAAGGACAGAAGGGCATCCAAATCCCGCTGGGAGAAAGTAAGGGTGCTTTCGATGATGGTGCTGACATGGGTATTGAACAATTGGCAAAGGAGCAATGCCCTTTCGTAGGACAAATCCTCTCGATTTCGCCCCAGTTCAAACGGCTTCACGTTGAAAGCCAAAGTCTGAACCGCCTTCTGTGAAAGGGCGGCGATGTTGCGATAGTAGGCGATGAGACGGGGTTGCTCAATAATCACGCGAGGATGACAAAAGACCCGCAATAGCGACAGTTCCGAACCCGCAACGTATTCCCAGGCTCCTTGCGAGATGCCCCATTGGCTCCTCTCCACCCATTTATAGCTGTCGTCAATCTTCACCAGAGCATCGAGCCCACGGGCAAAATCCAGAAAGCCCAACTCGTGAAGCTTCCGACTCAAGACTTCCATCAGAGGATGGAACCCTTTTTCCAGCTTAACTCGCTCATCGGTTCGGCTGCCGCCGATTGCTTGCGCTCTCACCATCCTCCCTCACCAATTGTCCCAGATTAGCTGTTCGCTCCACAACCTATAATCTATGATACCTCATTTCGGCTGAGTCATCCTTGCCCCTCATCATACGCCCCCAGCCAGCGAACCCAGGACAGTTCATCCCTCACAGCGTTAAACAGACGCTCGTCCGCTGTCCAGAACTCACAATTCATCATCTCGGCCAGGGCAAGATAGTGAGCGTCATAGGCCGCTGGACGATTGAAGCGGGTCGCCAAGGATTTGTTCATCGCGCTCCTCTCGCAATTCCTGCAACATCTCGACCGAGTCGGGTAAAGGAACCCCTTGGAAAGCAAATCGCTTCAGCCACGAGGAGTAGCGCTACCGTAATCATGAGGCCGTTGGCAAGGGCTTTAGTTGCTCCATTCAGTCTCGATTCTTGACCAGCAGGTCATAGGCTCGCCACCGGGCCAGATGGAACGAAGGCCAGTTCTGCCAACGAGCACTGGCCTCCATGCGCTCCAGACGGTAGCGCAGATGGCCGCTCAGCACCTCCCGTTCATCGCCAGTTACCCGGTCTACGGCCAGCACCAGTGCGGGCACAGCATCTTCGGACAGCCTGGTCAGGTAGTAGGCATCCAGTTTGCCAGTGACCTGGTAACGGGCCAGGTTTTGCTCTGCGATGAAGGCGTCGGGGTTGATGGCGTTCAAGGTGACCAGGAAGCCCAGGACGGCCACGAAGGCGCCAATGGCGAAGCGGTCGGGCCAGCGCCACAGCGTGACCAGAAACCAGACGAAGGCCACCGCGAGCCAGACCATGAACACGTGGCTGTAGAGCCGCAGTTGGGTGTAGCCGTAGGCGGCCTCGTA
>CAYUPJ010000046.1:0-22909 GCA_964446635.1 uncultured Anaerolineae bacterium
TTGCGAGGCACGGTTTTTGTGCCGAAGCAATCTCCAATTCGCAGGGTGGGGATTGTTTCGCCTTCGGCTACTCAGAAACTTGCAAGTTTCTGTCCTTTAGAATGGCGGGCCGCGCCATGGAAGACTCGCAATGACAGCCTGAGCAGATACTCTGGAAGTTTATATCCGGTGGCAGTCGCGCTGCTATCTTCAGCGTGATGACTCGATCGCCTGCTGGTACAGGTTTACGGTCTTCTCCGCTATCTGCGTGCACGAGAGATTCTCCTGAACGTAAGCTCGTGCATTCTGGCCCAACTCCTGGCGTTGCTGCTGGTCTTTCAACAGCCCAACCAGAGCCTCCGCCAACGCTTCTGACTGACCGGCAGGCGTCAAGACCCCGGAAAGGCCCGGCTTTATGATCTCTGACATACCTCCTGTGTCACTCGCCACTACCGCTTTGCCACAAGCCATAGCCTCCAGGCATGTCATCGGCAGATTATCGTACAGAGAGGGCACAACACACACGTCGCTAGAGCGATAAATGGAAACCAGTGCATTTCGGTCTTGAGGGGGTATAAAATGTACGCGGTCCTCAACGCCGTGCTGGGCGAGAATGTGCAACAGCTCCTGTTTGCACGACACTCCTCCTTGAGCCGTAGGCATGTCAGGGCCGACGAACAAAAAAACGGTTTCTGGGCGGTGACTGGTCACCAGCGGGATAGCCTGTGCGAGGATGTGGCTCCCTTTTCTTCTATCCAAGCGACCGACATATAGCACCGTTTCTGGCCCGCCCTCGACTTCTTCAGCAGGAGAGAAGAGATCCACGTCAATGGGATTGCGAACCAAATGGATTTGGTCGAGTGGAATTCGGTATCGCTGGGCAACAATGCGCGCCAGACTGAGGCTGGGGGATGTAATGAGATCTGCGTTTAGAACCGCCTTCTTCTCTAGCCGGTACATTACCAGCCTGTGGATAGACGAGGGATTCCCATCGAACTGGTCGAGTATGAAGCTGGGCATGTGCAATCTAACAACCAAAGGGGCTGGCTTCCAGAGAGAAGCGACCAGACCCTCTGCTCTCCAGTCTGGCACTTCGAGGATTTCAACCTGCTCCTCTGATGCCATCCTTCGGACAGCACTGGCCAGGGAGAGACTATACCAGAGAACTCCAATGACTTGACTTAGAGGCCATCTATTCAACCAGGTAGCATGCCTCGCCCTTGTGAATATCCTAGAGGTCGTTTGCTGAAGGAAAGCGAGGCGTCTCTTGTCGCTCCCTGGACGAGGTCTCGAGGACTCAGACAGAATAGTCACACGATGACCTAGCTGTCGTAGACCCAGCGCGAGATGTTGAGTATAGGCACCTATTCCACCTACATCAATGTGAGGGACATACTCTCTCGCCGACAAGCAGACGTGCACGACTGATCACTCCATGAGCTACACTCAGATCAGGCAGATAGGCTCAACTAGAAGAGCGGGCTCAGGTCTAGCCCGAGCCCGCTCTCATGTACATCATCAACTCGAAGGGTTAATCCCGGTGTGGTGCGCACAGCAGGCCGTTGTTGTAGGCATCCAGGGTCAGGTACAACGGCTCACCTGTCCGCCACGGAGAGTCCTTGCCGCCAGCTTTCACTGGTTTGCCTGTCACAAAGGAACTGTAGGTTGTCATCCACGCATCGGCATTAGCGATGGTGGCTGCGATGCAGTCAGAGCGGTTGCCGATGAGCACATTCAACTTGGCGGCGACCAGCGCCTGGAACATGGTGTAGGTCTTGTCACCCTTGTCTGGCGTACCCATGAGAGCGATGGCCGCGTCCTTTGTGTAGGTCTTACCACCGATGGTGATCTCATCCACCGGCCAGGCCTCGGGATGGTTCTTCCAGTAGCCGGGTGTCCCGGTGCCAGGGGACTTGAATGTGAACTCGGGACACGCACAATTCGCCGCTGGCTGAGCACTGAGAACCACAGATTGGACATTCGGCCCTATTTGCACATCGTAACTCCCCGGAGGGTTATTCATAAACACGAAGCTACCGTCCTCGCCCGTGTAGGTGGTTGCCACCTCGTTACCGTCTCGGAAGAGCTTAACCAGCGCCCCTGGGCCTGGGGTATGGCCCGTGATGTCGCAGAGGCGATCTAGGAACACACCACCGATCACCGCATTGATGGCAAGACCACAATTCTTAGGGTTCCAGAGGCCTGATTGATCCGTTGGCTCCTCCGTAACGCGCAGCGTGACCGTGGTTTCCTCGTTGAATTCAACGTAGAAGGTAATATAGGCACCCTCTTCTTTAAACTCTTCAAGAGTGTACGGCCCGCCGAGCTGGTTTCCTTCGCTGTCGAACAAGGTATAGGTCTGCGTTCGGTTATAGTATCCCAGATCCACGGCATAGATTGAGAGGTAGTAAGAACCAGCCGGTATGGTGAGATCAAGATACAGACCCGGCTGAGGCTCGTCAGGGAAAGTTCGCGAATCGGGAGGGGAGGCATGCTGCCAACAAGCGTAGGCCTCACCGTGATCGTCCCATGTGGGCACAACTACCCCACCGGTGTTGGGGTCGGTGGGCAGAGTGCCATCAGGAAGTTTCAATACATCGTCTACATCCACATAGGCGGCTGTGGCCGTGATCCAATAGCTCCGCGCTGGGTCTAACGGTGGAGCGTAAGGAGATTCCCCTAGATTCCCGGTGTAGACCTCGTAGCCAAGACCCTCGCATGTGTCACCCACATCGTGGCCTGGATTCCATGGCACCTGATAGGGACCTCCCTCATAGTTCACTTGATAGCCTGCCAGGATATAGGCGTAACTTCCGTAACGCCCAACCCAGTCCCCCCCAGTCTCTTCGTCCACTCCAACCCAATCCTGCGGGTGGGGGCCACCATCGTATGGACCTGAATCCGGCCCTACAGCCAGTGTCGTGGACGAGACCAGCATCGCCAAGATGGCCGCCACTACTGCAATCAATTTCATGTGCTTCATTTTCTAAACCTCCTTGGAATATATTCTTGTGCCGAGTTGCTTTTCGGCATGTTGGGCCGGGGCCAGTGCCCCGTATCTAGGTTTCATCTTGTTTACATCTCCCTTCCCTCCCCAAACAGAAAGCCGGGTTGCTGATGACTCTGACGTCGCTGAGTCGGCAACCCGGCTATCCTCGCTCATTGAGCATTTGGACCCGTGGCTTTGCGCCCTCATCTCTCGATGGGTTTGCCTTTTCGCTTGCGATCTCTATCGTTGCTAATATTATAATAATTTCTCGCCTTTTGTGCAAATGGCGGCACGCGACCCTAACGAGATTATCGAAGAGAACTTTCTCGATGAACTGAATCGAGTGGTTCTAGACCGGTTTGAGCGGTTTCCTGAGGTTTCTCGATACACTCTAAACCGTCCTGCTGAGAGGGCAAAGGCCCTTTCAGGGGCTGAATCTGAGCCCACAGAACTTTGCGCCCTTTCAGTGAGGATGGCTAAATCTGTCCCAATTAGGGACTCATAATAGTATCGCCCAGGTATACTTCTATCCACTCGCCCACCTCGCGAACATCCTGCACCGAGAGTCCCTGAACCCCTTTTAGGATTCCTACCAGGGAAATCGGTTGATGCCGGACGGCCATGATCAGAACGCCTTCACTGTACTTTATCGTCCTGACATCTTCAACAGCCGGGTCGGCCGCGAGAGCCTTCTCGATACGGTGTAGCCAGGCGATTTGCCGCAACCCGATGATTCGCACCCGCGTTTCGGAGACGGGTTGATAGGCTTTGGTCACACCGTATTCTTCGATTGCTTTTGCTTTCTCCTCTTCAGGCATCCTGTATTCTGCGGTCGCTTCTTCCACGGGCATCCTGTACTCTTCGCTCGCTCCCTCTACAGGTATCTCATACTTTTCGGCTGCCTCCTTTTCAGGCGCCCTGTATTCTCCGATTGCTTCCTCTTCAGGTCCGACAGGTTCTTCGGCGATGGTTGGCTCCAGACTTCCCAACTGAATGCCTGCCGCTTGGAGAACTTGCATCTGTTGCTTTACCTGCTCCTCGACTTGCCCCAAGGCGGAGGTCATTGCCTGCAACCCCTGCTCGAGGCTTAACAAGGTCTGGCTGAGTGTTCGGGCTAAGCGGTCGCGCTCCTGCCGCAAGCTTGCAACCTCCGCTTCCAGTTGGGCCTTCTCATTGTGCGCCTGCCGCAGTAAAATCTCCGCCTCTGCCTCGGCTTTGGATTTGATCTTCGCCGCCCGACTCATGGCATCGGCGAAGGCCGTCCGGATCACAGTGTCAAATTCCTGGTGGAAGGCCTGGATCACGGTGTTGAACTCCAGGTCGAGAGTCTGCCCCGCGCTGGCCGGATCCAAAACCGCCCTCGGTTTGGCGTATTCTTGCTGTTGGATGGTTGTCTGCTCATGCTCGGGTTCCATGCGAGCCGCTACGACCGTGTCTTCCCTCCTCCACGCCTTCATGGTACTGCCACGTTCATCATAGTTCATTGTCTTTTCCCTCCCGGATGGATAAGGTGACAGGCACTTATAAAGTGCCTGTCACCTGGCTGACTCGGTCTGAACAGTGTTGTTGAGTTGATCGTAGCTCACGACGGATCGGCCCGACGCCAGTGCAAACTGCAGGGCCGCTTCCGCAGCGCGGACGAGTTCTCCCTCAGTCACAGCGTCGTGGGGGAAGTCGGCAACTCCGGCGTACAACGCGACACGCACCTTGCGGGCGACGTTCTCCACCAGGCGTTGAGCGGCCACCTGGGCACCTTCACCCGGTGTCTCAGGCAAGATCGCGCCCAGCGTTACGCCATCCAAAAGGGTCGGCGAGTCTATGGGGCGCAACGTCTCTAGCACAATGCGTGATACCTCGGTCATTAGTTCATTGGCGCCGTCGCGATTATGCTCCTCCACCAGTTCATGTAAATTGGCCACTCGCATGATAACCAGGCTCAAGGCGTTATGGTAGCGTCGGCTACGGGCGATCTCAGATTTCAGGGTATGCCGGGCATACTCCCATTTGACCAGCCTCGTCTTTGGATCGTGAATGGTCAATTCATCAATCAGTTTCTGACTGTGCCCAAACTGTTGGGCTCCATACGAACACTGCCGTGCCAGGATGGAGCCCAGGAGGGCAGCGCCGATCAGGCCCACAGCGCCAACGCCAGCGTTCACCAGCGCATCCTCCGCTGATCCCCACAGGGTCACCTGTACGCCAGCATAGAGAACAGAGCCGATAACGGCTACAATCCAGCCGGCATAGCGAAAGAGGTTGGTCACGGCCAGCGTGGTAGTGAGGGCTAACAGCACCCAACTCAGCATCGCGGTGTCGGGATGCAACCGGGTCAGGACGCCAGCGGCCACGATGAGCCAGACTCCAAGCGCGGCCGAAGACACGCACAGCACACGTACATATTGGTGTTTTTGTTGGTTATGTTCCATGGCTTTTCCTTCCTTTCAAGCGCTGACGGGCTTCCGGCCAGATCACCGCAGCCAGGATGGCCAGGGTGACAGCGAATAAGCCGATGGTCAGCCACTTAATCCAATCTGTCGAACGACGCGTAATTGGTACGGGTTGTTCTATAATGGGCGGTGTTGGAGGCTGGCGGTCTTCTTCGGGCCGCACCTCAGCCGTGGCGATGATATCTTCCGCGCTGATGGTAGCACCTTCAGCGCTGACCACGGAACCTGCAGCACTGATAATGGCTAAGTCACCATCCAGCACTTTTACAAGGTCTGGGTCGCTGAGAGCGTCACTGGCCCACAGTACCCCCTCGTCGGTAGTGCCAGTCACGATCAGCCGGGGGTGTCTATCCTCGGGGCTCAGTACGGCCTGGATGTAACCAACAGTCCCTTGCGGCGGTATGATCTGGGCGAGGCTCTCCACAGGCAGTGGCTCATCCGTCCCCGGCTTGAAAGGCTGGGGGAGGACATCGTTCAGCCAGGTAATGGTCGTGTTCTGCGTGGGGCGTCCAACGAGAATCTGGTACTTGGGAGGCGGGCTCATTGATGCCAGATCCTGCGCCGCGACTACCTGAGGAGCCAATGCCTCGCCTTCAGCATAGTGGCCTAAGCGTTCGGCAATCTGGACGATGACGTGAGCGATGGTGCTATCGGCGAGATCTGGCACAATGAACGCCAGATCTGTGAGATTGGCCGGCCCTACGAAAGCCTGAGGGTAGTCGCCCAGAGTCAACACCACGCTAGTCGGTCCACCGGGCAGATTGAGTTGCGAGTCGGCGTAGACCACCAGCCAGGCCTCCTTGGGATCAGGGGCTAGACAGTCGTAGTAGTACTCATCTCTGTGGTCTTCATCGAAGTCCATGTTGCTCACCACAGTCAGCGAGTTGTCGCCGAGTCGAAAGAGCCGTGCCGGTAGTCGGAAGGGGGTATGGCTGTCCTCGGCATTCTCAGGAGTGAGCCGAATATTGCCTACTGGCGTGCCATTGAGCAGGACATTGAGAAACGATCTCTCAGGATCGGCAATCGCTGAGTGAGCGAAGTGGAGGTCAAAGACCCCTTCGGACCGAATTTGCCAGGCCATGGGCAATGGAATCCTGTACCCAATGGATTGCTCGCGGGTGCCCCACGCCGTGCTGTCATTGTAGCCCAATTCTTCCAGGGTGATCACCTGGCCGATGACCAGGCCGGCCGGGGGTGGTTCCGGAACGTCGAGCACGATGCCGAGCTGGCCCACCAGACGGGGGTAAGTGGCTTCATCGGCCAGCGCACGAGCGGCGGTCAGGGTGGCTTCGTCGGTGGCACCGGTGACGATGAGCATGACGGCGGTTTCATCAACTGGTGAGAGTTGTTCCCATAACACTCCGGCCTCTGGAGGCAAGGGCCCACCGTTGTTATCCACGAGCACGGGCCGACCATCTTGCCACGCCACAAAAGGCGGCGACACGGTGCCCAGCATCTGCAGTCGGTCGGCGCGACCTACAAGGATCAGGTCACCCATGACCGCATTGGGAGCACGTGCCTGGGTTTCCGACAGGGTGTGCAGATATACCGTGCGCCAGGCTGCCAGTTGTCCTAGCTTGGCACTGATGGTTACTGCCGCACTGAGTTCGGCCGGCGTTGGCTGATCGGGCAAGACGAACGTTACGTGGTTCTTGACCAGATCGCTGTTGTCCATGAACGGCACCGGGAAGTCGGCCAGATTCGGTTCAGGGATGCTGAGTGTGTAAGAGAGGTGAAAAGTTGACGTGTTGTGAACCGTTGTCCACACTGCTGGATTTTCGAAGTCTAGACAATTCCAGTCTTCGAGGCCCATCCAGAAGTCCAGGCGTAAGCGGTTATATCCTACGCTGAATAAGTTCTCCGGCAGGGCCACCTGCAGGGTACTATGGTCAATGTTTTCCGGTGTCAGCAATACACTGGTCAGCCGGGTCCCGTTGAATTCCACGGTCATGGTGGAATAGGGATCCAAGACAGGCGAGTGGCTGAAGTGCAAAGTGAAGGTGTTCCCCGGCTGCACCTCCCACGCATCAGGCCACTGCAGGCTGTAGTCACGAGTGACCTGGACGCCCTGGACGGTATCATCACTCTCGAAGCCCAGATCCACTAGCGTCACGTCGTGGGTCAGCGGTACGTCTGGCTCTTGCGCGGTAGTTACTGCGGGGTTGGTCACCAGAACGACAGCAACCATCAGTACAACCAATTTGTTCATCGGCACTTTAGTCATCTGAATGTTCATATTCTCTCCTTCCTAGATTCGACGTACAAAATTCGGCAAGCTTAACGAGGGCGACACAGAACAACTCGGCAGCCACCAACCACGCCCGCGAGAGCACGGCAATCATGATGGCGGTCGGTTCGGTTACCGTGGGGCTGAGCAGGTAGACCAGAACGCCTTCCCGTACCCCCAGACCGCTGGGTGCAAAGAGGCTTACAAAACCGATCAACCACGCCAGGGTAAATACTCCGGCCACAAAGGGCATCGAATCCAGCGGCAAGGGGACCAACGCCCGCGCCAGGAAGTAGAAGGCTACGCCTATAAACAATGCCTGACCGACAAAAATGGCCAGGATTTGCAGCGTGTCCCTGTACTGAAGCTGAATACTATCCCCCGCACTCGACTCTTGGCCTCTCAACCTTTGGTATTGAGCGAAGAACCAGCTCAAGACCCCAGGATGGACAACGCTCAGCGCCCCGATGATCAAGACTGCGGATAGAAACCCTTGCACTGAGCCCAGTCGAAGTGATGGAGTCTTGGGCAGGGCATGCGAGGTCCACAATGGCCATGTAGCAACAACCACCAACACGCGGGAGATGAGCAGGAAAGCAATCTCCAACACCATCCCCACCGAGGTCGTGACTGGCGAAATTCCTGCATTGTTGCCGAGGACCACGCGACCAGCAGCGTACCACACGCTGCCGGGAAGGTATCTGGCCAGATTGGAGTACAGCCAAATACGGGCCGCATCCCCGAAAGTACAGACCCCCCCCAGCCTTTTCACGATCCAATGCCAACCAAGGACATTGAAATAGTAGGTCATCAGCAAGAAGCAAACTGATAGCACCAAGGGAGTAGCGTCGAGGTGCCAGGAAATATCCGTTAATTGGCGCCAGTTGTCCAACACCACAGCCGCAAAGACAGCGAACACAATGATACCAGCAGCCACACGTAGCCATCGCGGCCACCGGATGGGTACGAAGCGCAGTAACCTTTTGAGCCTTTTCACCAATAATTGCACCTGACCTGCCATTCGCTCACCATACCATCTTCGACATCTAGATCGGTGTAGGACCTAGTCTCTGCTGGACTTCACCCCCATGCGCAAGGGCTAGCTTAAGAATCTGACACACTTTGCTCACTTCATCTGGACCAATCGCACTACCGGTCGGTAAGACTAATACTTGTTTCGCAACTCTCTCTGTTTCAGGTAAGCGCAATCCCACATCCGGGAAACAGGAACGATAGGGTTCCATCCGATGACAACCTGGATAAAAGTAACGCCGAGCCAGAACGTTCTCCGCCCACAGGGTGACCATCAATTGATCCCGGCTGACCTGTGCTAATGCTTCGTCAATCTCTAAGACAATGTACTGATAATTACATTTCTCGGTCTCGTCGAACGCCAATAATTGGATGCCGGGCACGTTTGCAAGCTTTTGCTGATACTGCTTGTAGTTGCGTTTGTTAATGGCAATGAACTCTTCCATGCTTTCGAGGGACGTGAGCCCCATCGCCGCAGACACTTCGTTCATCTTTCCATTGGTACCAAGGCAGGCGACATCATCACAGCCAGCAAAACCAAAGTCCCTCATGAGGCGAACCCTGGCTGCCAGTTCATCATCGTTTGTGACAACAGCCCCCCCCTCAAGGGCATTCACGTACTTGGTGGCGTGAAAACTGAACACCTCAGCATGGCCCAAACCACCGATCATTTGCCCTTGATAGGAGCAGTTAAAGGCATGCGCGGCATCAAAGAGAAGCTTGAGGTGGCGACGCAGGGCAATCTCCTTCAACGCCTCGACATCGCAGGCTCGTCCCCACAAATGAACACCAACGATACCTGTTGTGCGCGGTGTAATCAATTCTTCGACTGTGCTCGGGTCTATGTTATAAGTATCAGGATCAATATCGCAAAACACCGGCGTGATTCCCTGCCACTGAAGTGCGTGGGCAGTAGCAATGAAAGTGAAAGAGGGAACGATGACCTCACCGGAGAGCTGGGCAGCTCTAAACGCGATCTCAAGAGCTATCGTGCCATTGCACATCGCAATGCAATGCTTAGCCCCAATTAAGGCATTGATACGTTGCTCAAACTCCTGAACATAGACACCATGATTCGTCAGCCACCTTCTGTTTAAAATGTCATCAATACGTTCCGATAGGCGTTCTCGATCACCGATGTTGGGACGCCCAACATGTATCTTTTCCTGAAAACAAGGCGTTCCACCAAAAATAGCCAGATCAGTTAATTGCGTTTTCATGATTCCCCTTCCAGGCATTCACCGGGTCACCGGTCGATAGCGGCAAGTTAATGGGACGTTTGCCCCACACTATGCACATACGTCCGAGTCATACCTTCAACCCCGAAAGCAGAGGCGGCCGCTTGAAAAGCCTCCTGCAGAATGGAGAGCTTACCGTTGGACGCTTTACTCATGGCTTCAGCCAGCGCTTCCGGATCCTCCGGATCAACCACCACACCCACCCTATATTGGCGGACCACGTGGCCCTGGTCGCCCACGTTTGTGGCCACGACAGGGATACCCACTTGCATAGCATCGGAGAAGAGAATGGGGATGGTCTCGATGCGTGATGGCATGACTAGGACATTACACGCTTTCATATAAGCCACAACTGTTGCTGGATCGGCATATCCGTACAGCGTGACGTTTTTCTGCAAATGGTGACTTTCGAGTTTGGAATGGATGACACCTTCGAGAGTGCCTCCCCCGAACATATGCAGGTGGGTCAGGGGGTTCTTCGCGACGACCCGGGCAAAGGCATCGAGCAAGACATCTGGCCCTTTGGCCGGTTCCCAGCGAGCGATGAAGAGAAAGTGAAATTTCTCCGGGTCAACGGAAGCTGGGACTGTCGTCTGTACCGGTAGCAGACGGCCTATGGGAAGAATTTGGTAAGGACGGCCAGATAGTTGTTCGACTTCCTCACCCAATGTAGGGCCCTCGGTAAACAGGCAATCCGCCTGGCGCAGAACCTGCCTAACCACCCCACGCAAAAGAGGGTGCCGGCCATAAACCCAGATGTCCGACCCTAGAGCCCAAACGTCGTAAGGGATACCTAGCCTGAGATGGGCTGCGTAGGCAAAGATGCCACTGGGAGCTGCCCAAAGCGCTAGAAAACGATCGATCTCTCCCCCACTAGCCAACTGGATCGCGGCCTGGCAACCCCGGTAGAACAGGCTGATTAGCGCCAGGCTGTCCGCCGGCCTGCGAGGATTCAAATGCCCTAGCTTCTTGTCACCGCCCCGCCAGGCGTACCATCTTACCGGCAGGGTGGGATCTGGTGTCTTTTCCCCCACCACATTCGGAGTCAGGACCGTCACCTCGTGGCCCAGCCGCTGGAGTGCCCGTGCGAAGTCGGGTACGAACAGGCCAGCGGCTGCATGACCGTCACGCGGATATCGGGGGTAGTTGTGGGTTAGAATCGCAATGTGCAATTGTCCATCATCTTTCCAAAGTGCGTCGAATGTGATAATCGGGATCCCGCTGCTGCGCAGTAATCAGCATCTCGGCGATAAGCCCGAGGGAGAAAAACTGCATGCCGACAAGGATCAGGAGTACGCCAAGGAGCAACATCGGCTGGTGTCCCCCAATGTTGCGAAAGCGCACCCAGAAAGAACCGAGATACAACCCGATCGCGAAGCCAGGCACGGCGAGCAACAGCCCGATGGTTCCGAAAAGATGCAGTGGCCGGCTCATGAACCGGGTAAGGAAAACGACCGTAAAGAGATCCAGAAAGCCCTTCAGGAGCCGGCTGGCGCCGTATTTCGAGTGACCAAAGCGGCGACTGTGGTGTTGGACAGGGATCTCGGAGATACGATAGCCTTGCAGAGCAGCTAAGGCGGGAATATAGCGATGGAGTTCGCCCCTCAATGGCAGGTGCTCCATGGCTTCCCGACGGCATGCTTTCAACCCGGTGTTGAAATCGTGTAACTTTACACCAGAGATTGATCCAGTGAGCCAGTTAAAGAATCGGGATGGCAGTAGTTTGGACACCGGGTCATGACGCTGCTGCTTCCATCCGCAGACGAGGTCGTAACCCTCGTCTAGTTTGTTCAGCAACCTTGGAATCTCGGCTGGATCGTCCTGCAGGTCGGCATCCATAGTGACAATGATATCCCCCTCGGCGACGCGGAAGGCGGCTGCCAGAGCAGCCGTTTTGCCAAAGTTGCGTCGGAAGCGAATGACCTGTGTCCGTGGATCGCGAATTTGCAGCTCCTCGAGAACCTCCACCGAGGCGTCGGTGCTTCCATCGTCCACAAAGAGGATTTCGTAACCCCGATCGAGACCCCGAAGGACTTCCGTCAGCCGCTGGTGCAGGGGTTCCAGACTCGGCGCTTCGTTGAACACCGGAATGACGACCGAGAGTTCAACCTCGGAGTCCGATGTCTGCAGGTCGGACTCCACACCAAGTTTTGCGATTTGCAAGATCACTGATAACAGATCACTGTTCACTGATAACCGATTGCTGTTCATTGGTAACTGATCTCCGGTAGATGCTCAGTGTACCGTCCAGGAGTTCAAAGACGGGGTCAAATTCAGCGAATCTTTTAGGATATCGCGCCATCAGTCTTGAGATTAGACCTCCCTCTTCCACTACAATCCATTGGGCATACTTACCTGGGTTTTGAAGTGACTCCTGCCAATAGTGCTGGGTTGATTCGTTGATGAAGCGGCGGTTCGGAAAGCCGGAGTGGATGATGATCGTATCGCCGCTCACTCTCTCCTCGTGCTCCTTGAGGGTACTCATCAATATGAAACCCTCATGAGCATTCTGCCTCAACCACTCAATGGCGGTCCAGTCTCCGGCAGCGATGTTGAGTTGCCCATTGATCTCGGTAGCATGCTGGGGATAGAATCCGCCCGTAAAGATGAGCCTGCCCAATTGGATGGCAATAAGTCCGGTCACACAGAGTTTCAGCCAGCGATTTCGGGCCAGATAGGCAACGAAAATGGCGATAGCCGGCAAAGCTGTGATACCGTAGCGAACGTTCCAGAAGGTCCGCAGAAAGGGAACCAATTCCGGCACCATAATAGGTGGTTCGCCCATGAAAAACATAAGCAAGAAGTAGAACCCAAACGGCAGTAACAAGGTGTATGCCACCAGAGCCCGTTTCGATCCCCTCTCCTTGATGGCGAAGATCAAGAGACCAACCAGGAAAGCCCCAAACAACAGGGACCCAGTATTGTGTATCACGGCCAGGGGATAGCGAATGAATGATGGCCCCAGGAAGCCTTTTGTGTATGCGATATGGACCGCCTCATTGGCAGACACTGCCCCTTCTTGACGAAAGGACGGTTCGACGAAGTGAATCGGATTACCAAGGAGAATCCAGTTTAGCGCCAGAACGAAAACTAAAACCCCCTGCACCGCCAGCGGGACATAGGCAGAGATAACGGCTTCCCTGTGGCTGCGATCTTCCCACAGACGCCGACTGACAATGTGAATGAGGGCCGGAATTGCGAGCAGTAGCATCCAGTTGTCGTGCCGCACGAGGGTGGCCAGGGCCGTCCACAGCCCACATAGGACCAGGTCAACCAACTGTTGTCCGTATAGCGTCCAACGAGCCAGGTAATAGACAGCGACAACAAAGGTGGTAATCAGCAGCGGCTCGAACATCGGCGCGGTTTGAAAGTATAAAAGCATAGGATTCGTGAGAAAAATGATAGCTGCGATGAGCGCGCTGATGTCATCCTCAAGAAGTACACGAGCCAACCTGAAAATGAAAAGGGCACCCACAACGAAGGAGGCCATTGAGACAATCCCACCAGCCAACCCCGAACGCCACAGACCGTCGTGCCAGATGAAGGGCAGTTCGAAGGCGTGGAGCAGAGGCAACCAGTAGCCACCCAGATTGCCCAGTCCCGGCGTCAGATTGTCGAACACCCGGCGCGCCAGGTTGAGGTGGGTGGCCATGTCGCCAGCCATGGTCAGCATATCTGTGAAGGTGTAGAAGTACACGGCACTCCCCAGGCTCAGAACCGCGGCGGCGATGACCACGCCGCGGGACCAACGGTCGAGGCTGGCCACTCTGACTGGTCGCCTATTTGTTCGCTCAACGGTGGCTCGTGCATCCCATGCTTGCTGCATGAAATTGGCTCCGTTCTCCTAGAACAGGTATCGAGAGAGCACCAGGATTGCAACAATCGGCAATGCCAGGAGCAGTCCGAAAACAAGCAGCGTGCCCAGACCGATGGTGGTGAAGACGAGGGCAATACTGATCGTGGTGATGAGTTCCCAGAGTTCTTCCAGTGATCTTCTCAAGGTCATATCCGTGTTCTTGTGCTCCCTCTTTCAGTATTCGGCATGCCGGTAGCTCCCAATGTTGGCGGGCGGGGCGGCTCCCCTATCACGCGGTACAGCTTCCAGCGCACCACCATATCTTCGAACTCCTTGACCAACTCTGTCCAATGTGTCCCTGACTTCCATAAATCGAGATATTCGCGGTTGATGCGGTCATTCGCGCCAAGTCCTTCGGGCTTGGGGACGAGAATGTAGGTAACATTCCCATAAGGTTGTGCCAAAATCAACTCGAAGTCTCGATCAGAGGTAACGACAAAACGGGTGGGGTCAGGCGAGAGCAGCGGGATGGCGTATCCGAGAGCGCTGTCCATTAGCACCTTCTCCTCCGGAGGGAACTGGGCAATATAGTTGGCGATTTTCCGAGTCGGCTCCAGGGAATAGCCTGACGAAGGCAGAGAAGGGTCAACTAGCTTTTGGGTGACGATATACTCCTCGCGCCCTATGTGTGGATTGTCCATCGCGAACCAACTGGCCACATTCGACAGGAGCAACGCTATAAAAATGATGGCCCACACCATCACGCCGCGCCGGCGGAATAGCTCCGGCGCAGCGCTCCAAAGCCCGACGAGAAGCAGGTAAGAAAAGGGAATGCCATACATGAAGAAACGTAACCAGCCGAAAGAGCTGCCCCGGTAGATCATGAAGATCTCGAACAAGGGAATCGAGAGGGAGATCAGCAGGATACAAAACAGCATCACGTGGCGATGGCGCATGGAAACGAATAATGCCAGCAAAGCAATCACGACGAAGGCAGGAAACAGCCAGAGGCTTTGCTGCAGACCGTAACGCAGCGAGTCTGCAATTGAGCCAACTATGGGACTCAGGATGGCCCCCCCTCCAACTCGGAATTGAACAGTCTGAGCAACGTTACCATAGGGGCTAAATAGGAAATAGAAGGGATTGCCCATGATCATCCAGTTGAAGAACACCCAGAGGCCAAAGAAGTAAAAGGCCACCGACAGATAGGCAGTGATATGGGCCTCAATCCGTTCGGCGACTAGGTCAATGCCGAGATACTTGGCCAGCGGCCAATGCACAGGGACGAGGGAGAACGCGATGGCCGCTGTGAGCGCCAGTGCCTCGTAGCGGACCCAGAGTGCCAATGCTGTAACGAAGGCCATCAACGTGAAGGCATAGAGCGAATGTGTCTCGCTCCACCAGATGAATCCCACCACGGCAAGCACGAGGCAGGCAATGAAGGGCGCCTCGCTCATGCCGTTGGCACTGTAGAACATGATCATCGGGTTGAGTCCGTACAACGCGATCAATGGCCAGCGGAGCCCGGCGCGAAGGCCGGCCCGGCGTATAGCGACGTTGAGCGTAGCCAGCGTTGTAGCCCCACACGCAGCCGACATCAGGTTTCCAGCAAGCAGGATGTCAACATGGAGGAGGCGGAGAGCCGCTACCAGTGGCAATTGCATAAGGCTCGGCAAGGGATTCCATACGAACCCGATGGCACTCAGATGCGGGTCTCGCGAGAAGAGAACCCAGAACGCGTTTGCCGTCCGCGCTACCGCGTCGCCGATGAAGATATCCAGGCCGCGCAGGTAGAGGGCAAACGTCAGATAGATGCCCAAGGAGCCTGTAAAGAGAACAACGTCTTCGAGAGAGAGGCTAATGAGACGTGGCCTCGGTTTTGCCTTTGGGATTGCGTCTACAGTTAATGATTGTACTTTAGCCATATCTATCCTCCATCGTGTTCAGCTTACGGCTGGCGCGCTGCTGTCAGTGACTGGCGGTAGATGCGGCGCAATTGCCAGACGCGAACAGCGGCTTCCGTGATAGTGCGGAGCGACATCTTTGAACGGCCGAGATTTCGCTCTCTGAATGTTATCGGAATCTCCACTATCCTGACCCCCAGCGCCTGGCTGGCCAGGGCCATCTCCACCTGAAATACATAGCCATTTGAACGGATCGAATGGAGTGCGATCTGCCGCAGGAGCGCGGCACGGAAACAACGGTAACCCGACGTGGCGTCCTTGGCACGTACGCCGGCAAATAAGCGAGCGTAGTGATTGCCCCAAGTACTTAGAAGACGCCGGCTGAGGCCCCACGACTCATCAATTTGCCCGCCAGTAACATACCGCGAGCCGATGACTAAATCGGCGCTCTGGATCGCCGCCAGAAATGCCGGAATAGTGTGAGGGTCGTGAGAAAGGTCGGCATCCATTTGCATCACCGCTTCGGCATCCATATCCAGTGCCCGACGGAAACCGGTGACGTAGGCACTGGCCAGCCCTGTCTTTCCCTCACGATGGATCACGTGCAGCCAGCCCGGATGCTTTTCGGCCCAGCAGTCTGCTATTTGCCCGGTCCCATCTGGGGAGTTGTCATCCACAATCAAGACCGTCAGGCCGTTAATGCCCAAGGATTGTATCCGTGACAGTAACTCGACCACATTGTCCGCTTCATTGTACGTTGGAATCACCACGACTATTTTCATCGCCATGCCTCAATGTTTTACGTTTCACGTTTCACGCTTCACATACTCACCCCAGATCCCTCAACCAATCCGCCTTCTCGATGTCCGGCATGCCCTCGTACAATCCATGCATTGTCTTCTCCCAGAAGTGGGGCTTGCGGATCAGTTGCAAGAAGCCCTTCCACGCTCCTATACTCATCAGGCCCCAGTAAAGCGGGCTGAGCAAGGCGTACTTAACGATGTCATAGTACCCCCGGCGCATGGCTCCAGCCACGTTCATGTAGGTAAAGGCGAAATTGCCCAGATACAGGCAGATGGCCCCCATGTAGAAGGTTATGCCGGGGAAAACCTCCTGGATAAGGTGCCATTTCGTCAGGAACCACAGGGCCGTCAGCGTCCAGTACACCGGATTCAGAAGGGCGGCGAAAAACGTGCCACCGACGACCAGTTGGAAGCTGAAAAACGGCCTCAGGCCGATCTCGTGGAGTAGTTTTAAGGGGTGGCGCATGTGAACCAGCCAGGTCTGGATGTAGCCTTTGTGCCAGCGCGAGCGCTGGCGGATCCAGTTGTAGATTTCGCTATTGGCTTCTTCAAAAGTGGTGCTATCCACCGTGGCCGTCTTATAACCCCGCTTGTACAACCGCAAACCCAGGTCGGCGTCTTCGGTGACGTTGTGGGGATCCCAGGCACCTGCTTCAACCAACGCATCCCGTTTGAAGTGGTTCGAAGTGCCCCCCAGGGGGATCGGTGCGCCGCTGGCATCCAGGCCGGGCAGAAACAGATCGAACCACATGGAATACTCCACCGTAAACCAGCGCGTCAGTAGGTTCTGCCGACGGTTGTAGTAGTTCAGCTTGGTCTGAATACAGATTACCTCCGGCGAGACCTTGCTGTAGGCTACGAGCACCTTCTTGAGTTGGTCCGGCTCCGGCAAATCCTCAGCATCGAAGATCACCACGTACTCGCCTCGGGCGTGAATCAGGCCATAGTTGCAGGCCTTGGGCTTGGTCATGGGCTGCGCCGATGGTACGATAATGCCCTGGAAGTGCGACGGCATGTTCATCCGACGGAAGGCCTCGATGGTGTCCAAGTCATCGGCCTCCATCAATACCTTGATGTCTAACTTAATGGTTGGGTAATCCAGGTTATTCACTGCCTCTAGCAAGTCGGGCAGGATCTCGGCTTCTCTGTATACCGGGATCAGGATAGTATAAACGGGCAGGTCTCGATCGTCTAAGGCGGCCACTTCTTCGTCGGAGATGGGTACCTCCAACTGATGGGCCATGGCCCTGTACACCAGGTAGAATTTGTAAGCAGAAAAGCTGAGGTAGAATATCGAGCTAAAGGTGTTCATCACGATGAAGTAGCTCTTGTAGCTCAACGCCAGCCAGATGGCTGATAGGAGTAAGAAAGCAACCAGGCTAACCTGCTGCCCAGGGCTGAGCACGCGATAGGCTGAATCCTCCGGCGAGCGCTCCAGCAGCTCCGAGGTGCTGCGTGCCAGGTACTCGATGTGGTAGATGCGCTCCAGCGCCGCCTCCATATCCCGCTCGGTCACCAGCACCGGTCGAATGGCGCGACCGGTCATCTCGGCCGCAATTTCCAACGCCTCTGCGTTTAAAGGATCCACCATGGCCAGCGTGACCAACTTGCGGTCGGCAGCGATGGGCAGGATGCCCCAGGCCCGCGCTGTTTCAGGGTCAATCAGGCGGACGATGTGATCCTGGAATTCGGCCGAGCTCAAATCAAACAGCGGGAGATTCGCTTGCTCGGCCAGGAACTGGTACAATTGCTCCTGGGTGGCATAGCCCCGGTTCACCAACGCTCGCCCTAGGCGCACCCCTGTCCTTTGGGCCAGATCCAGGGCGTCGTTGAGCTGACTGCGGGTGATCATGCCGGCCAGCAGGAGATAGGTCCCGAGGTTCTTGCGACCCAACACGCGCTGGATCGCTTCTTCCAGCACGCTACGGGGAGCCAGGCTGGGACGTATGGGCAGGCCCAGCGTGGCCTCCAGTTCCTCGACGGCCGGCCCAAACACCGGATCCGCGAAGACCACAGTCACCTGGCCGTCAGTCCGCGCCACCGGCAGCGCAGTCAGCCGCCTGGCCGTTTCCAGGCTGATCATACGGGCTGTCGGCGCATCGACCGGATCTCGAACCACGCGCCGCACCACCGGCTGGCCCAGGGCATCAATGGCCGCAGCGGTTCCCTCCCACAACTGTAAGTCCAGTAGTGGGACACCTAACTCTTCTGCCAGGACACGTGCAACCTCAGTCTCGCTAGCGGTACTCGCCTCGACGATCGCTCGATCTAACGGCACTTGGCCAGTGACATAGTGTTGCAGGGCCACCGAGGCTTCGCCTTGGGTTAAGAAACCATGGCTCACCAGCCTCTCGACCAACTGGCGGGTTTGGGGGTCCAATCGGCGCAACTCTGCGCCAAAGAACCGCTCTACGGCCGCTGCGACCACCGAGCGGGGAGCGATGAGGGGCCAGACCCGCCCCCCCAGTGCCTGCTCAAGGGCCTGTAATCCCGCACCGTCCAGCGGGTCGGCCACGGCCACCCATAGGTCCCCGTCAGCAGCCAGCAGGGGGATCATCTGGTGCCGCTGAGCTATATCGAGGGGAACCCGTCTGACCAACTCCTCATCGAAGTGGGCGTAGTCCAGACGGGCGTACGGTAGACCGGTCTGCAAGCTGAGGGCCTCGGCCAGGTCTACGTCATCCAGGTAACCCAGATTGACCAGCCGTTCGCCCAAGCGCTTCCCGGCAACGGGACCGACCTGCAGAGCCTCCTCGAGTTGAGCCTCCGATATGAGCCCCATGATAACGAGCAGATCGCCTAATCGTGGCCCGAGTTCCAGGGGCTGGAGTTGCGCAGCGTCCCCATACACGCGATCCAGTTGTTCCAGCAACTCTGCCGGATCGATCAGCCGGGGTTCAACCTCCAGGCCCGTTAGCGATTCGACCAGGGCGATGAGTTCCCGATCTGAGGCCTGTATGCCTATAATCAGCCTGCCATCGGACCGCTCCAGCGGTAGGATACGGCACGCCCGGGCCACAGGTGCAGGCACCAGCCGGGCGACTTCGGCGGGTATCGTTTTCACTGCATCTCCCAGAGGAACTCCCATCAACTGGGAGCGGGTTTGCAGCCACTGCTTTCGAGTGACCAGACCTTGACCCAAAAGTACTTCCTCCAGTGGTTGCCCCGTTTTCCGACTGGCAGACCGCGCACCCATCAGATCCAATTCGGACAGAATACCCCGTTGAAGTAGGGTATCAATCACCAGAGAGTCGTCCTGGTCGTCGTGGCTCTGTCCGCGCATGTAGAGTCCTTGGAAGGTGTGGACCCATTGGGTTGGTGGACACATCACCGGCCGGGCCGGCAGGCCCAGTTGGTCCGCGATAGCTTCCAGTGCATCCCGTTTATCCTGCGCAGCGATGCCAATCACCAGTGCGCCGGCGAGCCACCATAAGGGGATGGCTGCTTCTCTAGCCAGCTCCCATGGGATCAAAGGGGTAAGTCCTGGCTGCAGCTTAACAGCGTCTAATCGGAGATGAGATAGGTTATGTTGCCAGGCCAGTGCCTCCGCCAGATCCAGCTCATCTAGCAGACCCAGCCTGAGGCAGATTTGGCCCAGGGGTTCATCGGTCTTTGCCTGGGCTAACATGGCACGCTCGAGTTCTTCTTCGCTAAGTAGTCCTAGGTGACGCAAAAGCTGGGCGACATCTAATATAGGTGGACTCGTCGGCCCACTGCCGTAGGTTCGGTCTAGGGCAGCGCGTATCTCTGGATAGCTGGCTAACAGCGGTCGCACAGGTCGCCGTGCCGCCGTTGCGACGGCTCGTAGACTGTTTGTGTCGGCCGGGTTTGCCGCCGCCACTACGAGCTGATCGTCCTCCAACCACAGCGGGATCACCGCGTTGCGGCGTGCAACCGCCTCCGGTAGCAGCTTGATGGCCGCCGGTGCCGGCGAGTAGTCAGTGAGACGCACAAAGTACGGACTGGAGTCGGCATTCATCGCTGGATCAACCCATCATGTCGCGTTCATCGGTCTTCTGTCGGGCACGGAGGAAGACCTCTCGTTCCTTTCGGGCTCGTTCACGTCGGCTCACCGTGATAAACAATCCGATATCCGTCACTGAGTACAGAATGGTGAGCGCGCTCACAAGGAGGATCGGCACCGTGAAATAGCCGAGAAACACCCCCACGAACAGTGCAAGCCACACCACTAGGGCCACGAGCACGCGGATCACGACCATCAAGCCTACCAGAAGGCTGATAGCGGGAGTATCATCTTCTTCTTTCAGCAGCCACGATAATCTTCTCATTTTCTGCCTGGTGATGGACGGACCCTAATGATTGCAGTTCTGGAGAAATAAGTGCAAACTGTTTGAACTATTGGAATTATAACAAATTCTCCTCCGGCTTTGTGTAAAAATGGCGTGAATTTTTCATGAATTCCGCGTGAAAAGGAAAAGCTCTGATCAGACCCAAAGTGCCTGATCAGAGCTTTTTGCTGACTGTATCCGGTTCAGCAAGCCCTGCCCTGAGGTGAACCGTTCGGCTGAGCTCGCGGCGAAGCCTCAGGGCTGAAAGAACGAAAGCCTACGAGCTAAATTTCAGTTATCGCTTCCATCAGCATTGCATCCTCCTCGGGCAGAACCGTGCGCGGGTCGAGGAGGAAAAGGTCGTCCTCAATGCGCCCGATGACGGGGGGCTCGCCAGCCCGCAGACGGCGCGCCAGCTCGTCGGGGGAGTCCACCTGGACGGCCACCAGCTTGGTGGGCAGGGTCTCGCCGGGGAGGCTGCCGCCGCCTACAGTGGACCGACCATCCACTACCCTGGCGGCGATCCCCGCCTCCGCCAGCTTCTCCGTCCAGGCCATCGCTCTCCCCTGAATGACCTCGATGGGCATGGCCATCATGCGCCAGATGGGAACCTTCGCCTCGGCCTCCCCCTTTAGATAGTGGAGCAGAGTGGCCTGGAGGCCAGCGATGGTGGTCTTGTCCACCCGCAGGGCTCTGGTCAAAGGGTGGCGCTTCAGCCTGGCGATGAGATCCCCCCGCCCGACGATGATACCGGCCTGGGATCCCCCCAGGAGTTTGTCACCACTGGCCGATACCAGAGCCACTCCTTGGGCGATGCTCTCCTGAAACGTCGGCTCATGGGCCAGACCGTAGACTGAGGTGTCGAGGAGGGCGCCGCTTCCCAGGTCGTCCACTACTGGTGAACCTTTCTTCTCGCCAAGCTCAACTAACTCACCCAAATTTGGCTCATGGACGAAGCCGGTCAGGCGGAAGTTGCTGCGGTGGACGCGCATGAGGAGGGCCGTTTCTTCGGTGATCGCCTCCTCGTAGTCGTGGATGTAGGTACGATTGGTGGTGCCAACCTCCACCAGCCGCGCCCCGCTCTGGCGCATCACAGCAGGCAAACGAAAGCCCCCACCGATCTCCACCAAATGTCCGCGGGAGACGATCACCTCTTTGCCCTGGGCCAAGGCCGTCAGGATAAGCAGGACCGCTGCGGCGTTGTTATTGACCACCAGGGCAGCCTCAGCTCCCGTTAACCTGCAAAGAAGCTCTTCGGCGTGGACGTAGCGGGAACCCCGCTCTCCAGCCTCCAGATCGTACTCCAGGTTGGTATAGCCTCGCGCTGCCAGCTCCATGGCGGCCCGAGCCTCAGCGCTCAGGGGAGCCCGGCCGAGGTTGGTGTGGATGATTACCCCGGTGGCGTTGATCACTGGGCGCAAAGTGGGGCGCGAGCCAGTCTCCAGGTTGGCCCTCATTATCTCGATCAGTTCATCCGTCGAGGGGCAATCCTGGCCAGACATGATAGCCTGCCGAGTGAGATCCAGGGTCTGGCGGATGGCCTCCACCGTCAAGTCGTGCCCATATTCATCAGCAAGGGCCTGGACAGTCCTCTCCTGCAACAGTTTATCCACGCTAGGTAGTTTTCTCAGTTCCTCTTGCATCTTGCCATTACCTCAAATGTTCGTAAATGAATTTGTTGCTATGCCTACTCTACCTCCCGTCGCATCGTCAATGCACCCAGCACGATGAGCAACGCCGCAAAGCCCAGCAGGATAACCAGGTTAGGCCATATCTCGGCCAGTCCCCACCCCTTGAGCATTACGTCGCGCAGCGCGCGGTTGGCATAAGTCAACGGCATGAGATAGGCGAACGGTCGCAGGTACCTGGGCAGCTCTTCCACAGCCCAGAACGTTCCACCCAGCAGCGCCTGGGGGATGACGAACAGTGGGATGAACTGCACCACCTGGAACTCGTTGCGGGCAAAGGCTGAGGCCAGGATGCCCAGGCTGACACCCACCACGGCCAGCAGGGCCACAACGAGGAACAGCAGGCCGAGGTTGCCCAGGTAGTGGATATTGAGCACCCAAATGGTGAAAGAGAGGATCACCGTCACCTGGATCAGAGCGAACATGCCCAGGCCGACCATGTAGCCCATGGCAATCTCCAGTCGGGTGGCCGGGGTGGCCAGCAGGCGCTCCATCGTGCCCAGTGAACGCTCGCGCA
>CAYUPJ010000047.1:0-22829 GCA_964446635.1 uncultured Anaerolineae bacterium
AAGACAGGCTGTTTTGCAACTCAGTGTTTGGTTGCGGCCAGAGGCCGCGTTAAGCCATAGAGAGGTTGATTGATAATGTTGGAAAAACTATCTGGACTCTTTTGCCCTTCCTCGGTGGCCGTGATCGGAGCGTCTAACAGTTTTGACAAACTGGGCTACCACGTCATGAAGAGCCTGGTGGAAGGGAAGTATCCAGGTGAGATATACCCCATCAATCCTCGGGGACAGGAGATATGGAGAATAAGGGCCCATGCCTCCATAGAGGATGTCCCCGGTGAGGTGGAGCTGGCCATCATCGTAGTTCCCGCCCAATTTGTCCCCAGGGTGTTAGAGGAGTGCGGCAGAAAGGGTGTGAAAGGTGTCGTGCTTATTACTGCTGGCTTTCGTGAGCTCGAGGACCCCGCAGGGGCTGCTCTCCAGGAAGAGATAAGGGAAGTTGCGGGAAAGTGGTCTCTTCCCATCATTGGCCCCAACACCTTTGGCTTCGTCAATCTCCCATTCTCCCTGAATGCCTCCTTCACCTCGGAGCTCTCTCTCGTTGAGAAGGGAGGGGTTACCCTGGTCAGTCAGAGCGGGGGATTCTCCCACCTATGTGGCTTTCGCTCATTTGATCAAAAGGTGGGTTTCTCTAAACTGGTGGGGCTGGGTAATCGGTGCAATGTGGATTTCCCCGACATGGTGGATTACCTGGCCAACGATCCGGATACACGGGTCATAGCCCTATATATCGAGGGCATGGACGATCCACGCCGTCTATTAGAGGTGGCAAAGAAGACGAAGAAACCCATCATTGCTTACAAGGCCGGGCGGAGCGAGAGGGGCAATGACGCCAGCAGGTTTCACACGGGGTCTTTGGCAGGGAACTACGAGGTCTATCAAGGAGCCTTTCGTCAAGCGGGCATCCTGGAGGTCCGCGATACCGAGGAACTCCTTGATGCAGCCAAGGCTTTGGATGATCTTCCCCCTCTTAAAGGGAACAGGGTGGCGGTCCTCTCCAGCCAGGCAGGTCCAGGGATGATCGCCTGCGACGTGGCCGAGGCCCAGGGACTAACCCTGCCCTCATTTACTCCCGGCACTCAAGATAGAATCAATGAATTGTTGCCACCACTGGCCATCCGAACAAACCCCGTGGATATGGGCCCGGCCTGGTATAGCCCTGCGGCCACAGTAGGGATTGTGGCCGCAGTGGAGCAGGACAGTAACGTTGATGGCGTCATATTCTTGGCCACTTATGCCTCGGCCAACGTTGCCCTGGTGAGGACTATGAGGGATCACTTCAAGGACAAGAGGTCGTCTAGGCTTGAGCCGGAAAAACCTTTTATCGCTTGTTTTGCCGCTCCACCTGCGATCTGGTGGGAAGATATAAGGGAAATGGACAAGGAGGGTATGGTGGTCCTGCCCACTCCAGAGCGGGCGGCAAGGGCTATGGGCACCCTTTGGCGTGTAAGGCAGCGAAAACCAGTCGGAACGGAAGGAACCTAAATGGATATTAACCCCGCTTTTGCTTATCCCCAGGGATATGCTATCTGTGACGCGAGGATTAGGATCAGAAGCTGAACAAGAAAAAACGAGGAGGTTTGCACCATGTTCTTTGAAAAGGCTTACATCCCCTACGGAGGGTACTGGAGCACCCCATTCTGCCGCTGGCAGGGGAGTTTCGCTCATCTCAATGCCGTCCCCTTTGCGGCAGAGATTGCCAGGCGAGCCCTGGCGGAGCGGAACATCTCGCCCCAGGTATTCGCCAGCCTTTACTTGGGGCTCACGGTGCCGCAGAAGCACAGCTTTTACGGCGGTCCCTGGCTGGCCGGCCTCATAGGGGCCGAATCCGTCACCGGCCCCATGATCGGGCAGGCCTGCGCGACGGGGGCCTGTGTAATCGGGCTGGCTGGCTTCGAGTTGGAGGCCGGTGATGAGGAGCGTGTCATCTTGACCATCACCGCCGACCGCTGCAGCAACGGCCCTCATCTCTATTATCCAGACCCGACAGGACCAGGTGGTAAGGGCGATGCCGAGGATTGGGTCTGGGACAACTTTGGCCACGACCCTTTTGCCAAGAACGCCATGATCGAGACGGCGGAGAATGTGGCCCGGGAGGCCGGTATCACCCGGGAGGAGCAGGACGAGATGACGCTCCTGCGCTATCAGCAGTACGACGACGCACTGAAGGACGATTCCGCCTTCCTCCGTCGTTTTATGATGATCCCTCTCGAGGTGAAGGATACGCAGGGACGCAAAGTCCTGTCCACCGTTAATGGAGACGAGGGGGTGTTCCCCACCACCGCCGAAGGATTGGCCAGGCTCAAACCCATCATCCAAGAGGGCACGGTCACCTTTGGCACCCAGACCCACCCCGCCGACGGCAACTGCGGGATTATCGTCACCACGCGGGAGAGAGCGCGGGAGCTGAGCCGCGATCCCAACATCGAGATCCAGTTGCTCTCCTACGGAGAGGGAAGGGCTAAGAAGGGGTACATGGCCCAGGCTATCATACCCGCCGCCCGTCAGGCCCTCTCACGGGCCGGCGTTGGCATCGAGGACGTCCGGGTGATCAAGACCCACAACCCCTTCGCCGTAAATGACATCTATTTCTGCCGTGAGATGGGGGTGAAGCCGGAGGCGATGAACAACTATGGCTCGTCCCTCGTCTGGGGCCACCCGCAGGGGCCCACCGGCCACCGGCTGATCATCGAGGTGATCGAGGAACTGGTGCTGGTGGGGGGAGGGTACGGGTTGTTCGTAGGCTGCGCTGCGGGCGACACAGGCGCTGGGGTGGTCGTCAAAATAAGTAGCCAATAGACAGATGCCAGTAGACAGGCATCTGACATCTGATTGGAGGAGGAAATGATGGCAGCAGAGACCAAGCCCAGTAAAGAGAAGGGCGAACGCATTGGAGAGGTACGGTGCCAGAATTGCTTCGAACGTTTTTGGCCTCCGCAGGGAGCGGAGAAGGCAACCTGTCCCGCTTGCGGCTTTGAATGGTACATCTCCTGGAAGGGCAAACTGGCCAAGATCAGAAAGCCGGTCTGGGAGAGCTGGGAGCGACTGATGGCTAAACAACAGGAGAAGTTGTAATATGACTCTAAAACGCAAAATCGCCTACCTAGACCTTTCCACCCGCGAAATCAAGACCGCCCCTATCCCCGTCGAGATGCGGAAGCTATACCTGGGCGGGCGGGGGCTGGACATGTACTTGCTGTACAACCATCTGGAGCCAGGTGTTGACCCGCTGGGCCCCGACAACGTGCTTACCGTCAGCGCCGGGCTGCTGGTGGGCACACCAGCTTCGGCCTCGGCCCGGACGCACATCGGCGCCAGGTCGCCGCTGACCGGCTTCGTCGGCAGCTCCAACATGGGCGGCTTCTTCGCCCCCGAACTGCGCCTGGCCGGCTTCGACCACCTGGTGATCAAAGGGAAGGCCGACAGCCCTGTCTACCTCTGGATCCACGACGGGGAGATCGAGATCCTCGACGCGTCCCACCTCTGGGGCGAGGACATCCCTGCCACCCAGGAACTCATCAAGGAGGAGTTGGGCGACCCAGAAGTCAAAGCGCTGTGCATCGGCGTGGCGGGGGAGAACCTGGTGCGCTTCGCCAACGTGATGACCGGCGTCAAGAATGCCGCCGGCCGCACGGGGATGGGTGCGGTGATGGGTTCTAAGAACCTCAAGGCCATCGCCGTCAGGGGTACGATGGGCATCGAAATCCGCTTCCCTGAGAAGGCGCTGGAGTACAACGCCGGGCTCCTCGAGCACATCGGCTCGACGAAGTTCGCCCAGATCATGCAGAAGTGGGGCACCATGTTTATCTATGGCGTCACCAACACCACTGGCCTGGTGCGCGTCCAGAACTTCCAACTGAACCAGCAGGTAGGGGGAAACATTGAGGCCGAGCACATCGAGGATTACGCCCTGGGCACGGAAGGCTGCTATGGCTGCATCATCCACTGCCGGCACAAGTATCTGATTAGAGAAGGACCATACGCCGGGACCTACGCTGAGGGGCCGGAGTACACCAGCCAGGGCGCGTTCGGTATGGAGGTCGGCTGCAACAACTTCGAGACCATTCTGATCGGCAACCACCTGGTCAACAAGTATGGAATTGACACACTGGAGACCGGCAGCATGATTGCCTGGGCGATGGAGCTATACGAGAATGGCATCCTGACCGACGCCGACACGGATGGCCTGAAGCTGGAGTGGGGCAACGATGAGGCGGTGTTTGAGATGATCACGCGCATCGCCGAGCGCAAGGGGTTGGGCGACATCCTGGCCGAGGGACCGCTGCGGGCGGCCGAGAAGATCGGCCAGGACTCACTCAAGTACCTCATTCACGTCAAGGGGATGAGCAACCTGCACTCGGACGAGCGGCCCACGCCGTCGCTGGCCCTGGGCATTGCCACCTCTTCGCGAGGCTCCGACCACTTGCGCAGCCGGCCAGCGATTGACCTCTATCACCTGCCCGAACCCTTGCTGCGCAAGATCTACGGCAGCCCCCAGCCCTACGATGGCCCGCTTTCGTCCGACTACACCACCTACGAGGGGAAGGCGCGCATGGTGCAATGGCAGGAGATGATGTACGAGGCGATTGACTGTACCGGCGTCTGCAAGTTCCACTCCATCTTCCTCAGTCCCAACCTGATTGGCTTCGAGGAACTCTCTAAGCTGATCTACTACAACACGGGCCTGGAGCTCGCGCCGGAGGAGATCTGGGACATCGCCGACCGCGCCTACACCGTCGAGCGGCTGTTCAACATCCGGGAGGGGTTGACGCGAGCGGATGACTGGCTGGTGGATCGCTACTTCGACGAGCCGACCCCCATTGGCTTGCCGATTGCGCGGGGCAAGAGTCTGGATCGTGAGAAGTTCAAGCAGATGCTAGACGAGTACTACGAACTTCACGGCTGGGACGAGAATGGCGTGCCCCGGACGGAGACGTTGAAGAGGCAGGGGCTGGACCTCGAGCCTTCCCACGTGCTATAGGAGATCGCAAATGGAGAAGATACTGGTAGTAGATCACGAGAAGTGCACTGGTTGCCGGTTGTGCGAGATGGTTTGCTCGGTGAAACATGCCGGCGTCAACAATCCTACCCGCTCCCGCATCCACGTCATCAAGTGGCCGTTGGAGGGGTTTGAGCTGCCGATGCTATGCCAGCAGTGCGAGGAGGCGCCCTGCATCGCCGTCTGCCCCAAGGATGCCCTATCCCGTGACCCCGTCCTGGGCCGGGTGCGGCTGAACTATGACCTGTGCATCGGCTGCAAGATGTGTGTCACCGCCTGTCCGTTTGGTGGCATGGGGATTGACATCGTAGCCCGGCGGGTGATCAAGTGCGATCTTTGCGATGGCGACCCGACCTGCGTCCGTTTCTGCGATCCCGGCGCGCTCCAATTCGTGCCCGCCACCTCGGTAAGCATAACGAAGAAGCGGGACGCTGGGCTGAAGCTCTCTGAAGTGATGAAAAAGTCATTCGCCTCCAGGCCGTAGAGAATTCTGAGTGCCACTTTGGCCATAATGCGGAAATCCAGACAGTTGTTGTCACGAGAAGCCCACAGGGACTGAGATGAAACAAGAAGTACTGCTAGGAAATGAGGCAGTGGCCAGAGGGTTGGTGGAGGCTGGTTGCCATGTGGTGACTTCCTATCCTGGCACACCCAGCTCCGAGATTTTGCCCGGTGTGGTGCGCTTCAAAAAGGAGTTGGATCTGAACACCCATGTGGAATGGTCTATCAACGAGAAGGTGGCCTACGAAGTGGCCCTGGCCGCCAGCTACACCGGCAAGCGGGCCGCGGTGATCATGAAGCAGGTGGGGCTTAACGTGGCCGCCGACCCGCTCATGAGCTCGGCCTACACTGGGGTCAAAGGGGGATTCGTCGTCATCTCCTGCGATGACCCTGGGCCCCACTCCTCCCAGACCGAGCAGGACACCCGCTTCTTCGCCATGTTCGCTAAGGTGCCGGCCCTGGACCCCTCCAGCCCGCAGGAGGCCAGGGATATGGTCAAAACCGCCTTTGAGCTTTCGGAGAAATACCGTATTCCCGTTATCCTGCGCCCGGCCATCCGCATCTGTCACGCCCGGCAGAACATTGCCTTTCGGCCTGTGCCTGACCTGGAATGCCCCGCTGCCTTTGAGAAGGACCCCGGTCGCTGGGCGGCCACTCCCCGCTTCCGCTATGTCCTGCACAAGGAGTTGAACGAGAAGCTGAAGGTCATCGAAGCCGAGTTCGAGCAGTCGGAGCTGAACGTGTGTCACCAGGGGCGAGACAACCGCCTGGGTTTCATTGCCGCTGGGGCCAGCTATTCCATCCTGCTGGACGTCCTGCGGGAGATGGGGCTGGAAGGCCAGTTCCCCATCCTGAAGGTCAGCACACCCTACCCCTTGCCGCAAAAACGGGTGGCCGACTTTATCACCGGCTGTGAGCGGGTCCTGGTTCTGGAGGAGCCCGATGCCGTCATCGAGTGGCAAATCTGGGACAAAAGCAAGGTGCTGGGGCGTCTCACCGGCACAGTGCCCGCTGCCGGCGAGTTGGTTCCCGAGGTCATTTACGGTATCCTGGCGGGTTTGATGGAGGAACTGGGGCTGCCGGTGGGGCCCCACCCCGATCTTGAGGAGTTGGCTAAGCTGGTAGCCGGCCTGGGGCTACCGGTCCGCCAGCCGCGCCTGTGCCCAGGTTGTCCTCACAGAGGGGCCTTCTACGCCTTGAGGCGGACCCTGGGGCCCAAGGCCATTTACCCTAGTGACATCGGCTGCTACACCCTGGGGCTCAACTTGAGGGCCGTAGACACCTGCCTGGACATGGGGGGGGCCATCACCATTGCCAATGGCCTCTACCATGCCTATCACCAGGACGGAGAAGACGTGGTCGTGGCGGCCACCATCGGCGATTCTACTTTCCTGCACGCCGGCATTCCCCCCTTGGCCAGCGCCGTCCACAACCAGGCCCGCTTCATCCTGGTTATCCTGGACAACAGCACCACGGCCATGACCGGCATGCAGCCCACCGCCGATTCGGGCCTGCTGGCTGACGGGAGGATGGGCAACCGGGTGGCTATCAAGGACCTGGTTCAGGCCTGCGGAGTGCGATTCATTGAGGAGATAGACCCTTATCGCGTCAAGGACTTCCAGTCGCTGGTCAAGAGGGCGCGGGGTTACATCCAGCAGGAAGATGGAGGCATTGCCGTCATCATCTCCAGGCGGCCCTGTCCCCTCTACGACCCTACCCCCTTGCGGGAGAACCCCGTGCGGGTAACCGTTACCGAGGAATGTAGCGACTGCGAGTACTGTATAACGGCCTTCGAGTGCCCGGCCCTGGTGCTGGACGAAGACCTGGGGCGGGTGGTCATTGACCGACGAGTCTGTGCCGATTGCGGCGTTTGCATAGACGTTTGTTACAAGGGGTTCATCGTGCCAGCTTAGATGTTTTGGATGTGTTTCAAATGAACCTGCAATTGATCCTATCCGGCGTGGGAGGGCAGGGCATCCTCTTCGCCACCAGGATATTCTTGGAACTGGCCTTTGCTAAGGGCTACAATGTCATTGGCTCCGAAACGCACGGCATGGCTCAACGGGGAGGGTCGGTCATCTCCCATCTGAAAATCGGCGATTACTCCAGCCCTTTGATCAGACAAGGCACAGCAGACCTCCTGTTCGCTTTTGACCGCGATGAGGCTTATCGCACCCTGGGTTTTCTCAAAGGGGGTGGCCTCTGCTTCGTCAACAGTCCCAGGGAGGATTTCTGGGATGCTGGCATCAAGGGCTACCTGGAGAAGAACGAGATCAGGGCCTACAGCTTCCCGGCCGACAAAGTGGCTCTGGCCCTGGGCGCTCCACGGTCGGCCAATCTGGCCCTCATCGGTTATGCTCTGAGTGTGCCGGATGTGCCTTTCACTTACGAGGACGTTAAGGAAACCATCGTGCGGATCAGCCCGCCGAGATTCAGAGATGTGAACTTGCGGGCCTTTGACGCAGGGGGGGCATCATGAAGTGGGAAGAGTATCTCGTTCCGACCTCGCTGGAGGAAGCCCTGGCCATGCTCGAGGAGCGTCAGGGGCAGGCACGAGTCATCGCCGGCGGCACGGATCTGATCATCCAACTGAAGAAGAAAGAGTTGACAGCCAGGTGCCTGGTGGACGTCACGAACCTCGATGAACTGAAGGGCATTGAACTGGAGGGCGATTTCATCAGGGTCGGGGCCTGTGTCACCCATCAGGAACTCGCCTCCTCCAGTTTGATCCGTGAGAGGGCGGCCGTGTTGGCTGAGGGGGCTTCGCAGGTGGGCTCGCCTCAGATACGCAACATGGGCACGGTGGGCGGCAACATCGTCAACGCCCAACCTGCCGCCGACACCGTCATTCCTCTTTTGGCCCTGGAGGCAGAGTTGGAGGTGGCCACCGCCACAGGCATCCGTCGCGAGCCTCTGGAAGGACTCTGCCTGGGGCCGGGACAGTGTAGAGTGGACCCCACCGCTGAGATCCTGGCTGCCGTGCGCTTTTGTGCTCTGGGCCCCAACCAAGGTTCCGCTTTCGAGCGTCTGGCCAAACGGAAGGCCCTGTCTCTGCCCATTCTGAACGCGGCCGCCGTGGTCACCCTGAACGACGACGGAGATACCTTCCAGGAGGTGCGGCTGGCTGTTGGCCCGGTGGCTCCTACGCCTTTCCGCGCCCGTAAAGCTGAGGAAGCTCTGCGAGGCGCGGCAATTGAAGCGCAGGCCATCGTGGCCGCCCTGGAGTTGGCGGCTCAGGAAGCTCAGCCCAGGACTAACCCGGTGCGGGGTTCCCAGGGATACCGCCGGGAGATGGTCAAGGTGCTGCTCCGCAGGTCCATCGAGCGGGCGGTGCAAGGGAGCAAGGGAGCAAGGAGCGGGGTGGAGAAAATGACCAAACAGACTCTGACCATGACGCTCAACGGGGAGGAAGTGACGGTGCAGGTCAAACCCTCTGCTATGTTGGCGGACGTGTTGCGCGATCAATTGGAGCTCACTGGCACGAAGGTCGCCTGCGGCGAGGGGGAGTGCGGGGCTTGCACAGTGCTGGTAGACGGCCGGCCAGTAAACTCGTGTCTGGTGCCTGCCCTCAAGGCTCAGCGCCGGGAGGTGATGACCGTAGAGGGCCTGGCTCCGCTGGGGGAGTTGCATCCCTTGCAGAAAGCCTTCGTCGAGCACGGCGCGGTGCAGTGCGGCTATTGCACGCCGGGGATGTTGATGTCGGCCAAGGCGCTCCTCGATCACAACCCCAACCCCACTGAGGAGGAAATCAGGCTGGCCATCTCCGGCAACTTGTGTCGTTGCACGGGCTACGCCAAGATTTTGGAGGCCATATTGGACGCGAGTACTGGCTAGAGAGGTTTCGAATCACGAATAACACGAATGGGCGAATTCCACGAACATTGACCTCTCATTTCGAACCAAATTAGTGTCATTCGTCCCTTCGTGACATTCGTGTTTCAAAGTTGTCTGGTAGAGAATTGGGAAAGGAGTAGATGATGGAGCATACAGACCAAATCCGGCAGAACTTGTTTCCGGCAGCTCATGGGAGCATCTGGCGGGCTTTCCCCTGGCATAGCGGGGCACACCAGCCACATTCCTCTCAATCACTGGCTATTGACGTCTTCGGCACTGTGCAGAACCATCCGCTGTGTGACTCGCTGGTGTCAGAACTGGTCACGGCGGTGTTCGGGGCACAAATGTCTGATGTGAGCCAACAGGAGTGGGCTGTCAAGCTGGAAGAACGTGTGCCTGCTAATTTGCTGGGCGAGCCCCGACCCACGCAGTTGGATGTCCTGCTGGAGAACGACACGGCGGTGGTAGTGCTGGAGTGCAAATTTACCGAAGTCGGCGGACCTTGCAGTCAGCCACCGGAGCAATGCAATGGGCGCTACGAGATGCAGACCAAACCCCAAAGTGGCAAACGAGCCCCTTGCGCGTTGACTGGCAAAGGTGTGGAATACTGGCGCTGGATTCCTCGCTACTTTACGCTCGACAACGCGCAAAGCTATGACCCATGCCCTTTTGCAGGCTCTGCCTATCAGTACATGCGCAATCTACTCGTGGCGGGCCGAATGGCTCGTTGGAATAAGCGGCGTGGTGCTTTTGGCCTTGTTTACGTGGAGGATGAGCTTTTGTAGTTATTGTAGGAACAGGTAGCTCAGGAACGAGATTCAAGAGAGGTCAACCGTGACAGAAGAATTCACATTCATCGGCAAACGGGTGCCCAAACTGGACGCTATAGACAAGGTCACAGGACGGGCCATCTATGGCCGCGACATGAAGTTGCCCCGTATGCTCTACGGCAAGATCCTGCGCAGCGAGCGTGCCCACGCCCGCATCCTGAACATTGATACCAGCCGGGCCAAAAAGCTGCCGGGGGTCAAAGCGGTGATAACAGGCTATGACATTCCCGATGTCCGAGTCGGCTTTGCCCGCGACCACCCTGTCCTCAAGACGGGCAAAGTGCGATCCTTCCGCGACGAGATCGCGGCTGTGGCGGCCGTAGACGAGGACACGGCCCAGGAGGCCCTGGAGCTGATCCGGGTGGAATACGAGGACCTGCCGGCCGTCTTTGACCCGGAAGAAGCCATGAAACCCGGTGCTCCCCTCGTCCATGAGAAGGCAGAGAGGAACATCCTGTCGTTGATGACCCAGTCGTACTCCCACGGCGACGTGGAAAAGGGGTTCGCTGAATCGGATGCGGTGATCGAGGACCGCTTTACATTGCCCCGGGTGGCCCACTGCTGCATGGGCACCTCTTTCTGCCTGGCCAGCTTCGACCACGCGGGTAACCTCACCGTCTGGAATTCCAGCCAGATGCCTTTTATGTCTCAAAGGGAACTGAGCACGGCTTTGAAGATGCCACCGGAAAAAATCAGGGTCATCAAGGCCACCATTGGCGGAGGTTTCGGCAGCAAGCTGGATACCTATCCCTTCGAGCCCATCTGCATCCTGTTGGCCCATAAGACGGGGCGTCCGGTGCGGATCACTTTCACCCGCGAGGAGGAGTTCATCGCTTCGCCTACCCGCCAGCCGGTGATTTGCGACATCAAGAGTGGGGCCAAGAAGGACGGCACCCTGATGGCCCGACAGGCCAGGATGATCCTCGACAATGGGGCCTACTCCTCCTGGGGGGCCACCACTCCGTTGGTGATGATGCAGACCATCTCCTCTCTGTATCGGGTGCCCAACGTCAAATACGATGTGCTCGTGGTTTATACCAATAACCCCTATGCCGGCGCCATGCGAGGCTATGGCAACCCCCAGGCCACTTTTGTAGTGGAATCTCATACGGACATGCTGGCTCACGAGCTGGGCATGGACCCCATGGAGTTCCGCCTGAAGAACGCCAACCAACCCGGCGACGTCACCGGCCAGGGGGTCAGGATCACCTCCTGCGGTTTGAGCGAGTGCATCGAGAAGGCGGCAGAGAGCATTGGCTGGCAGGCGAAGCGAGGCAAACATCCCCCCCAAAGTGGGGGGGGCAATCGCGGGGTGGGGATGGCCTGTCAGTTGCACGTGGGCGGCGGGGCGCGCATCTACCCTTCCGACGGCTGTGGCACCACCATCAAGGTGGACGACTATGGCAAGGTCACCGTGATCACCGGTTCTAGCGATATGGGGCAGGGCTCTGACACGGTCATTGCCCAGATCGTGGCCGAAGAGATGGGGGTGCCAGTGGACAACATCACGGTGATCAACACCGATACCGACATCATCCCCTGGGACGTGGGGGCCCACGCCAGCCGCACTACTTTCATTGCTGGCAACTCTGCTCGTCTGGCCGCCGCTGATGCCAAGGCTCAGATTCTGGAAGCCGCTGCCCAGACCTACAATCAGAAAGTCGAGAACCTGGACATGCGTGAGGGGCAGATTTTCGTCAAAGGCGAGCCGGAGGAGGGCATCCCCTATGCCAAGTCCATCCGGGCCGGGCACTTCCGGCCCGCTGGGGACGTCATCCTGGCGCGGGGCTGGTACGAGCCTCCCACTGAGAAACAGGATAAGGAATTTCGAGGCAACATCTCGGCTGCTTACGGTTTTGCTGCCCAGGCTGCCGAAGTGGAAGTAGACACCGAAACAGGGGAGGTGAAAGTGCTGAAGATAGCGGCCGCTCACGACGTAGGCCGGGCCATCAACCCTATGGCGGTGGAGGGTCAGATCGAGGGTGGGGTGTCCATGGGCCTGGGTTACGGTTTGAGCGAGGAGTTGGTGCTGGAGGAGGGGAAGCTGCTCAACCCCAATTTCGCCGACTATGCCCTGCCTACGGCGCTGGACGTGCCGCCCATTGACCCTATCATCGTTGAGACCATTGATCCGGAGGGGCCCTTTGGAGCCAAGGGCATGGCCGAGCCAGCCAACAACCCCACCGCCCCGGCCATCGCCAACGCCGTCTACGATGCCGTGGGGGTCAGGATCAAGGACCTGCCTATCACGGCCGAGAAGGTGCTTACGGCACTAAAGCGGCGTCCTGAGCCTTGTCCTGAGCCCTGCCCTGAGCGGAGCCGAAGGGGTAGTCGAAGGGCTGTCGAAGGAGAGAAAGGGCAAAGTGGGAAGCAAAAGTAGAACGTGTCTAGAACTCTTGAAGCTGAACCCCTGTATCTGCGCAGCAGAATTGTACGTGGCTGGCACCTCTATTGAGGAAATCCAGTGCAAGTATGGTCTGGCGGAGATCATCAAGCAGGCTTCCAACGAGAATGCTCTGGGCCCTTCTCCTCTCGCAGTGGAGGCGATGCAGGAGACGCTGGCGAACATTCATCGTTATCCTCCTGTGGCCGATGACGAACTGCGGGCCAAACTGGCCAGCACGCTGAGCGACGGTGGCTTGAGTGAGGAATGTTTTATCACCGGCAACGGTTCCTGCGACGTGCTGGCTATGATCGCGCGGGCCTTTGTTTATGAGGCAGGGGACGAGGCCATCTTATGCCCGCCCACTTTTCAACTGTTCGAGATCGTGGTCAATATCTGCGGGGGTAAGTGCGTCTTCGTAAACCTGAAGGACGATTTCACCTACGATCCACCCCGCGTGCTAGACAGCATCACCGACCGCACGCGGCTGATCTTCCTCTGCAATCCCAACAATCCCACAGGCACGATGATTACCCGGGCCGAGTTGGACGATTTCCTGGCTCAGGTCCCCTCCTGCGTGCTGGTGGTCCTTGACGAGGCCTACTGGGAATACGCCGACCCCCAAGTCTTTCCCGACGCTCTCGCCTACGTTCGAGAGGGACGGAATGTTCTGGTTACCCGAACCTTCTCCAAGGTCTACGGGCTGGCTGGCCTGCGGATAGGCTACGGCATCGCCTACGAGGAGCTGGCTCAGTACGTCCGCCGCCTGCGTGTGCCTTTCCACTTGAATAGTGTGGCTATGCACGGAGCCCTAGCCGCCTTGGACGACCGGGAGCACGTCGAGAAGAGCGTGCAGCACAACCGGGTGGAGCGAGAATTCCTCTACGCCGGGCTGAATGATCTGGAGTTGCCCCACGCCCGCAGCCAAGCCAACTTCATCATTGTCAAGCCCGGCTACGATCCGCAATTGATCTACGAGCGCATGTTGGAGAAGGGGGTGATCATCCGCCCTATGGCCGCCTTCCGCGCTCCCGATTGTTTCCGCATCACCGTGGGCACCCGCGCTGAAAACGCGCACCTGTTGCAGGTTTTGGGTGAAGTGATGGGAGCATTGAGGAGGATTGAGCAATGGAGCCTGTCCTGAGCCTGGTCGAAGGGCTATTTACCGATATCACCGTTCTAAGTCTTGAGCAGGCCACCGTGTTGCCCTATCTCACCTACCGCCTGGCCGCTGAGGGGATGAACGTCATCCGGATCGAGCACCCGGAGAGACCCGATCCCAATCGTTTCGTGGGCCGCGACGTCCTGAGTGAGAAAGGCATGAACACCTACTATTTCCCCAACAACGTGGGCAAGAAGGCCATCACCCTGAATCTGGGAGGAGAGGAGGGGCAGTCGCTGTTGCGTGAACTGATCCTCAAGCTGGATGTGGACATCTTTGCCACCAACCAACTGCCGCGCAATTACGCGAAGCTAGGCATTGACTACCAGCGGCTCAAGGGCATAAAACAGGACATCCTATGGGTGGGTATCACCGGCTTTGGGCCTGAGAGCAATGAGGCGGCCTATGACCCCATTTTGCAAGCCCGGGCCGGGTTCATGGAGCTGACCGGCGAGAGGGATGGCGAGCCGATGGTCTTTGGCCTGCCCATGGCTGACCTGGGGGCCAGCGAGCATGGGTACGGCCAGATCATGAAGGCCCTCTACAAGCGGGCGGCCACGGGCGAGGGAAGCCGCATAGACATTTCCATGTTCCAAAGCGCGGTGTCCTGGCTGGTGAACCCGGTGTTACTGACGGCGGGGGGGAACAAGAGCTTTGGCGACAAGATCACCCGGCGGGGGAATACCCACGAGTTCTTCGCCCCGGTCTCCGTGTACCAGGCCAAAGATGGCTACGTCTACATCGCCACGGGCAACGACCGGCAGTGGCAGACCATCACCGAGCAGGCTGGCTTTGAGGGGCTGTACAAAGAAGAGTACAAGACCAACGCCGGCCGCATCGCCGACGTGAAGCGCTTGAACGAAGCCATCAACCGGGTGACCAGGACCAGGACAACGGCTGAACTCGTCGAGTTGTTCAACAGCGTCGGCGTGCCCATCTCCACGGTCAGCACCATCGAGGAGGTGATAGAGGACCCTCACCTGAAGGGTAAGCTGATCTCCTCCAAGGACCCGCGCACGGGCACGGAGGTATTTTTGCCGCCCCCGCCGGTCATCACCCCGTATCTGGAATCGGTGAACATGCGGTTGCCCTTCCCCCCACGTTGGGGCGAGCACAACGAGGAGGTTTACGGAGCCCTGGGCTACGATGCTGAACGGTTGGCCGATCTGAGGGTCAGAGGCGTCATATAGCGCGTGAAACGTGAAACGTAACGAAAGGAGCCAGCGATGGATTTCAGCTTCACCCCTGAACAGGAGATTTTCCGCCGCACGGTGCGTGAATTCGCCGACAGGTACATCCGACCTCGCATCCCGGAGATGGAGGAAAAGAAAGAGATCCCCCACGATATCTTCGATAAGATGGCCGAGCAGGGCTTCTACGGACTGCGCTATCCAGAGGAGGTCGGAGGGCAGGGCGGGGATAACGTCATGTTCGCCATCTTTGTCGAGGAAATGTCTCGCTGTTATATGAGCACGGCGGCCAGGGCCATGATGCAGTGTCTGATGGGCACCGACTTTCTACACCGCTTTGGCACCGAGGAACAGAAGCGGGAATTCCTCATCCCGGCCATAAAGGGGGAGCGATACGGTACCATGTGCATGACGGAGCCGACCGGAGGCACGGACCTGGGGGCTATACAGACTACTGCGGTGCGCGATGGCAACGAGTACGTCATCAACGGGCAGAAGAGCTGGATCACCGGTGCCGATATGTGCGACTTCTTCACCGTAGCTGCCAAAACCGATCCCGAAGCCGGATTCAGGGGCATTGGCATGTTTCTAGTGGAGAAGGACAGGCCAGGGGTAGAAGTGGGGAAGAGAATTGATAAAATCATTGCCGTAGCCTCAGGGTGCTATGAGCTGTTCTTCCACAACGTCCGCGTCCCAGCCGGCCATCTTTACGGTGGAGAGGGGGGCAAGGGCTTTGCCCTCTTGCGCAACATCCTGAACGACATCCGGGTCCACACCGCAGCTCAGGCTTTGGGAACTGCCCGAGCTGCTTATGAGGAGTCCTTGGAGTACGCCCAGCAGCGTGTGGCTTTCGGGCGTCCCATTATCAAATTCCAGGCGATAGAGCACGACTTGGCCAAAATGGTGGTAGATATTGAAGCGGCCCGGCTCCTCATTTATTATGCAGCCTGGCTGATGGACCAGGGGCTGCCCGTGAACGTGGAAGCCGCCGTGTGCAAGTACTATGTTACTGAGGCAGCTCTCAGGATCGTTGACGACGCGACCCGTATCTTCGGTGCCTACGGTGCAGCCACGGATATGAACATTCAACGCTACTTCCGTGACGTCCGCTGGCTCCTCTACGGTGCAGGGACCCAGCACATCATTCTTAACATCATAGCTTCTGAGATACAAAAACAGTAACAGGAGTTGTTTGATGAACATAGAGACCAAGTTGGGCTTGGACGCTGTCATCCTCGACCCTTCGGCTTTGCAAGAAACGGTGGATGAAGGCATAGACATCAGTCTGTTATACGAGAGGCTGTCGTGGACACCTACCGAGCGCATTGAGAGACATCAGCGAGCGCTCGAGTTCGCCGAGAGGCTGAGAGAAGCGGGGAAGCGGGAGCATGACGGACGTCGAAAAGCTTCTTAAGCAATTCCACCGCCATTATGATCGGGTCATCGGGTTCTCCGAAGTGTTGGATATCTACGGAATTCCCTGTCACGTCATGACCCTCGAAGGCTTAATTGTGTCCAAGAAAGCAGCAGACCGTCCCAAGGATTTGAGGTTGATTCCAGAGTTGGAAGCCCTGGTAGAGATTCGTAAATCGCAGGAAAGTTGAATCTAAAGGAGGCAACGATGCGACTGCCGAGATTTGAACACCTTCAACCCCAATCCTTGCAGGAGGCCCTCCATCTCCTCAGCCAATATGGGGAGGAGGCTAAGGTCATCGCCGGAGGGACGGATCTCCTGGTGACGATGAAGCATAGGTTGCTCACCCCCAAATACCTGGTCAATCTCAAGGAGATTCCAGAACTGGATTTCGTGGCCTACGACGAGGAAAGCGGGCTGCGGATCGGTGCCCTCACCCGGCTGGCGACGCTGGTCCGGTCGCCGCTGGTGAGGGAACACTTCCCTGTGATCGCCCAGGCGACCCGGAGCGTGGCCGCGCCCCCCATCCAGACGATGGCCACGCTGGGGGGGAATCTGTGCCAGGACACCCGCTGCTTCTACTACAACCAGTCCGAGTTCTGGCGCGAAGCCAGGCCCAATTGCTTCAAGAGCGGAGGAACGGTCTGCCATGCGGTCGGCAGCGGTGACCACTGTTATTCGGCCTACCAGGGCGACCTGGCCCCCGTCTTGATCGCGCTGGAGGCTCGGGCCAGGCTGGCGAAAAAAGGAGGCCAACGAACGATCCCCCTGGCCGAGTTGTACACTGGCCAAGGGGAGAATCCCATCGGGCTGATGCCGGATGAGGTATTGACCGAGATCGAGGTCCCGCGTCCGGCCGGGCCTTGGGGTGGCGACTATCAGAAGCTCCGCTATCGGGGCGCGGTGGACTACCCGCTGCTGGGCGTGGCGGCCGTGCTGGGTCGCAATGGGAAGGGGTGCGCGAAGGCCAGGATCGTGGTGACCGCGATCGCCTCGGCCCCCATCGTGATGGAGGAGGCGGGAGGGCTGCTGGAGGGGAAGGGAATGGCTGAGGCGACCATTGCCCAGGCAGCCGAAGCCGCGTATGAAGCCGCCCACCCCATCGCCAGCATTGGCAGTAGGCCGCTCTACCGCCGCAAGATGGTGCGGGTGATGACCAGGCGGGCGATCACCAATGCATGGGGAGTGGAGGGAGTAGGACATGGAAAAGCGAATCATTCAACTGATGGTCAACGGTGAAGAGTACGATGCCGTCATCCTGCCCAACCGGACGCTCCTCGAAGTGCTACGGGACAACTTGAGCCTGACGGGCACCAAAGAAGGGTGTGGCGAAGGAGCCTGTGGCATGTGTACCGTCCTGCTGGACGGGCAGCCGGTTCGCTCCTGCCTGACGCTGGCCGTGGAAGTCCAGGGCAAGGCAATTTCCACCATCGAGGGGCTGGCAGGAGGTGATAAGTTACATCCGGTTCAGCAGGCGTTTGTCGAACACGGGGCCATCCAGTGCGGCTTTTGCTCGCCGGGTATGATTCTGGTCACCAAGGCCCTGCTCGACGAAAATCCCCACCCCACGGAGCGGGAAGCCAGGGAGGCCATTTCGGGGAATGTGTGCCGATGCACCGGTTACGCAAAAATCGTTAAGGCCATGCTGAAGGCTGCGGAGATGATCCAAGGAGGCTTGTCATGAATGAACACTCTGTCGTCGGCAAGAGTGTGCCCAGGATTGATTCGGTGGTCAAGGCCACAGGTGATGCCCGCTACACCGCAGACATGACTCTCCCGCGGATGCTCCATGGCAAGATCCTCCGGAGCCCCCACGCCCACGCCCGCATCCTGCACATAGACACCAGCCAAGCCGAACGGCTGCCTGGCGTCAAGGCGGTGATCACCGGTCAAGACACCGCCGGGGAAAAGTGGGGTGTCTTTCACTACACGCGAGACCAACAACTCTTGCCTGTGGACAAGGTACGCTACGTGGGAGAAGAGGTAGCCGCCGTGGCCGCCATGGACGAGGACACCGCCCAGGAAGCATTGGGTCTGATCAAAGTGGATTACGAGCTGTTGCCGGCCGTCTTCACCATCGAAGAAGCTATGGCCGAGAGGGCGTCGCTGTTGCACGAGGGCCACGAGCGCAACATCAACATCCATGTGCCCATCGTCGTGGGCGACGTGGAGCAAGGCTTCCGGGATTCCTACCTGGTCCGCGAGGACACCTTTGTCTCGGAGGAAGAGTCCCACTTTATGAGTGAGCCCCTGGCCGTGGTGGCCAACTACACCAGCGAGGGCATGCTGGAGATGTGGATGCCCAACGCCGCCCCGCACATGAAGGCCAAGGCGCTGGCCAATCTGTTGGAAATGCCCCTGCACAAGGTCCACGTCCGCAAGATCGCCATCGGCGGGGCCTTTGGCGGCCGCTCTGACATCTTTCCCGGCGAGTTCATCTGTGCCCTGCTAAGCATCCGCACCCAGCGGCCGGTGAAGCTGGTCTACACCCGTGAGGAGAACACCCTGGCCACCCGCCAGGGGCACAACATGATCGCCCGCATCAAGACAGGCGTGGATCGGCGCGGGGTGGTCCTGGCCCGCGACATGACCCTGCACATGGACGGAGGGGCCTACAGTTCAACCGGTCCCATCGCTACCACGGTACCCTTCCTGTGTCTGGAGCAGGTCTACCGTATGCCCAACGTGCGGTTTGACGGCTATCGCATCTACACCAACAAGCCGGCGCGGGGCATGATCCGCACCCACGGCCGGGCCTTCGCCGGAGGCATTGACATGCAGTTGGATATGATGGCCGAGGAACTGGGCATTGACGCCGGAGAGATCCGCCTGCGCAACGCCACGCGAGTAGGCGACGTGACCCCCACCGGATCGAAGGTGTTCAGTTGCGCCCTGGACGAGACCATCAACAAGGCCATGGAGGTATCGGGTTGGAAGGAGAAGCGGGGTAAGCTGCCCAAGTGGCGAGGTATCGGCCTGGGCTGCAACTCCGTGCAGACCGGCTTCACCATGGGCATCCGGGGCGGTTCCCAGGCCTTCGTCAAGTTCGACGAGGACGGCGGGGTGACGGTGATTTCCGGCGTGGTGGACAACGGCCAGGGTAACGACAATATGCTGGTGCAGATCGCCGCCGAGGAACTGGGTGTGCGACCGGAAGACATCCGCCTCGTTTCGGCTGATACCGAGGTCACGCCCCTCTCGCCGGGCAGCTTCAGCATGGTCAGCACCTTTGCCGGAGGCAACGCCGTGCGACTGGCGGCCATTGATGCGCGCCATCAGCTCTTCGAGATCGCTTCCTATGACCTGGAAGTTCCCGCTGACGAGCTTGAGGCCAGGGACCGCCGCATCTTTGTGAGGGGTGACCCGGAGCAGGGGATTCCCATCGCCAAGGTGGTGCGCAAGGCCCTGATTCTGGACAAGCCCATCATGGGTCGCGGCCACTATTCCCCCAAGGTGGACCACAGTCGGGAGTGGGTCAAGAACCCCTACGGGCAACTGTCCGAGGCCTTCTCCTTTGGGACCACCGTGGCCGAGGTGGAGGTGGACCCGGAGACGGGGCAGGTGAAGGTGCTGGAGGTGACCGCAGCCCAGGACGTCGGTTTCGCCCTGAATCCGATGGTCGTGGAGGGGCAGTTCGAGTCAGGGGTAGCCATGGGCGGCCAGGGCGGAGTGCTGACCGAGGGGCACCAGTGGGCCGAGGGGCACCTGCTCAACCCGACCTACCGCGAGTACAAAATCCCCCTGGCCTGCGACATGCCCAAAATCAACACCATCATCGTGGAGTCCATTGATCCCAGCGGGCCCTACGGGGCCAAGGAGGCGGGCATGAGCATCGCCATGTCGGCGGCTCAGGCCTACGCCAACGCCTTATGCAACGCCATCGGCACCTGGATTCACAAATTCCCCATGACGCCAGAGGTGATCCTGGAGGCTATCGAGGGAAAGGGAAAAGAGTAGATGAAGCTGCGCGGCATTGACCACATCTGCATCGCGGTGAAGGACCTGGAGAAGGCACGGCAGGTCTATGAAGACGACCTGGGGCTGGAGCTACACACCACCTACGTGGCTGAGAGCGAGAAGATCAGGGTGGCCCGCTACTACGTCGGCGACGTGGCCCTGGAGCTGATGGAGGCCACCGCGCCGGACAGCGAGGTGGCTCGTTTCATCGAAAGGCGGGGGGAGGGGTTCTTCCTCATCTCGTATCGCGTGGACGACGTTGACGAGGCCCTGGCTGAGCTGAAGGCCAAGGGACGGCAGATCATAGACCGAGAGCCCCGCCAGTTGATGGGCAACCGCTACGCCTTCATCCATCATCCCAGGGATCTCTGCGGCGTCCTCACCGAGGTGCTGGACGGTGAGTTTAGTCCTGGCAAGTAGCGAAGGTAAGATGCCCTGGTCCAAGAAACCAATCCGTGTCTTGATCGCCAAACCCGGCCTGGACGGGCACGACCGAGGGGCCAAAGTGGTCGCTCTGGCCCTGCGCGATGCTGGCTTTGAGGTGATCTATACTGGGCTGCACCAGACGGTGGACCAGATCGTCGAAACGGCCCTGCAGGAGGACGTGGATTTCATCGGCCTCTCCATCCTATCCGGCGCGCACCTGCCGCTGACCGAGCGGATCATCGCCCGGCTGCGCGAAGAGGGACTGGAGGACGTGCGGGTCGTCGTCGGCGGCAACATCCCAGCGCGAGACGTGGAGCCCCTGAAGGCGCTGGGCGTGGCCGCCGTCTTTCCCACCGGCTCCCGCTTTGAAGACATCATCGGATTCTTCAGCAGTCAGTAGCCAGACACGCATCACGTTTCACGTTTGACGTTTCACGTTGTCCCAGGAGTTGTGAGCATGGCCAAAATCACGGAACAAGACCTGAAAAAAGTCGTCCTCGAATCCGGCATCGAGGTCAGGCCCATCTACGGCCCCGAGGACTTGGCCGATATGGACTACGAGACGGAGATCGGCCAGCCAGGTGCTTACCCGTTCACCCGAGGTATCCACCAGTGGATGTACCGCTACCGGCCCTTCACCATGCGCCAGTACGCCGGTTTCGGCACCCCCTACGAGACGAACGAGCGTTTTAAGTTCCTCATCTCGCAGGGGCAGAACGCGCTCAACGTGGCCTTTGACCTGCCCAGTCAAATGGGCCTGGACTCCGACGACCCCCGCGCCGAAGGGGAAGTGGGTCGGGTGGGGATGGCGGTGGACACGCTGAAGGATATGGAGGTCGCCTTCGATGGTATCCCCATTGACCAGATCAGCGTCTCGCTGACCGTCAACGCGGTCACGCCCATGATGCTGGCCATGTACGTCACCGTCGCCGAGAAGCAAGGGGTGCCGCCGGAGCAGATCCGGGGTACGACCCAAAATGACATCCTCAAGGAGTACATCGGCCGGGGGACCTGGATCTTTCCCGTCGAGCCCTCGCTGCGGCTCACCGGCGACACGATTGAATACTGCGCCCGGCACGTGCCTCGCTACTATCCGGTCAGCGTGTGCGGCTACCACATCCGCGAGTCGGGGGCCAACCCGGTGCAGGAGATCGCCTACGCCTTCGCCATCGCCTGCGCCTACATTGACCACGTGCTGGAGCGGGGTCTGAGTGTGGATGACTTTGTCGAGCGCATCTCCTTCAACTTCGACATCTTCGGCAACCTGTGGGAGCAGATGGCCAAGTTCCGGGCCGCCCGCCGGCTGTGGGCCAGGATCATCAAGGAGAAATACGGCGCGACCGACCCCGGTGCGATGCAGATGAAGATGATCGCCGGCGGGGGCGGGGGAGGGCTGACCATCGAGCAGCCGGAGAACAACATCGTGCGCGGCGCCTACTACGCCCTCATCTCGGCCCTCTCCGGCACGCAGACCATGGCTCTTTGCTCCTACGACGAAGCTTATACCATACCCACCGAGAAGGCGGCGCTTATCTCCCTGCGCACGATGCAGATCCTGGTCGAAGAGATGGGGTTGTGCGACACGGTGGATCCGCTGGCCGGCTCCTACTACGTCGAGTGGCTGACCAACGAGCTGGAGAAACGTTTCGTCGCCGAGATGAAGCGGGTGGATGAGGAGTGGGGCGGCATCATCAGGGCCATCAGCGAGGGCTATGTCCAACGAGAGGTCGCCCGCCAGGCCTACCTGTACGAAAAGGGCATCCAGGAGGGCACCATCGTCAAGGTCGGCGTCAACAAGTACCGCACTCCCCCCTCTCCCCCCCCGCAAGCGGGGGGGGGATGGGGGGGGGCGGACGTGGCCCTCCACGAGTACCGTCCCCAGGCGGTCGAGGAGCAGCGGGCGCGCCTGGCCCAGGTGAAGGCGGAGCGGGACGGCGCGGCGGTCAGCCAGGCCTTGGAGAGCCTCCGCCAGGCGGCGGCTGGAACCGAGAACGTGATGCCCTACGTCCTGGAGGCCGTGCGCGTCTACGCCACCCTGGGGGAGATGACGCAGGTGCTCAAGGATGTGTTTGGGGAGTTTCGGGAGCCGGTTGTCTTGTGAATCGTTACGCAATACGCAGCACGCAATAGTTATTG
>CAYUPJ010000048.1:0-22644 GCA_964446635.1 uncultured Anaerolineae bacterium
CTTGCGGCTGGGGGATTGCTTCGCTTCGCTCGCAATGACAGCCTGAGTAGTTACCTTGTGGTATATTATAGCGTGGTTTGCAGGTTTGTCAAACTAATGGTATAATATGCGCTGTTTAGGTCCAGAGCCTGGACATCGTGTTCTGGCATCAAGTTGGGGAGGGGATAGAAAGCCCTACTCTATGAAGCGACTGATTCCACGGGTTATTACACTAGCCATATTCATAAGCGCTCTCCTGGTTAACATCGTCTACGCCGATGTCACGAGTGCTTACATGACCGATACCTCTGGCGGTGCGGAGAAGACCCAGTTCGCCTCTGGGATAAGCGTGGTCTACATTGTCATCCAATACTCTGATATGCAGAACGAAGAGATCACGGTAAGGGTTTATGATAATGTAGGCAACGTCCTGTTCGAGAAGTTGCAGACTTACACCGGGTCTAGGACAGAGTCCATCGAGATCGCGACTGCCGGGCGAGGAGCATTCCCCGATGGGCGGTACCTCACCAATTTGTACAGCGGTTTGTTTCCAATTAAAACCATCATCTGGGAAGTGAGTCCAGATGCTGGGATGGCCACTCCCACGTCCACTATACCAACGGCTACGGCGACAGCGGTGCCTCCCACGCCCACCTCAACCTCGCTGCTGCCGACCTCTACGCCAGTGCCGCCTACGGCTACCCCAGCGCCGGTGCCACCCACGCCAACCCTGAAGCCTGGGCAGCCGACGCCAACTCCAATGCCCCCTACGCCAACATTAGTGCCAGGACAGCCATATCCCGCCCAACCAACTCCAACGGCACCTACCCCAACGCTAGCGCCGGAACAGCCAACGCTGACACCGACTCCGACACTGCCAATGGCCACGGTCACGGAGGCGCCACTAACGCCCCCATTGACCACAGTTACAGAGGCACCAGTAGCACCCCCATTGACCACCATTCCACCGACAGCCACCCCAATGCCGACTACGGCTGAAGCGATGCCACCATCTCCTACCCTGACAACGGTGTTGCCGACACCGACGACTGCACTGACAACAAAGTTTACCCCAGTGCCCACGGTCACTATCCACACCACAGAAGGGTCGAAGAATCTCCTGGTCATTGCCGGTTATGCTGGTGTGGGAGTGGTATTGGTTTTCTTGGCCTTGTTCCTTTGGCAGAGGCGGTCATCTTGATTTTCCCAAAGACTATCTTGCAGAAGGAGTGTGAACCGATGAAACGCTTTGTTCCCATCACGATAGCTTTATTTTTGACCATCTTGTTCGCCAATATCGCTATGGCTCAAAGCCTAGCTAACGTCCGCCTGAGCGACACTCCCGATGGCCCAGCCATGACCCAGTTTCCCTCAGGTACAACGACTGTCCATGTTATCTTCGACTACGCCGATATGGTGAATGAGCCGATAAAAGTAAGGCTCTATGACAATTACGGCAGCATCCTCTTCGAGCAGACCCAGAACTATACTGGATCTGGGACAGAGTCCGTGGCGATTACGACCAGTGATGGTTATTTCCCCGACGGTCGTTATGTCACCAATCTTTACCGCGGTGAATACGTGATTAGGACCATTATATGGGATGTTGGTGAGCCAGTAGTGCAGCCTGTCGTTAAACCGACGCCAACACCGTCGGCCATCGTCAAGACCTATAACCAGGTGAAAGGCTTTGTTCTTCCGGCCGTTGCCATATTGCTGATCCTATTTGCGGCCTGGGTCGTTCGACGGGTGTTGGCTCCCCGTTAGCTTGTCTTCCCACGAGCGATTTTGAGGCCAGCAGTGGACACATTGGGCTGAGGAGGAAACGTAATGGCTAAGAAGGGCTTCTACAAAGTACTGGGTGTTCTGGGAATCGCTGCCGTCTTTGTGGTGGGGATATGGCTCGGCCGACTATACTCTGCTGCCAGTGGCCCAGGAGCATCTACCCTGCAGCGATTTGGATCTACTGTCGTCCGCCAGATACGACAGCTATGGGAGCCTTCCCCGACTGCTACCGTAGATAGCGGGTATTCCAATGTGCCTCGCATTAGCCTGGAGGAGTTGAAGGAGAAGCTGGACGCTGGAGCCGATCTAGTTGTCGTTGACGTGCGTAGCAAAGAGGAGTTCGATCAAGGCCACATATCAGGAGCGGTCTCGATTCCCTGGGAGGAAATGGAGGCTCGCTATAGTGAGCTTCCTCTTGATAAAGAGATCATCACCTATTGTGCCCGCTGTTGACCTCCTCCGGATGACAGTGCCCGTGCGGCACAATTTCTCCTTGACAAGGGGTTCACTGATGTCAAGGCCATGATGAGAGAATTCGTTTATTGGGAGCGGGCGGGATACCCCGTTGAGAAGTGAAATCTGACCGAAAAAAGTGAAAGGAGATTAAACGATGAAACTAAGAAGAGAAGTGGTGATAGTCGCTGTCATAGCCCTGATAGTGACGGTGGTGCTGATAGGAGCAGTGGGCGCGGAGGTTGTGAGTCCCCTGGCGACCCAGGAAAGCATGATCACGAATCTTCACATGAGCGACTCGTGTGAGGGCCCCGCTATGGTCCTCTTCCCTGCCGGCGTGGAAACTGTATACGTGGTCTTCGATTACTCTGACATGCATGGGGAGCCGTATCGAATCAAGGTCGCCGCCGACGGTGTCGTACTGCATGACGAAAGCCACTCGTACACAGAGTCGGGCACTGAGTGCATAACCGTAACTCATACCTCTAGCCCTATTCCTCCCGACACCTATCAGACGCAGATATACTCTGGTGGGCTTTTGCCCATCAAGACCCTGCTGTGGCACGTGCGCCCGGGTGGGCCAGGCGAAATCACGAGCCTAGACATGAGCATTTCACCTGATGGGCCATCCAGAACAGAGTTCATTGAAGGTACTCAGAGAGTTTGGGCAACTTTCGACTACACCGGTATGGAAGGTAATGAAGTAGGGATAGATGTTTACGAAGGTGATTACCGTTTCTATGAAAGCCCACGGATATCTCTCACCGGGTCAGGGACGACGTCTATCAGTGTAACCCACTACTTGATAGCAGGTTTTCCGGCAGGCCCGTATAGAACGCATGTCATGAAGGACGGGTTCGTGGACGCCGTTGAGGATTGGTCCGTTTTGTATGGGGTCTATTTGCCACTGGTGTTCAAGAATCACCCCTAATGTGTAATCGGCAGTGAGATAGCTTAAGCGGATCAAACTTGCGAGGGGGAGTAGGGAGCCTACTCCCCCTCGTCTAATCTGGTTACATAGCTTGCTGGAATGAACGCTAATATCAGCTTCTTGATATGCACACTGGGCCGGAGACACAATTACGGGTTGTTGACACAAATGGTATCTTGTGGTATCATTCTAAGCATAGATAAAGAAAGGGCTGGTAGAGAAATTTCTAGTAGACGGCTGATGAATAGGGGAAGAACCAATGAAAGGCCCACCAATGATTAAGAGAGTCTTACACTTTTTCTTAGTTGTCCTTTTTTCCCTCGTCCCTTGTCTTGCTCTTGCCGAAGAGCCAACGCCGACGACAACCGATCAGGCTTGCGAGGCGATGAAGTTCAAAGCGGGCGAGATCATTGTCAAATTTAGAGAGGGCGTTCCGCGGGCTAGTATCCAATCTTTGCTCCTCGCTGACGACATGAGTATCTTGGATGAGATGGACGACCTCGGCTTCATGCTGCTCTCCGTCCCCAAGAGTCAGGAGTTGGAGAAGACAGAAGAGTTAAAGCGTTACCCTTTGGTGGAGTACGCCGAACCAAATTACATGATTCAGATTGTAGACCCGATCCCATTCGAGTCCCACTACAGTCTTCGCGCTCAGGATGTCATTCCCAATGATCCGTATTTTCCTTCCCAGTGGAACCTGGCCCAGATTGAAGCTCCTGCTGCTTGGGATGTCACCACTGGCAGCAATAGAGTAGTTATCGCCGTTGTGGACTCGGGCGTTGATCTTGATCACCCGGAGTTAGAGAATAAGATATGGACAAACCCAGGCGAGACAGCAGGTAATAAGGTTGACGACGATAGGAATGGCTATGTAGACGATGTGCATGGCTGGGACTTTGTCAATCTGAATGGCGAACCTCAGGATGATTATGGGCACGGGACTTTTGTGGCCGGTATTGCAGCAGCAGAGACCAACAACGGCCTGCTCATTGCCGGTGTCTCCTGGGGGGCTGAGATTATGCCAGTCAAAGTGGTGGATGCTAACGGTAAGTCGTACCACTGGGACATAGCGGGTGGGATCAGGTATGCCGCTAAGAACGGGGCCAAGATCATCAATCTAAGCCCGTCACTTTACAGTCACATAGACCCTCAGCCGCTACAGGCCGCCATAAACGATGCTTACGCTAAGGGCGTTCTTATCGTTGCTGGGTCAGGTGACCCGAATCTCAGTGATCCTATTCCCCCAGATGCATATCAGTATCCCGCAGCATTGGACCACGTTGTTTCCGTCGCCGCCACTGACCATAACGATGGCCACCCCGATTTCTCAACCTACAATGACAAAGTGGACGTCGCCGCACCTGGGGTGGAGATTCGCAGCTTTTGGGAGGGGGGATATGGATGGATCAGCAGCACTCGGGTAGCCGCTGCCCATGTATCGGGCCTGGCGGCCCTTGTCTGGTCTGTTAACCCCATTTTGACGCCCGATGAAGTAGAGAGCATTATCGAGTCTACGGCTGTTGATCTGGGCGAGCCCGGTAAAGACGATTACTTCGGCTACGGACGTATTGACGCCAGCGCTGCTGTGTTGGCAACCACCCACTACCTTAAAGTAGAACCCGACGATGGCCTTTACTTCCTCGTCTGTGATGACAGTAGCCCTGCGTCGCGGATGATCGTCAATCCGAATACAAGCTGTTCCACGTGGAGCGCCACAGCGGTAGCTGACTGGCTTTCCATCAGCTACTGTGAGGGCAACACGCCATCTTGGGTAACGGTTTCCATAGATAAAGGCGGCCTGCCAGATTACGACGTTTATACCGCAGTGATCACCGCTACCAGTACAATGACCAATTACGTGAACAACCCGAAAACGATCACCGCAACCGTTAATTACTCCTCGCAGTGCTGGAGAAATTACCTGCCTTTGCTATTCAAGGAATCCTAGCCCCTTTTGTCAGGTGACAGTCATTGCGGAGGAGTCTACGAAGGGAGGAATAGCCCGATGATAGCGAAGCTGATGAAAATCGTGTTGAGCATAGTCGCTGGCACGCTGGGTTTGGTGCTGGTGATGGCTATGTTATCCGGAGCGGGGCCAGCGGCTGCCCTGGAAGATGCAGGAAATGATGCCACTGTCTCGGCTGCTGGTTCCCCTAACGATGTGCTAGTGGGTGCCTATCCGGAAGAAATCAGGGCCGATGGTTACTCTCATTCGACTGTCACAGGTACGGTGAGGGATGCAGGCTGCGGTCCGGTGCCTGGGGCTTTTATGGCTTTCACCACCACCTTGGGCACGATTGACCAATACTGCTACGTTGAGGCGGAAAGCGCTTCAGTGAACAAGTCGCCCGGCGATTGGACTATTGAGGGCTACGCTGGAGCTAGCGGGGGACAGTATGCCAAGACGTGTGGCACAGCGCATCCCAATGCCTCTTTGAACTGGACCTTCGCGGCAACTGCGATTTCCATGTTGTATGTTAAGAGTTCCGACGGTGGTGTTGCCGAGATCCGGGTGGATGGTAGCACAGCCATGACTATTGACATGTATGCTGGCACTCAAACGGCAGCAGAGAGGGTGATCACGGCCGGTTTGAGTTCTGGGCCGCACGTTATCACCGTGACATACTTGACCCAGTCTCCGGTGGGGTTGGGAACCTGCATCCGGATTGACGCCTTCCGCTGCGGAATTACCACCGATTCGAATGGAAATGGCACGGCTACCCTGACCTCGACAGTGTTATCGTGTGGATCGGAATATGCTACAGCGATGGCCCTTGCCGGTGCCCCCTCTATACCCTACATGATAACTGGTACCAAGTTAGTCAAAATGACAGCAAGTGTGCCGAACACCGTGGCGGTCACCGCCAACCCAAATCAGATAATAGCAAATGGAACCTCTACCTCCATTCTTGAAGCTACAGTGAGGGATCAATTTGGTGTACTTGTACCTGACTGTACCATGGTTAGCTTCGTGGCAACCGATGAGGACAGTGCTCCCCCTGGTGGGGCCTGGGTCACCCTTCCATACGAGCTGGTGGAGGGAGAAGACCCAACGGAGGTAATAACCAATGGGTGGAGCATCACCTCCAACGTGAGTCACCATGGCGGGAAAGCGATATACACCAATACCACAGGAGCTACCGCGAGTTGGAACTTCACGGGGACGGCGGTTTCCCTGATGTATGCAAAGTTGTCTGATGCCGGTGTCGCTTCTGTCACCGTTGATAGTGGCTTGCCCATCACCATTGACATGTATGCCCCCTCACCAGGGCAATATCAAGTTGAGCACGTTATCACCCACGCCTTAAAGTCAGGACCACACGTTATAACAGTGACCGTAGCTGGGTACACTGTGACCGGGGGCACGGATAAGCGCGTCTACGTAGATGCCCTCCGTTCTGGGGTGAGTACCTCAGGGGGGAAGGCCACGGCTGTGCTGACCTCGGGGACGCAGGCGGGGGTAGTGATGGTTGAGGCCACGGGTGTGGGGAGGCCATGTTGTGAAACCGACAGTGTGGTAGTAGATACAGTGCTCATCACCCTCACGGCCGGCAATCCATACACTTTGACCATTACACCCACCGACCTAAACACCACCTGCTGTGCTACCAGCACCCTCCAGTTCACGGTGACCGATCAGTACAGCAACGTGGTGGGGGCTGTGGTTCCCAGGACTCTGACAGTAGATTTCACCAGCAAGCCGTACGGTATCTTTACGCCTACCAGCGTTGTTATCACTAATGGTCTTGGGAGTGTGATATTCCATGGCTGGGTTTCGGGAACAGGGGCTATCACCGGCACGGTCCGTGGATACGGCGTTACTGACACGTCTAAGCTCACCGTCACCGCGGCCTCTTGCTATACTCTGACGATTAATGCCAACCCGACGCGGATTTACGTTACCGATACGAATACCTCTCTACTGACTAACTTCCGCTACACCTCGACTATAACTGCCGAGATGAAAGATAAGTGCGGCAGTGCTGTGCAGAACGGCACGGTTGTGACCTTCACCACCAGCCTGGGCAACCTGAGTCCGGCCAATACCACCACAGTCAATGGCTTTGCCACAGCAGTGCTTACCTCGGTGAACCTGCCGGCAGGGGTGCCTACCAGCACAGCGTACATCACAGTCACCGGCGCTAGCTGCCCCGTATCGAACACAACGAGCGTCACCTTCGGGCGGCATGTCTATACCCTGACGGTCACAGCCAATCCCGATAAGATAAGGGTTGGCGGAAATACTTCCACCCTCACCGCCGATGTGGATGACGGCTTCGGTGATCCTACGCCCAATGGTGTCATGGTGGGCTTCACTATCACCCCTACGATCAGAGCCTCGGTTCCGTATGAGTTTGTGCAAGCAGAAGATGGGACCGAAGTGACAAGGCCAGGATGGTCGGTAGGCACCACTGGCGGAGTCACGTACATTTACGCAAACACTGTAGGTGCCTGGGCATCCTGGAACTTCACGGGAACGGCGGTTTCCTTCGTATACCACCAGGATCCTAGCAGAGGTACGGTCACTGTTACTATTAACAGCCCTCTATATACCAGAGTCATAGACATGTCAGGGCCTGATGCCTGGGTGGAGAGGGTGATCACCACTGGCCTGAGCTTTGCCTCCCGGAATGTAACTGTAACGGTAAGAACTGCGCCAGGAGGTATCAATACCGAGCTTGACGCATTCCGCTCTGGCGCGACCATTGGGGGCGGCGCGGGCCAGGCCACGGCCACCGCGACCTCTGGAACGGAGGCGGGGGTGGCGGTGATTGAGGCTGCGGCCGTAGGGAGTACAGTTACAAATACAGGGCTCATCACCATTACGGCTGGTGATCCGTACACCTTGACCATTACGCCCACTGATGTCTCCATCACCTGCTGTGTCACCAGCACTCTTCAGTTCACGGTGACGGACCGATATGGCAACCGGGTGGGTGCGGTGGTCCCTCAGCCGGTGACGGTGTGCTTGGATTGCCACCCGAGTAGTCTAGTGGATTCCTGGTCACCCACCGGTTGCGTCGCGATCACTACCGGTGTTGGCAGTGTGGAATTTCATGGCTACAAGGCGGGAACAGGGAGTATCGAGGGCTACGTCGCTGGCTTTGCTGCTCAAGCCAGAGACACCTCCAACCTCACCGTCTCGGTAAGTTCTCCGGCTGGGCTAAATGTCACTCGTGCGCCGGCTACCATTCTAGCCGATGGGTTCGCCACCTCTATCATCACCGCCACGGTGAAGGACTCCTGCGAGAACCCCCTATGCAGCAGGATAGTGACGTTCACCACGGATTTCGGCAGCTTCGAACCTCCCCCCACTACGACGCTCAGCATCACCAAGACCACGAACTGTAATGGTATAGCTACTGCGACGCTGAGATCGGGATGCTCATCCCGCAGGGTGAATATCACAGTGACGGCAGATTCTCTGACAGGAACCACTTACGTGGACATGGTAGGCGTTGCCTGGGATGTGCAATTGGTAGCCAACCCTACCAGTATCCCAGTGGGTGGATACACATCCAACCTCACCGCCACAGTTAATGATCAGTTTGGACATTCTGTAGTTGATGGGACGGTGGTGACCTTCACTACAAGCTTGGGTAGTGTCGGCAGTACTACCATCATCAAGACCACCACTACTGGGATAGCTAGGGCCGTTTTGACCTCGTCGAACACCACGGGTACGGCGACTATCTCGGCCACAGCGGGCTCCGGGGCTGACAAGGCCACTGGCACGGTAACCGTGACCTTCAGAGCCGGTCCGCCCTATACTGTGACCTTAGTAGCTTATCCGATGACCCTAACGGTAGGTAACACCTCCTCGCTTACGGCCACGGTGACGGATCAGTATAACAACAAGGTGGCCAATGGCACAGTGGTCACCTTCGCTACCAGCCTGGGCGATGTGGGAAGCAACTGGGTTACCAAAACGACCACCAGTGGAGTAGCTACCGCTATACTGACTTCCCAAGTGGCTGGCACGGCATCGGTTACAGCAACGGCAGATTCGAAGTATGCTACGACTAAGGTGACATTCCAACCTGGCCTGCCTTACACGCTGACCTTGACGGCCTACCCGATGATTCTAACCGTAGGGAATAACTCGACGCTCACAGCCACAGTAAAGGATCAGTATAACAACAGCGTGGCTAACGGGACGCTGGTGACCTTCACGACAAGTTTGGGCACTCTTGGGAGCACTACGGTTAGTAAGGCCACCACCGGAGGCATAGCTACGGCGACGCTGACCTCGCAATTGCCTGGGACAGCGGCTATCACGGCTACAGCAGGCTCAATATCTGATACCGAAACCGTGGTCTTCAACGTTGGCTTACCCTACACGGTGACCTTGGTAGCTTATCCGACCAGCATCCCCATTGCTGGCTATACCTCCACCCTTACGGCGACGGTGAAGGATAAATACAACAACATTGTGAGCAATGGGACATTGGTAACCTTCACCACCAGCCTGGGCGAGGTGGGAAGCACTCAGGTTACAAAGACAACCTCTAGTGGAGTAGCTACGGCTATCTTGACCTCCGGCAACACCGCAGGCACGGCGATTGTCACGGCTACATCTGATTCCAGGGTTGCCACGACCACCGTGCAATTCATGCCTCTCTTGCCCTACACAGTGACCCTGGTGGCGTATCCGATCAATCTGACTGTTGGGCAGACCTCGACGCTTACGGCCACGGTGACGGATCAGTATAACAACAACGTGGCCAACGGGACGGTGGTCACCTTCGCGACCACCTTAGGGAGTTTGGGCAGTGTCACGATTACTAAGGGCACAGCCAACGGTGTGGCTACGGCCACTTTGACCTCCCAGGTTCCGGGCACCGCCACTGTTACCGCCACCGCCGATTCTGTGTCCGACACCGTGGACGTGACTTTCAACCCCGGCCCACCCTACACGGTGACGTTGAAAGCGAATCCGACGAGCATCCTGGTTGGTGGCTTCACCTCAACCCTCACGATCACCGTGACGGACCAGTTCAATAACCATGTGGCCAATGGGACGCTGATCACCTTCGCCACCAGCTTGGGAAGCCTAGGTGCAGTCACCAAGACCACGGCCAGCGGCGTAGCTACAGCCACGCTGACCTCAGGCAACATATCAGGTGTGGCAGTGGTGACGGCGACAACGGATTCCAAAGTCGTTACGACCACTGTCACTTTCACGCCCGACGTACCTTATACCATAACGTTGGTAGCCTATCCAATAACCCTGACTGTGGGAAACACCTCGACGCTTACGGCCACGGTGAAGGATCGGTACAATAATAACGTGGCTGATGGGACATCGGTACTTTTCGAGACCAGCCTGGGGAGCCTGGGCAGTATTACGGTTACTAAGCCCACAACCAACGGAATAGCCGTAGCTACGCTGACTTCTCAACTCCCAGGCATAGCGGCGATCACCGCTACAGCAGATTCCAAGGTTGCGACAACCACGGTCGAATTCAAGCCCGGTCCGCCCTACACGGTGACCCTGGTGGCCTATCCTGTGACCCTAACCGTAGGTAACACCTCCTCGCTTACGGCCACGGTGAAGGATCAATACAACAATAACGTGGCCAATGGAACTGTTGTGACCTTCACTACCAACCTGGGCGATGTGGGAAGCAAGTTGGTTACCAAGGTGACCATCAGTGGAGTGGCCACAGCCACACTGACCTCCCAGGTGGCTGGCACAGCATCGGTTACAGCTACAGCAGACTCAAAATATGCCACGGTCAACGTGACCTTTAACCCCGGCTCACCCAATACAGTGACAGTCGCAGCCTATCCGACGATCATTCCCATCGGTGGAGCCACCTCGGGGATCACCGCCACGGTCAAGGACCTGTATGGTAATATGGTGGCTAATGGGACGGAGGTGACCTTTACTACGGATTTAGGCAGTGTTGGTTCGAACAGCGTGGTGAAGACCACCGTCAATGGTGTGGCCAATACTACTTTGACCTCCGGCCTAGTTATTGGCACGGCACACATAACTGTCACTTCGGATTCGGCCGTGGGGTACACCCAGGTCACCTTCACTGTCGGGCCGCCTTACACCGTCACTGTGGAATCGTGGCCGCCTACTATTGAAGTGGGTGGCAACACAGCCACCATCACAGCAACAGTGAGGGACATCGGTGGCTACGCGGTGGCCAACGGCACGGCTGTGGTCTTCACCACCGACTTTGGCAGCCTTGGTAGCAACACAGTTACCAAATACACAACTAACGGAATAGCTGTCGCGACCCTGACTTCGGGGCTGACACCTGGTGTGGCCCACATCACCGTTACTGCCGGCTCCAAATTCGACACAGCCATTGTCAAATTCGCCGCCGGGCCGCCCTTCACCATAGGTGTTATGGCCCATCCGACCTACATCCCTATTGGCGGAGCCACTTCGCGCATCACGGTCACGGTGAAAGACCGGCATGGCAACAATGTGACTAACGGAACCAACGTAGACTTTTTCACCACCCTTGGAAACGTATCGCCTTCCTCCGATGCCACGATGGATGGGATGGCCGCGACTACACTGACCTCTGGAATAATTGTAGGTACGGCCCGGGTCAATGCCATTTCTGGCCCGGCAGAGGGGTGGGTTGATGTGGTCTTCACCGTTGGCCCTCCATTCTACATTAACGTGGTGGCAGATCCAACCAGCATCGCCCTGAATGGGCAAACCTCGAATATCGAAGCCACGGTAAAGGACATCGGCGGCAACAACGTGGCCGATGAGACACTGGTGCTCTTCACCACGAGCCTGGGAACTTTGGGTAGCAACACAATTACCAGGACCACCGCCAGCGGTGTGGCTACAGCCGTTCTTAGTTCAGGGACTATTGCAGGTACGGCGATCATCACCGGTACGGCAGATTCGGTATACGACATAGCCGAAGTGATTTTCAACCCAGGTCCGCCCTATACCGTGACGCTGAAGGCGGTCCCGCCGGCTATCCCTGCCAATGGAGTATCCACGTCAATGATTCGGGCTAATGTGACCGACCAGTACGGTAACACGGTGGCCGATGAGACCGGTTGTAGCTTCCAAACCACCTTGGGAAGCGTATGGCCGCCCTATGATACTACACTCAATGGCGTGGCTGAGACCATTCTGACCTCCATTGCGAGTCCTGGCTTGGCCACTGTGACAGCTATGTGTGGAGGTAAACAGGACACGACCCATGTAGTATTCTATACCCCGTTCTACAAGCTCTACCTGCCTGTGGTTTTCAAGGCTTATTGATGCCTTGTTGCAAGGCAGTAAGCTTATCAAATATGAAAGCCGCCGGAAAGATTCCGGTGGCTTTTTTGCTGGAGTGGGTGAGATTGTGGTATAATAAGGACAACTTCTACCTACCTGCGGAAAGGACAAGGTGTGAATACCGCTGTTATCATCCCTACCTACAACGAAAGTGACAACATTGAGGCCCTGGCAAAAGAAATCTTGGCCCTGGGTGACGTCAGCCAGATCATCATCGTTGATGACAACTCGCCTGATGGCACAGGGGAGATTGCCGACGAACTGACAAAGGCATATCAGGGTGTCAAGGTCCTACATCGTTCCACCAAGCTGGGCTTAGGCACTGCCCATATCGCGGGCTTCAAGGAAGCGCTGACCTTGGGAGCCGACTGCATTGTGACCATGGACGCCGATTTCTCCCACCATCCCCGTTACATTCCCGACATGGTGCAGAGGAGTCAGGAAGCTCAACTGGTGATCGGTTCCCGCTACGTTGATGGGGGAGGTACAGTGAATTGGGGCTTGCGGCGGCGAATCTTGAGCGGAGGAGCTAACACCTTCGCTCGTTTGGTCCTGGGCCTCAAGGCTCATGACTGTACAGCCGGCTTCCGCTGCTACCGCCGCGAGGTTCTGGAATCCATCAAGTTGGACGAGATTTTCTCCGATGGCTATTCCTTTTTAATCGAAATGCTCTATAAGTGCCAGCGAAGGGGGTGGGAGATCGGCGAAGTGCCCATCCTCTTCGAGGACAGGCACCACGGAGCCTCCAAAATCTCTCACCGAGAAATCCTCAAGGCCCTCTACACCGTGTTGTGTTTGGGCTGGGAACGTGTCTTTTCCTGGGGTTAGTCAAGCAAAGGACCGTCAATGGAATACGTGGCCTGCAACCTCTGCGGTTCAAGGGATAACAAGGTCCTGTACCCAAGTACCTTACCGGAAGGCCCGACCGCTGAGGACATCGAGCACTTTCGTTGCACCAGCTCCGGCTATGGCAAGCACTATACTATCGTCAAATGTCGGAACTGCGGGTTGACCTACGCTAATCCGCATCGCCAAGCGAGCGCCATCCTCCACAATTACGAGGAGGTCATTGATCAGCTTTACCTGGAGGAGCGGGAGGGGAGGGTATTGACCTTTAGACGTAATCTCCACCCTTTGGAGGAATTGATGCCTCCTGACCAAGGCCGGAGATTGTTGGACGTGGGTTGTTACATCGGGGTATTCCTGGAGATTGCTCAGGAGAGGGGCTGGGAAGCCTGGGGGATCGAGCCTTCGCATTGGGCTGTCAGGGAGGCTACGAGCAGGGGGTTGCGGGTGCTAGAGGGCACTTTAGACAACGCCCACTTAGCCGAGGAATCCTTTGACGTGATCACCATGTGGGATGTGATCGAACATCTGACTGATCCCATGAGAGAGTTGAAGGAGAGCCATTATCTTCTGGAAAAGGGCGGGCTCATCTGCATTCATACCATCAACATCGAAAGTCCCTTGGCCAGGCTGATGGGGCATCGCTGGCCCTGGCTGATGGAGATGCATCTCCATTATTTTTCCCCGCGCACCTTAGGAGCGATGCTTAGAAAAGCAGGCTTCACGGTAGTCAAGATGGTCAACCAGGGGCGCTTCTTGCCCCTGGGATACCTGGCTACCAGAATCGAACCCTACAGCCCCCTCCTCGCCAGGGGGATGAGCAAGTTGGTGACAGCCCTCGGCCTCAAGGACAAGGCCGTGCCCATCAACCTGGGCGACCTCTTCACCACCTTCGCCCGAAAAGACTAGTCCCTAACGGCGTTTCTTATCCTTGTCCTCGTCCCCGATGAGCAGGGTCAGAACAAAGCTGACCACGCTGATCACCAGCGCGCCTAAGAAGGCCGACTGGAAATCTCTAACTTTATAGCCTAGCTCAAACAGTCTCCCCAGCCAGGCAGCCAGTTGTAGCATCAGAGCGTTGATCACCAGGGTGAAGAGGCCCAAGGTGAGTATAATCAAAGGGCAGGTCAAGAGCTTGAGGATGGGGCGGATCAGGGCGTTCACCAAGCCGAAGATAAGGGCCATGGCTGCATACACCTGCCAGCCTCCATAGACATCTATGCCCTTTATTAGCTCAGCGGCCACGTACAGGGCCACCCCGTTGATCAACCAACGCAATAGTAGTTTTCTCATGACACCTCCCATACGTTTTCGTTAGCGAAGGCGCGTGAGCACCTTCAATCTTCTCTTAACGCCAACCGCATCTGAACCAGTGTCCTTTTCTCGATAAACCCATATAGCTTGAGAGCCTCGATAGCTTCCTCATGCTCAGCAGGGTGAGTAACGACAACACCTCGCTCCGGACAATCCTCCAGTATGCTGAGGGCTGTCGTGACCAGCATTTCCTCCAGTTGGCCACGATAGTCAGGGTGAACCATAAACTCCAGGCTGTGATGGCCTCGCCAGTGGGAGGCTCGCACAGTGAGAGTAGCAATGAAGCGGTCGCCCTCTTCTACCGCCAACCGATGTTCATCACGCCCCTTGAACAGATTGCTCAGCCATTTGAAGAACCGCTGGTCTAATCCCAACATAAAATGATCGTATTCCACTGGCTTGAGCCACTGGGCCTCCTTTGAGGTGGCATCTAAGGCCAGTGTATACTCCTTGCGCCACTCGCTGTAGCCCCTTCTACACAGGGTGAAGCCCTTAGCGAGGGCGAGGGCTACCGGCTCTACCCTTTTCAAATGCAACTCTGTCACAGCAGCTATCTGTTCGAAGCCCAGGTCCTGGTAAAGCCTGCAGGCAGCGACGTTTTCGGTGTGGACCTGGAGGAGGACCCACTCCCCACCGCGCTCTTTAGCCAGGTCAATGGCTGCTTGCACCAGATGGTGGGCGATGCCCTGTCCCTGACAATCGGGGCGAACGGCCACGTTGCTGATCAGCCAGCGGCCGGAGTAGGGGTCAGCCCTGCCCACGTTGACGTTGCCGACGATGTGGCCTTCTTCGATCCAGACGAAGCCTCGGAAAGTCTCGTGAAACTCAGGGCTGGTGCGATCCAGCAGCCAGAGGAAGGGCCCAAAGTGGCTCATGGTTTTCAACTCGCGCAGGGCCTCTCTGCCTTGTCGGGCCAAGTCCTCGCCAAATGCTTCCTCCATCAACGCTGCTATCTGGCCCATATCGCGGCTGGGGTTTGCGGGCTGCAGGCCACTGAACGCCTTGCTTCTACTAATGGCTTGCGCTACCATTCACTCCCACCCGATGATCCACGCGCAGAGGCCAGCCAGGATGGTGGTGCTGGCCACCAGGGCCGCCAGTTGCCCTGGCAGAAGCCCTACATCCTTGGCCGACCAGAGAAGCATGGGCACCATGAACACCGCCAGGACGAACCATGTTACCAGGCGCGGATGTTGATTGAAAAATTGTCGCACAGACATCAGAATTCCCTCCCACCCGATTCTCGATTGCCGATTGCCGATTTTCGATTTAGAAATCAGCAATCGAAAATCGCAAATCGGAAATCCTCTCGATTACTCGTTACTCGGCACTATTTTATCCCACTCCCTTTTCACCTGTCGCCAGGTCTGTTCCAGACTGCCGCTGTTGTCAATGACGACGTCGGCCAGGGCTAGCTTGGCTTCTTGAGGTGGCTGCGCCTCAATGCGCTGAAGTGCATCTTCCTCGCTCAGACCCCGCTGCTCCATCAGTCGGGCTAGTTGCTGCTCCTTGCTGCAGGCAACCACCCAGAGGGCATCGCAGATTCTGCCCATGCCCGCTTCGATGAGCTTGATGGCTTCAATCGCGACCACAGGTTCCTGGCTGCCCTCAATCAATGCCTGGGTGCGGGCGATGACGGCTGGATGCACGATGGCCTCCAGGCGACAGAGAGCAGCCTCATTGGCAAAGACGATGTCCCCCAGCTTTTTCCGGTCAATGCTCCCATGGGGGCATAGGATGTCCTCACCAAATTCCTGGACCACAGCCTGCCAGATGGGCGCGCCTTTCTCCATCAATTGGTGAGCCAGAGCATCAGCGTCAATGGCTTTAGCTCCCAGGCGTTCCAACATCCCTAACACGATGCTCTTACCGGTGGCAATGTTGCCCGTCAGGCCGATGACGTACTTCACGCCACCCCTACCTCCGCCCACTGGGCCAGGAGTTGTTGCAGTTCTTCGTCTACCCTTTGGTATTCTAACCCCAACTCCCGCAGGCTCTCGACATTCTGGGCCGCACTGGCCGCCAGCAACTCCTCACCAATAGCCGCCAACTGCGCTTCCAGGGCAGCGATACTCTCCTCCAGTTCCTTGGCTTTAGCTTCTTGCTTCCTGCCCCTTGCCTCCTGCCCCTTTCCCCTTGCCTCTTTTCCCCTGCTCCCTTGCCCTTTTGCCCCTTTGCCCCCCTGCTCCTTTGCTCCCCTGCTCCTTTGCTCCTCGTAATCAGAATAGTTCCCGTCGTAGACTTGCAGCTCCCCATCTTCGATAACCCAGACCTGGGTAGCCAAAGCGTTGATAAAATAGCGGTCATGGGAGACCAGGAGGATGGTGCCATCGAAGTCGGCCAGCACTTCTTCCAGAATCTCCTGAGAGGCAATGTCAAGGTGATTGGTGGGCTCGTCCAGGAGTAGGAAGTTGGCCCCCTCTAGAGTCAACTTGGCCAGGGCCAGCCGGCTTCGCTCGCCGCCTGAGAGGTCTCCTACCAGTTTGAAGACATCGTCGCCCGAAAAGAGGAACCGTCCCAGGAAGCTGCGGGCCTTCTCCAGGGGTAGATTGTGGACCTCGAGAATCTCGTCCAAGACCGTGTTCTCTGTGTTCAGACCCTCGTGGGCTTGGGCAAGATAGCCGAACTTGACGTTTTCGCCGATCTGGACTAGCCCAGCCAAGGGTGGCACCTCGCCGAGGACGGTCTTCAGAAAAGTGGTCTTGCCCGAACCGTTGGGACCGAGGAGAGTTGGTCGTTCGCCACGACGCAGATACAGGTCTGGACAGGTGAAAAGAACACCACCAGACTGGTAGCCGATGGCCAGGTCTTCTGTGACGAGGACGCGATCGGCGCCGCGCAGGTCGGTCTTGATGGAGAGGCTTATCTTCTTGGCCTCGCGGGGACGCTCCAGGCGTGGCAGGCGATCCAGCCTTTTCTGGCGCCCCTGCGCTTCCTTGGTCCGTTGACCAGCCTTATAACGGCGGATGAAATCTTCAGTCTTCTCGACATGCTTTTGCTGGGCCTCATACTCAGCCAAGCGTCGCTCCAAACGCTCGGCTCGTAACGTCGAATAGCGGCTATAGTTGCCGGGGTAGTCCTCCAGACAGCCAAAAGATAGCTCCCAGACTCTTCCCGCCACCTCGTCCAGGAAGTAACGATCGTGGGCCACTACCACCAGGCTGCCTTTCCAGTTGGCCAGGTACTCTTCCAGCCATTGGGTGGCCGCTAAGTCCAGGTGGTTGGTGGGCTCATCGAGGAGGAGCAAATCTGGCTGGGAGAGGAGAAGTTTGGCCAGCAGGGCTCTTGTCTTCTGGCCGCCGCTGAGGATGCTCAGGGGCTGAAGCTGTTCCTCTTCTGGAAAGCCCAAACCGGCCAAAACCATCTTGATCTCGCTCTCGTATCGGTAGCCGCCGGCCAGCTCAAAGGCTTGCAACGCCACCCCGTAGCGCTTCAGGGCCTCCTCGCGCTGGGCAGGGTCGGCCATTTGCTGCTCCAGACGGCGCAACTCGGCCTGTTGAGCCTGTAAGTCGGCAAAGACAGTCAGCATCTCCTCGTAGAGAGTACGCTGGCTGAGCAATTCTGCCTCCTGGGGCAGGTAGCCAATACGCAGGTTTCGCGCTCTGTGCACTCGGCCTGCTGTTGGGGGCTCCAGGCCGGCCATGATGCGCAGCAGCGTGGTCTTGCCCGTGCCATTGGCTCCCACCAGAGCGATCTTGTCGCCCCTGGCGATCTGGAGGGAAACCTCCCAGAAGACGTCCTGAGCACCGTAAGATTTGGCTAGCTCATTGGCCGTTACGATAGACATCTCTCGATCACCCTTTTGACTTCGGTGAACAACCAGAATTATACCACATTCTCGCCGCGTGACCAATTTTTGGCCGCCGGCCACACTCCCAAAAAGAATGCTGTGCGGGAGCACCGCACAGCATAATCGGCTCTGTCTCCGCCCACACCTGCCACCGTAGTGACCATGCCCGCAGGGCTCACCCGGCGAATGCAGTGGTTGAAACAATCGGCGACGAGCAGGTTGCCCTGGGCGTCCAGCTCAGGCCACAGGGCTTGTGGGGCCCTCACTTCAACTCATACTCCCAGTTGATGCTGTCCAGATAAGTGATGAACTCCACCACGGCGTCCACCAGCACCCTGCGCATGGCCTCGCCTTTGGCCTTGCTGCCTTTGGTGGGATCGCCCGAAGCACCGGTATTCGTCAGTTCGCTGAACTTCCACTTGAGGTCAGCGTTGGGCGGGAGCTTGGGCACCACCCCTTTGGCGTACTCCATCTCCACCAGATGGGGGAAAAGCTCCAGGCCGATGCTCGTTTCCCCCTCGCCGCCGTGGCCCAGGCCATTCCACACCTCGAAGGTGTTTGGCGGGAGCAACAGCCCGGCCGTCACCCACCAGGCATCCTGGACGGCGATCTTTATGTCGGGATGGGCCACTTTGAAGCTGCGGGCAGCCACTTCGATGGGGGCGCTATTGCCGTCGTGCCCGTTGAAGATGAACACCCGGCGAAAGCCCTCGCGGTAGCAGGAGTCCAGGATGTCTCGAATCATGGCCGTCAAGGTCTCGTATTGCAGAGAGACAGTGAATGAGAAATCCTTGTAGTGCTCGCTCATCCCGTAGAAGAGAGGCGGCAAGAGCAAGATGTCGTCGAAGTTAGCCGCCACATCTTTGGCCAGCAGGTAGGAGACGAAGCAATCTGTGCCAAAGGGCAAGTGGTCGCCGTGGTTCTCCAGCGACCCCACGTTGAACATGACTTTGGTAAACTTGTGCGCTTTGTACTTGTGGCCATTCAGTTCTTCGGCTTGATAGACGCTCATGCGAAAGCACCTCCTTGTGTGAAAGCAGGGAATCAGTGATCGGGGAATCAGGCCATGCGCAGCCTGATTCCCTAATTCCCTGATCCCTGATCTCTACTATGGCACGACTTCCTTGACGAAGGAGTACTTGTTATGGCGTGGGCACCTTCTGCGGCACCACTTCCGCGGCCAGGGTGAACTTGCCACCCTTGACCAGGATGATCGTGACCCCCTTCTGCGGGATGCGGCTGCCCGGCTGGAAGGTGATGGCGCCGGTGACCCCCTTCAGGTCCTTCGTCGTGGCCAATGCCTCGCGGATGGCCTTTGGCTCGGCCGAGTTGGCACGCTTGATAGCGTCGGCCAGCAGCTTCACGGTGTCGTAGCCCAGACCAGCGAAGGCGTTCTCCGGCGGGGTCTTGTACTCGGCCTGGTAGGCGGCGATGAACTTTTTCACCGCGTCGGTGCCCAACTGGGCGTCCATCAACGAGTGGGTGGTGAAGTAGGTGTTCTCTGCACCCGGGCCTGCGATTTCAACCAGCAAAGGGGTGTCATAGCCATCGCCGCCGACGATGGGCTTGTCTACCCCGGCATCGCGGAACTGCTTGACGATGGTGCCGACGTCATCGGGGCCAGAGGCGATGTAGAGCATGTCCGGCAGGCTGCCGAGCGCCTTCAGCTTGGTGATCTGAGCCGAGAAGTCCTTGTCACCGGTCTGATAGGTGTCTTCCAGGACGATCTTGCCGCCCAGCTCGGTGTAGCGTTCTTTGAAGTACTTGCCCAGCAGCAGGGTGTATTCCATGCCCTTGTCAATCATCAGGTAGGTGGTCTTGGCCTGGAGGGTGTTGTAGGCATATTCGGCCCCGGCGGCTGCCTGGACGTTGTCGCCGAAACAGGCCATAAACAAGTAGTCGGGGACCTGATCCGGCAGCTTGGGCGAAGTGGCGCCGGAGGTGACGAAGACGATCCCCGCCTTGGCGGCGATGGGCGCCGCAGCCAGCGTCATGTCGGTGTCGCTGAAGCCAAGCATAGCCACCACCTTGTCGGACTCGACCAACTGTGTGGCGGCGTTGCCGATGGTCGCTGCCTCGGTCTTGCCATCATACAGCACCAGCTCCAGGTTGCGCCCGAGCACTCCACCAGCATCGTTGATCTCCTTGATCGCCAGTTTGGCCCCGTTGGCTGATGGGGCGTCGAGCGAGGCCTGCGCGCCGGTCAGGTTGTAGATGGCACCGATTTTGATCGTAGTGGACTTAGCGGCTGGCCTGCATGCGCTGGCCAGCAGCACGATGACAATCAAGATAGTTACAATAGAACCGCGCTTCATTTTGAACTTCTCCTTTCCTTTAGTTTGATCGGAATTCTGATGTCCAGCAAAGCTAACCTTTCACACTGTCGCTAGCTCACCTCCTTTCGTCTCGCTGCCGGCAGCAGCCTGGCCCACAGGCGATTGAAATTGATCTCCTGCCCGCCCAACAATCCGTTCGGCCAGAAGATGACCACCAGCACGAAGATGACGGACATCAGGATCTGGCTGCCGCCGTACACCGGTGGAATATGGACGAGGCCGAGGTTCACGCCCCGTTCCGCATTGCGCAACACTTCAGACAACAGGGTGATCAAAGCTGCGCCGACGATTGATCCGCTGACGGAGCCCATGCCGCCGACGATCAGCATGGTGATGACGCTGAAAGTCTGGGCGAAGTAGAACGCCTTGGGCGAAAACGCCGTGATGAAGTGCGCCCACAGTGAACCAGCCACGGCCGTGAAGAAGGCGCTGACGCAGAAGGCCAACAGGCGGGAGCGCATGACGTTGATGCCAAGCGATTGGGCGGCGATCTCGTTGTCGCGGATGGCCATCATCCGCCGTCCGTAGTCAGACCGGCTCAGGCGCCAGATCGCGTACACGGTCAGGATGGTCCAACTCCAGACCCACCACAGGGTGGTATACGGAGGCACGCCAGCGAATGTTCGTGCGCCGCGGGTCATCGAATCCCAGTTCACCAGGATCACCTGCACGATGACCAGGAAGCCCATGGTCGCCACCGCCACATACGGCCCGCTCAGACGCATCAACGACAGACCAACCAGCAGGGCGATCAGCATCGCCAGCAGACCGCCGATCAGCGTGGCCGGCAGGAACGGCAGCTCCACCCCCGCCAGCCAGCGCGGCAGGTCCGGCAGGTTGACCCGTTTGAGGGATACCGGCAGCGTCAGGATGGCGGCGGTGTAGGCGCCGATGGCCATGAACCCGACGTGGCCCAGCGAGAACACGCCGGTGAAGCCGTTGGAAAGGTTCAGGCTGACCACCAGGATGATGCTGATGCCCAGGCCGATGACGATGCGCTGGATGTAGGCGCTGGCCGCCAGGTCCGTTGCCACCAACCCACCGACAACCAGCAGCAACAAAAACAAAACGGTGAATACGCTTGATCTACGAATGGCCACCATGGTCACCTATTCACATCCGACCCTGAGAATGCCCTCAACAAGTTGAGAACTCCGGAGCACCAACGGCTTGGGCATCAGCCGCCAGACGGGTATAGCGCCGGGTCTTCGCTACGGCTCAAGCTGGCAGACGAACCGCCTCGCAAATAGCCGCGATCAGTCTGGTCGGCTCAGCGACATGTTATGCGGAAAGCTTTTTGAGCCGATACGTACTCTTGCCATCCTCGCGTACTTTACACCATTCGTTGCTGCAGAGCCCCAAGCTGCTTTCTGCTCACGAATCGGGTTTTTGTAAAGTAGGAATGACACGTTTCACGAGAACTAAGAAACCTACCAACGCGTTATCTAAAACCTTGGTTCGGCTGGTGCGCCATCCTTCACCAACGTACTGGGCCGGATTAACGGCTCTCCCTATTTTGACGAAGTTCTCGAATGCAACTCTGAAACACTGTGGTTGCTTGTTCTGAAATTCAGGGACATGCCATCCAAAAAAGTTGCGCGTATATTCGCGATCCATAGGAACCACAAGATCGGGCAAGATGTGGTGAAGAGCCTTGGAGCAAGGAACCAGTTTGGCCTTGTTATCCACAATCTCAAGTGAATCGATGAGTTGCCAGATTCGCGTTGACACGCTATGTACCTCTAGCTCATCCGCCTCGATTCTTAAGCCATCTAATCCGATGATATCGCGTTCCTTACGTCGAACAGCTGCTATGAATCTGGGAAAGGGTCGTAGCTGTGATCCGCGAGAGCCAATACCCCAAGACCGAAGAGTTTCATAAAGGCTCTCTAGCAGCCTGTCGGAGAGGAAATGGGATTTGCCTCTCCATCGGTCAGATGCA
>CAYUPJ010000049.1:0-21992 GCA_964446635.1 uncultured Anaerolineae bacterium
GGCTCGAGTTGTCCACTGCGAAAGGCGGCTAAAGATTCCTGGGCATCGCGGGCAATTTCGCGGCGCCGAGTTTCAGTACGCCAGCCACGAATCAGATCAATGAGCATCTCTTGCTGTTCGGCCGGAAATTGCCTGATCGTCTCTATCACTTGCTCAAACGTCATAGCCATTGGATTATTCCCTTTCTTCACATACACCCTTTGCTTGCCATACCAACGAATGCGAGGTGGCGCGCCATCGCGGTAGGACTGCCAGTTGCCCAACAGCCCCCGCACAGACCTGTGCTGAGCTTGTCAAAGTATCCCAGCGTGCGGCTTCTCGCACCGGGCTCTTCATCGGCGCTGCTCTGGGTGGTGACCCGCCCTGATTATACCCCAACGGTGGCATTTGCACAAATGCACACCGCCCCGCTTTCTCCACCTCAACCGGTGCCGGTGAGCGAAAAATGCGGGGCGGCGTCCTGGGCCTTGCCCTGGTCGGACTTTCACCACAAGCAACGATAGCTTCAGGGCACACTGACGAGTGTTAGGCACGGTGTGTCTTGAGGCTGCACCTATCACAGTGGCAAATAGCGCACTTGCCCTTCCCATTCGTTCTCAAGACTACACTCGGTCAACAGAATGAGATCTTCAATGACTACGCCCATCGGGATGTCACGGCTGACTTCAAAAACGCCAGGCATCGGCTTGTCAGCTTCAACCCGCTCGTAGGCATACCGCGTGATGGTCGAAACATCATGCGTGAGCAGTACCCTCCCCTCATCAGCAGCCCACTCAAGTACAGTCGGGTCATCCGCGCCTGATAGACCAACATCCTGGACACGCACGATGTCCACGTCTGGCTTTCGGCGCAGCAGACTGCGTACAATGTCGTTGCTGAAGTTCTCATCGGCCGCCCAACGCATGGGTTAGAGCCTCCCGCTTGCCCGGCGTGCCAGTAATCGCTCCCTGATGCCAGCGGGATCAAAACGAGATTCGTTCTGTCGTCGTACCCGCTCAGCCTGCCGTCGCCGCCGATTCAAGTACGCCTCGACTTCGGCTTGCCGCCGCAGATAGTAGCCAATCGTGTAGTACACATCGGCAAGGGATACGGCAGGATACTGTTGTGCAATCTCCTCAGCGGTTGCCCCCTCTATGAAAGCCATCACGATTGTATCGAGCGTAACGCGGGTATTGCCGACGCGCACGACACCATCAGCATCCATCTGCAAGGGAATAGTTTCAGTTGTCACCAAGAGAGTTGCAGTTTGTGTTTCCATAACTTAATACCTCGTTTGGGCTGCACGTCGTATCAAAGTTGCCAGATATTGGGCACTGCACCTAACTATTTTATGCGGAATCTTTCTACAGTTGGTAGCCCACCTTAATTATACCCCGATGGCGGCGTTTGCACAAATGCAAAGCGCCCCGCTTTCTTCACCTCGACCGGTGCCGGTGGGCGAAAAATGCGGGGCGGGGTCCTGGGCCTTGCCCTGGTCGGACTTTCACTGGCAAGCAACGATAGCTTCAAGGCACATCAGCAAGGGCTAGGCTGCGCTATCTCTGTTTCAAACTAACCTGTTGTCCACCTACGCCGGCTGTTGTTTGTTTGCAATACGCTCCCGCAAATGCATTATGACTTCAGGATTCAACCCTAGATCGGGTTCAACTACCTCCCGTTCGGCCAGCACCGCCCCGATTTCATCAAACGAAGCATGCCCCAGACTCTGCAGTAAAGCCGTGAACGATGCCCGTTGTTGAGCTACTGCTTGTTCAGGCACAGCCTGGACAGTGTAAGCCAATGTCGCCTGGCGTGTGAGAGCATACACAATATATTGATTCAAAGAGATCCCCTCACGTGTGGCCAGTGCTGTCAACTGATTGTGGAGCGTTCCGGGCAAACGGACTGTTAGTCTACTCATTTTCCACTCCTCACAAGCTCGATACTACACCTCACCCGCTAGCTGGATGATAGCCTCTGCAGGGGTAATGACTCGTAATCCTAGCGTTTCCTTGGCGGTTTTGAAGTCTCGTACATTCGAAGTAATAACTGTAGCTCCGGCATTCATCGCACAATCAATGACGTGTTCATCCCCTGGATCGGGTGAAATCGGTCGCCACGAGTAATGAACGACCACAAACTGCGCTTTGGACAACAAGGTCCCCAAAACAGGTTTGAGGCGCTGCCAGCGTGCCTCAGATAGCTTGCGGGACAAAACGTCTGCATACTCGTAAGCGAGGGCGTCGGAGATACAGACTTGCAACAAGCCAGCAAGCCAGGCGTCAATAATCAAAGCGGCAGCACCGCCGCGTTTAGTCAGACCTTCAAAGACGACGTTGGTGTCAATGACAACACGCGACAGGGAAGCTGTCTCCATAAACATTATTATAGCACCGTATAATGGGGGGCGAATTCTTTGCCCTTCTACGTTTCTTGCGATTGCTTTCGGGCTTGCTCAGCCATCAACTGCTGCAAATTGGTCAAGGGTTGGGAGCGCGAAGTGCCCTCTATGGCTTTGATGGCGATATCCTGAACCTGGCTGTAGGCTTTTTCCACCTGTTGTGAGAGTTTCGCAATGTGCTCATTTTGCTCTGCCACTGTTTTTTCCAGAGATTCAATCCGAGTGTTCAGAACATTCCGCTCGCCATCGAATTCCTTTTTCAGGAGTTCCTCTCTGTTCCTGGCTTCCGACTCAACCCTTTGTATGGCTTCCGTAACCGCTTTGTTGACCGCTGATTGCAATTCCTTGGGAAACGCGCTGACTTGCTTTCGTAGCTCGTTCAATTCGGTTTCTTTTTCGGCGACGGCTTTTTCCCTGTCGGCTAATTCCTTTTCCATCTGCTCTCTTCTATACGTGATTTCTCTTTCCAGCCTCGCCTTCTCGTCTCCGAACTGCTCTCGGGCCAGTTGTTGCTCACGCTGAAACGCATACAGGTACTCTTCCTTCTCCCGCTCACGGCGTTTCTGCTCGTCAGCACCCCGTTCCCTAATTTCTGCATCGTGAACTTTCTTCTCTTTCCCCCATTCCACACGCAGAGTTTCTATCTCTCGAGATAATTCCTCTTTGCGCGCCGCTAATTCAGCTTCAGTTTGTTGACGCTTTTGATGTTGAGCTTCTATTAAGGCCGACAGACTCAAGGCCGACTTTTCTATCTCATAGATGTCTTGAAGTTCTTGTTGTTTGGCTTCAACCGCTTGCTTAACCTGACGATATTTGCTGACTTCTTCTTCCAATCTATCAGAAAGCTGGGTGAGGAGTCCCCCTATCTCCAACTTAAGGGTACTGACCTCTCGAACGATCCCTTCTGTGGACAGGGAATCTGTCACCTCCACCGCTCCCTTGATTTTCTTCTCTTCGATTTCTTCTTCGGGTTTGAGTTCCGCTGCCCGCTTCTCTTTGAGCTGCTGCAGAACTTCATTGTAAGCTTCAAGCATCTCCTCCTTGGTGTTTTTCATATTGATCCTTCTGGGCTTAAACTCGCTGTTTGTCATTTCTGCGGTCCTCCTCTATTCGATGATATAGGCGATGCACTCACTCAATTCCGCAACGGCTTGTCCCTGTTCACGACACCCCCCACTTAGAAGGCAGCCTTCAATTCGCACTGGGCGGCCATCGCGGTAGAACTGCCAGTTACCCAACATCCCCCACGGACTTGTACGGAGCTTGTCGAAGTACTTGTGCTGAGCTTGGCGAAGCATCCCAGCGTTAGGTTTTCCCGTACCGGGCTCTTCATCAGTGCTGCCCTGGATGGTAACTCACCCTGATTATACTCCAACGGCGGCGTTTGCACAAATGCACACCCCTTCGGCAGGCTCAGGCCAAAGCGTCCCGCTTTCTTCACCTCGACCGGTGCAGATGAGCGAAAAATGCGGGGCGGCGTCCTGGGCCTTGCTATGGGCTACTTTGAGTGACGCAACCACTGTTTCGACAGGCTCAACACAAGCACAGAAAGCGGGCTGACCTCAGGCTCCCTGCCTTCTTCCCGTCAGGGCTTCAAGCTCTGCCAGGCGACGCTCTGCCTCGGCTATGCCCGCTAGCAGGATGCCCCTCACGTCCCTGAAATCCAGCGACCCGTAATGCTCAACCTTGGGTCGGAGTAACACGTCGGGCGGGTGAGCCAACAAACGCTCTCGATGAATATGCCAGGCCATAACCCGTGCTGCGCGCCACATGGAGGCCAGCGTATTGGGTGTGCTGGCCGACTCGCTCGACCCAGACAGAAAGGGCAACTGAAACCCCGTAATCGCGCTGATCGGATCCACCCAGGGATTGTCCTTCTCCAAGGACGGCTCGATATCTACTGCAATCACCCTGTCCGCCCCTTGTTCAAAGGCAACGTGAGTAGCCAGACTGTCAATCACACCACCATCGGCCAATTGCATCCCATTGAGCTCAACGAGCGGAAAGATGACTGGCACCGCACTGGTCGCCAGTACAGCAGGCACGAGCGGGCCCTCATTCAGGGCAACCTCCTGGCCCTGGACCATGTCCACAGCCATCAACGTCGTGGGAATCTTCAGGTCAGCAAAAGTTTTACCACCCAAGGCTTCAGACAATAGGTGGCGGACCATACGTTGGCGAGAGCGCGCACTCAACCGTTTCAAATTGATTGGTGGCTCATGCTGCAGGACTGCCATCTGGTCAGCCAATTGATCTGGCGAGAAACCCAGAGCAAATAGCACACCCACGATACCACCCATGCTCGTTCCAACGATGAGGTCAATGGGAATCCTCTCGCCAACCAGGACCTTTAGAACACCGATGTGGGCGATGCCACGACTGCCACCGCCCCCTAACACCAGTCCGACTTTCATCCTCACTCCTCCACCAGCATGCGACGCAACACTTTGCCCACAAACGACTTGGGTAGCTCCTGACGGAACTCGATGTCCCACGGCACGGCGTATTCCTCCAGGCGACGGCAACAGAGGTCCAGCAATTCCTCCTTGGAGAGGTCCGTGCCGGGGCGGGGCACCACGAAGGCTTTGACCCGCTGCCCCTTCTCTCCACAAGCCACGCCTACCACGGCCACTTCCATGACCTTGCTGTTCTCGTACAACACCTCCTCCACGTCTCGCGGATACACGCTGTAATCGCCAGCCAGAATCGCGTCCCGCTTACGGCTGATGATCTGGAAGTAGCCGTCGGCGTCCATCACCGCCACGTCGCCTGTGTAGAGCCAGCCATCTTTCAGCACCGACTCGGCCTCTTCCCCCCCCTCTTGAGCCCAATAACCCTGCATGACCTGAGGACCCTTGACCACCAACTCGCCAATCTGCCCAGGGGGGAGGTCCTCTCCGGTCATCAGGTCTACGATCTTAGCATCGGTGTTGGGAATGGGAATGCCAATCGAGCCGACCTTGCGGACGCCTTCGAGGGGGTTGGCGTGGGTCACTGGCGAAGCCTCAGTCAACCCATATCCTTCCACCAAACGCCCTCGCGTGAGCTTCTCAAAAGCCTCTTGGACTTCGATGGGAAGGGGAGCAGCGCCGCTGATGCAGGCCTTGATGGAAGACAACCCGTAGGAACGCACGTTGGGGGCCTGGTTGATGGCCATGTAGATCGAAGGGACGCCGGGAAAGATGGTCGGTTTGAACTGTTTGATATGCTGGAGCACCTGCCGCAGCTCGAAGACCGGCAGCAACACCATCGTCGCCCCCATGGCCATAGGGATGTTCATGGCCGTGGTCATGCCGTAGCTGTGGGTCAGGGGGATGACCGAGAGGAAGGTCTCCCGGCCGTAAAACAGGTCGGGAATCCAGTGGCGGGTCTGAAGGGCATTGGCGACCAGGTTGGTGTGCGTCAGGCGGACCCCCTTGGGCTCGTCGGTGGTGCCGCTGGTGTAGAGCACGGCGGCCAGGTCATGGTCAGAGACCTCAATGTCAGGCGGCGTCCGGGCCGCGTCCATCATCAACTGCCTCATCAGGTGCCCCCCGTAGCTTTCATCGGCCTTCTTCTGGGGGCCAAGGCCCGCCGCTTCCCAGCGGGCCAGGAGTTGCTTGTAGACAGGGGCCGAGACGGCCTCGCGGACATCGGCGAAGACGAGGGTGACAGGGACCTGCTCTTGCACAGCCCTGGCCAACCCCCCGAACTCCCTCAGCGTCACCAACACCTGAGCGCCGGTCTCCCTGACTTGCTCGATGATCGCTGGCCCATCGGCGTCGGGATTGGGGAGCACCACCACGCCGCCGATCTTGAGCGTGGCGTAGTAGGCGATAATCATCTGCGGCATGTTGGGCAGCACGATCATGACGCGCTCCCCTGGCTCGACACCCAGGCCGTGCAGCGCGTGGGCGAACTGGTTGACCTGCCATTCGAGCTGCTGGTAGGTCAGCTTGGAACCATAAAATATGGTCGCCGTCCGTTTCGGCACATTGACCGCTGCCGCCTCCAGGAACTTGTGGAGCGGCTGGCGCGGGATGGGAACGGTGGGCGGGGTGTGTGAGCCGTAGAACTTCAGCCAGGGGCGATACGGTAGTGTTCCGCCGATGGTTTGCTCGCGCCAGGAGAAGCGTCGGCCCTCCTCCTCAGGCTTGATAAAACGCTCGATGGCGCGGTTGACGGCCTCGTGGCGCTCGAGCTGGACTTTGTGCTTGGATGCGCCCACGTCAATAACCTCGGCCCCCGGCACCATCTTGCCCACCTCCTGGAAGACGTGACGGGGGAAGTAGCGATCCCGTTCGCCCGTAATGATGAGCGTGGGCGTGCGGATATTCCGTAGCAGGTGCCAGCCCTGCCATTTGCGCATGTTGTTCAGCATCATGCGCTTCATGACGTGGACCTCGGCGTTCCAGCGCGGGCGGTACTTCCACCAGGGTCGGAAGGCCGCCGCCGGCACGCGCGAGAGCCAGGATGCCGCCCGGGGGAGCGGATATTCGCCCGCGGTCGAGATCAGAATCAGCTTCTCCAGCCGCTCCGGGCAGGCGTTGGCATATTCGACGCAGATGGAGCCGCCGAAGGAATGGCCGACCAGGATGAATCTCTCCGGCAGCTTGAGCATGTCCGCGATGGTGTTGATGTCGTCCACCAATTCTGGCATGGTGTATGCAGTAAAAGGGGCGTCGCTCTGACCGTGCCCGCGCAGATCGGGCGCTACGACGCGATACTGGCGCGCAAAATGATTGATCTGATACTCCCACGTCTCGGCGCAGCCGGCGTAACCATGCACGAACATGATCGTCCTCTCGGCCCCTTCCGGCCAGATGTCAATTACGCTCAAGGCCACATCGGCCAGGCCGCGGATGGGCACATCCACTCGATAGAGGCTGAAATCCAGTTGAATGTCCTGGCGCTTGAGGCCGCGTAGTTTTCTCTTCATTAGCACTTCATCCTTTGTTTCGACAGGCTCAACACAAGTCTCACTTGCCTATCGAATCCCAATTTCTTACTCTCCAATAAACCTCGGCCGGCGTTTCTCCAGGAAGCTCTCGAGAGCTTCTCGCACGTCGAGGCTATCCAGCAGCGCAGCCAGGGCATCAATCTCCAGGTTCTGACTATCGCGCAACGACAGATTGTAGCCTTCATTGATGATGCGTTTGGCAATCCCCACCGTGCGCGGTGGTAGCCCCAGGAGTTTATCCGCCAGCGCCGCAACCGCCGCGTCGAGCTCGCCCGGTGGCACAGCTTCATGGACCAGCCCATAAGCCCGTGCGACATCAGCATTGAAGCGCTTGCCCAGCAGGATCATCTCCTTCGCTGCCGCCATCCCAACCACACGGGTTAGCCGCTGGGTCCCCATCATAATCGGGAGACCGAGTTTGACTTCGGGCAGACCGAAAATGGTGCGCTCACTCGCGATCCGAAAGTCACAGCACAAAGCCAAGATCAAACCGCCGCCGATGCAGAAACCGCGCAACTTGGCAATCATTGGTTTTTCCAGCGCTTCGAACTCATCGAGACACTGTTGAAGATTGAACAGGTATTCACGATTAGCCTGCTCTGGCTGGTCAAGCCTCCCCTTAATCACGTTGACGTCCATGCCAGTCGAGAAGTGCTTGCCCTGGCCTTGAACGACGACAACCCAGGTATTCTTTGTTGTGCGCAGATAGGCGGTGATGTCGCGCAGTTCCAACAACGTCTCTGCGGTCAGGTTGTTCATGGCCTCTGGGCGATTGAGAGTCAGAGTGGCGATGTGCCCTTCCTCAGTCAAAAGCCAGTTTTGATGTTCAGACATCGTTTCTTGATCTCCTCGGAAGTTCTGCGGATTCAGGCCTGCTTCACTAGAAACGCCAGCAGTGCCTCGTTGAACTGCTCCGGTCGCTCTGCGGGGGTGGCATGCCGCGAATCGGTGATCACTACCAGTTCGGCCTGCGGCATTTTGGCGACGTACGCTTCCTTGAGGGATACAGGCGTGTAGTCCTCGTCCGCTGCAATAACCAATGTCGGACAAAAGTGCCCGCCACCCCCCAAGTGACGGGCACTGAAACGGACGGTGCTCAGGCGGTCGGCGACGCTCCAAGACCTGACGGGTTTTGGAAACCCGTCAGGTCTCAGGGAATCCCGGTAGGCCCGCTGGTCATTCTCAGCCCAGCGTTCGACGAATAGCCGGCGCAGTTCTTCGCGTTCCGGCTTAGGCATGATGTTCTCCTTTGAAGATCCTGGCATAAGTGTCCAAAAGCCACGGGTCATCCCGAATAAGCCGTACGAAGTTGGTCTCAACTGTTTGAATGATGGCCTCGACCGTGGTCTCTCTCAACTCTGCCAACGCTTGAACAACGTCCCGTATCAGCAATGGCATGCCAAGTCCACCGATAAACGACTTCGGTCCACCCGGATTGTCCGTCTCGGTGAGCAGTTGCTCCGATGGCAGCTCCCGGGCGATGGTCTGGATGTGCTCTGAATAGAGGACCTCAACGCCTATGGTAAAGGTTGTCCCCCCGGCCACCAGTTCGCGGAAAACGTCGAGCGGTCCCGAATACCAGTGGACGATGGCCCGCTGAATATCATAGCGGTCGAGGAAGCGCAGGACATCGCTTTCCGCTCCTTTCGTGTGGACGTTGACGATCTTCCCCTGCTCTCTGGCGGCTGCGAGAAAGAACTCGAATACCTCTCGCTGAGCTGGATACTGGGAAGCATCGTCAACGAAGTAGTAGTCCAATCCGATTTCACCGAGCATGGGGCTTTGTCTGATAGCCTCGCTCAGGTCTCCCAGATGGTCGGCGTATTCGGGGGCGTTCCAGGGATGCACGCCGAAAGTAGGCAACACAAGCTCGCACATTTCGCTGATTTTCAGATTACGCCTATACGAGGGAAGGTCCATGGAATTGCTAATGGTGAAGATCTTGTGCTGTGTAATCTCCTCCAAAGCAGATTCCAGCGCGTCTCCATACCTGTCCAGATGGGCGTGAGCGTCAATCAGCATGGTTCCCCCTCCTCAGTTGGGAAACAGGCGCGGCACGCGGCGGGCGTATTCTTCGTATTCGGCGCCAAAGTGGGCCAGCAACTCGCGCTCTTCTAGGATAGAGAGCACCCAGAACGAGAGGGTAAACAAAGCCCAATTGAGGTCCAGCGAGTGGTAGTAGGCCCCGAACGCGATAGAAGGGAAGTCCGTCGGATTGAACAATCGGATCACAAAGAACGAAACCCCGATCGCCGAAAGGAACTGAGGGTGACGAACCAGAGCGTACGGCCCCCTTGTGGTAAGGACATCGTCCACGTGTCGAAACAGAAAAGAACGGCGTAACCCGAGGGTGGCAATAGCCCATACACCAAAGGCGAAAAAGGCTGCTATGGCCAGCCAGCACAGGACATCCGTCCAGTTGCCTCTGGGCAGCCATCCTATTGATAATCCGCTCGGCACCGGGTAGCCAGGATTGGGGGCGAATAGGGCCAACCAACCCATGCTGATGAGCAAAATCCCAATAGGGCGTATGAGGGCCGAGAGTGCGTAATAGGCTGAGCCCAATCGCTTTCCCAACTGATGGGTGTAGCGAGTGAGCCAAAGGCAAATCACACCGCTCATCCAGATGATAGGTGCGTATTTGTGCAGGGGCACTAATGCGGGTATGTAAACTGGAAAGATGGGTGGAAACATGCTTTCACCTCACTCGGAGGACATCACGCCGTTGCAGGCACTTCCGGCGCCGTACCCAGGATTGGCTCTTCACTTTCGTCAAATATCTTCAGCATTGAGCTTCACCGAAGCTCGCCATCATTCGCTGTCACATCTCCGCTGGGTTGCAGCCACCTTCTCCCATTCTGGCCATCATATTCCGCATCATCCCTGACATCATCCGGGAAATCATCTTGGGAATGGCCTTTGTGGCCAGAGCCACGATGAGCCCACCCCCTACTGCACCCAGAACAGCAGCAAGTACGTAACCTCTGGTGTGATAGCCTGTACTGTGCATCTTTACTCCTCCTTTCCCACTTGGGCGACCATTTCAGATGACTTGTTGAGCGGCCGCCTCATCAGATAATGAGTTTCGGTCTCACCGATCACGACGAAGCCCAGCCGTTCGTAGAGGCGTCGCGCGGGGTTGACTTTGAGAACTTGTAGTTCGACGGGAACGCCCTTGGCGTCGGCCTCGTCACACAAGGCTCGGATCAGCTTCTTCCCGATTCCTCGGTTCTGATAGTCTGGTGCGATCTCAATGACCGCGAGAAAGATACGGTCCTCTCGCCGCTCGACGGAGATGCACCCGATGGGTACTCCGTCGGACTTGATGATCTCGCAGATGGTGGGATCAAAGCGGTGTCGAAAGTAGTCGGCTTGCCACTGTTCATCCCAACCCCACGTCTTCTCGACGTAGGGCCTCATGGTGGTACAGTGCAAACACCACAGAAAGTCGTAGTCCTCTTGAGTCGCGGGCTGGAGCGATATCTGCATCGTAGCAACAAGACCTGACGGGTTTCCAAAACCCGTCAGGTCTCACAACTAATAGATATCCTTACTGGTGAATGTATTGAAGATGGTCTTGAGAATGATCTTGAAATCCAGGAGGAGGGACCAATTCTCGATGTACCAGAGGTCGTACTTGGTTCTTTCGGCGATGGAGGTGTCACCCCGCAGGCCGTTGACCTGAGCCCAGCCGGTGAGGCCAGCCTTCTCCCGGTGCCGATCCATGTAGCGAGGGATGCTCCGCTTGAACTGCTCGACGAAGACAGGACGCTCTGGCCGCGGCCCTACCAGGCTCATCTCACCCACGAGGACGTTGATGAGCTGGGGCAGTTCGTCAATGGAGAAACGACGAATGAAGGTCCCCAACCGGGTGCGGCGTGGATCATCTTTGATGGCCCAAACGGGGCCCGTCTCGGCCTCGGCGTCTGCCTGCATGGAGCGGAATTTGATCACCCAGAAAGGCTTGGCATCCAGTCCCATGCGCACCTGGGCGTAGAAGGCGGGGCCTGGCGATTCCAACTTGATGAAGGCGGCAACCAGCATCATGAGGGGAGATAACACCACCAGGCCAACAGCGCTGCCGATCAAGTCCACTGCTCGCTTTAGGGTCAGCTTCCAGCCCCTGAGGGCGATATCTCTGACGTTGAGGAGTGGGAGTCCACCCAGGTCGCCAATGCTGACCTGAGCAGCCATGATCTGGAAGACGTCGGGATAGACCTTGATGTTCACTTTCCCCCGTTCACAGAGGGAGATGATGGTCAGGATCTCCTCGTGGGAAGCTTCGAGCAAGGCGATGATGACTTCATCAATAGAATGTTCATCAATGAGAGCGGGGAGATCATCAATTTGGCCCAAAACGGGTGTTCCCATGACGATCTCTGAGCGGCTGTGGTCGTCTACAAATCCGATTACCTCATAACCCAGGCCCGGCAAGTGACGGATCTTCTGCAAGATCATCTGTCCCACCTCGTCAGTGCCCACGATGAGCACCCGCGCCCCGCCCAGCCCTCGGGCCTGCAAAGCCCGTTGTACCCGACCATGAGCCAGGCGTCCAGTGCCATCCAGGACGAGGGTCAAGAACCAGGCGTAGAGGATCATGCCCCGCGAGTAATCCAACTCCAACATGCTGTTCTTGAACATGAACGAGCTCAGGGCAATGGCCACGATGGTGCCTACCGAAACAGCGCCGAACAAGGAATAGAACTCGTCAATGGAGGAGAGGGCGCGGGGGCGATGATACAACCGATAAAAGAAGAAGACCGTTAACATGGCCAGGATCTGGACCACCATCATGCCTATGTAGCTGTGAAAAGGGCCGATATTCAAGGGAGGAGTCGGCCACCGGAGCCACTGTCGCAACCTGTAGGCCAGATAGAAGGCCAAAGCAATGGCCAAAACGTCGAGCACCACCAGAGAGATAGTGAAAAGCAGTTTAGCCTTACGCCTCATCTCGTTGCCTCCATGGCAATCTAGCCCCGAGGTGTACCCTTCAGAATCTGACCCAACATAGCCAGCCCCCCCTGCAAGATGATGCCAGCGATGATTAGCCAGTGAAGCCAAAACGGGGTCGTGGCCGCGTAATGCTTGCGATAGAAGATGTCCATGGCGCGATAAAACTCGTAACGCGCCCTGCGGCTGTGTCTGGTGGACGCTCCCTTCACGTGAAGCACGGTCACCTGGGGATTGTAGTAGATCTTCCACCCCGCTTTCCTGATCCGATAGGCCCAATCGAGGTCCTCGCCATACAAGAAGAAGTTCTCATCTAATAGCCCCACTTGGTGGATGGCCTCGGCCCGCACCAGCATGAAGGCCCCCACCACCGAGTCCACTTCGGTCAACTCATCTGGATCGAGGTAGGTGAGGTTATAGCGCCCAAAGCGGGGGCTTTGGGGGAACAGCTTGCTCAGGCCCATACTACGATACAAAAACGCGCTTGGAGTGGGGAAGCTACGGCGGCAGGCCAGGTCCAGGCTGCCGTCCTCGCGCACCAGTCTGGGCCCTGCCGCCCCGGCCTCCGGATGAGCCTCCATGAAGTCCAGCATGTCCTGGAGTGCCGACGGAGGAAGCAGGGTATCCGCGTTGAGCAACAGGGCATACTCAGGAACAGGTGACGAGGGATGCCGGGCCAGAGGAGCGTTCTGAAAGCCGAAGGTCGTGAGCCCCAGGTTGTTGGCATGGGCATATCCCCGGTTGACAGGGACCTCGATGAGTTGAGCTTGGGGGAACTCTTGGCCCACCATCGCGGCGCTGTTGTCACGGGAGCCGTTATCCACCACGCAGACCCGATAACTGAAATCGCCCTGGCTGTCGTAGATAGAAGCCAGGCAATCTCGCAGCAGGTCGCGGGTGTTGTAGTTGACAATTACGATCAGCAAATCTAATTGAGCACACATACCTTTTCCGCGCTTGCAAGTCCAAGAAGTGTCTGGTAGCGAATTAGCCAAGTGGGTGCAGGCCCAATGCTACCCAATAGCCCCGAAGTTGAACAATTGTCGGTCGGTTCATTTGAAGAGCTTCGGTAGTCGCTCGGCCCACCGCAGTAAGTCCTACCACTCTTGTACCATCACTGCTCCAGATGAAGTGGTCAGCCCAGGCCTGCTGGAGAGGATGAAATAGTGGCACGACATTTCCGCTCACAGGGTCTGTAACAGTCAGGCGTCGTGCTTTATGGCGGTTGCAGGTTGGGCAACTTAGACAAAGATTCTCAAGGCTCGTAGAACCACCGGCCGACTCAGGAACAATGTGGTCAACCTCAAAAGTCACTCCCATTAGATCCTGCCTGCTTTGGCAGTAGGCACAACGACCACCTGCCTTGGCGATCACTTGCTCGCGTAAATGGCCAGAGATGTAGGTACTCATCCGGTTTTCTGCGCATCCAGCTTGTATAGACTCATCGTGTAGCGCGCCCTTGCCTTCAGCAGAGCTACCTGATCCACCTCAGCCAAGAGTTGATCAAGGGTCTCTTGCTCTTCAGGGGACACCTCGCCAAGCCGGTTCTTGTCCAACAAGGCCTGGAGTTGCTGCTGGCGATCGGGAGCCATAATGGCCTCAGTCAGCGCCCGCAACTCCTGAAGGTTCATGTTGGACAAGGGGGCCAATTCTCCTCTACTCTCGGTGGGTTTGCTCCGCAAGGCAAAGCACAAGTTTCGAAGCAATGCCTCAGCAACCTCTGCCTGATCCTCAAGCGGCAATTGTCGGGCTGCCTTAAGCACTTCTGTATAGGACATCAACGTCATAATCCACCTCCCATGTTAACGCAGAAATTCATCAGTGATTCTCACAGGTAATTTTAGCACGGCTTGCCGAAAAGGACAAGGCCACTCTCTCAGTCGCTTACACCTAAGCGAGTCAGAGTCACGGTCAATAGCCACCTCGATAGCGTTTATGAACCAGCGGCAGAAAAACGAAACGCTTTGTCTGCTCTGTCGCCGTTGCCGTCGGTGTATGTGTGGGCACAAGTTGGGTAGGCGTGGCGCTGGAAGTAGGCGTCAGTGTGAGGGTTGCTGTATGTGTAGGCACAGATTCAGTGGGCGTAGCGGTGGAAGTAGGGGTCGGCGTCGGTGTGGCAGTTGGTGCACCGGTATGAGTAGGCGTCGGTGCAGCCGTAGCAGTTGAAGTTGAGGTCGGTGTGGCAGTGTGGGTTGGCGTCGTCGTGACGGCTGGCAAGATGGGCAACGAGAACTCGGAGGTGTTACCAGCCACATCGGTTTGTGTTGCCTTGACGTAGGGTCCAGCCACACTCCCTGTCCAGGTGAAGTTGCCATCGCCATCAGCAATCGTCGCGCCCTCGTAGGTCTGGCCTTCGTCCCCTGGGTCGGAGAAGACCTCCACCGTGCAGTGAGGGCAGGCAGTGCCAGAGATGGAGTGATCGGTTGCGCTGGTGATGGTGGGCGGTGCCAGCTCAGCATTGCCGCCGTTTAGATTGTAGATACCCTGGTTGGCATTGTCTGTGATGGAATTCTCGGTGATTTTGTTGCCTGTGGTGTCCGGCCCGTCTACTACAATACCACTTCCACCATTGTGGGCGATGACGTTGGCTGGCCCGATGGTATTGCCCTGAGCACCTCCGATGGGCTCGCCAATGTAGATGCCACCGTACTGATTCCCTAAAATTGCAGTGCCCGTGGCATCGGGGCCGATGTAGTTACCGGAGATCGTGTTGCTTACGGTGCCGCTGCCATAGACGTAAACTCCCATGGAGCCATTCCCTGAGATAACGTTCCCCTCTCCATCCGCTGTCCCGCCGATGACATTGCTCTGAGCACCCAAGCTGATAAAAACGCCAGAGCGGCCGTTTCCCAGAGCCACCGCGCCGCTGGCGTCGGTGCCGATGTAATTCCCGATCACAAGATTATGGTGCGCTTCACTGATCTCAACGCCGTTGAGACCATTCCCTGCGATCACGTTCTTCTCCACGGTCGCCGTGCCACCGATGGTGTTGTCATGGGCACCACCCACGATTTGGATACCTTCCCTCCCGTTCCCCAGGTCCGAAATGCCCGCCGCATCGGTACCGATGTAGTTGCCAGAAATGATGTTGCCAAAGGCTCCGCTTCCAGATAGGAGAATCCCTTGCGCGACGAAGCGGTTGATGACCAGCCCCTTGATGATGTTGTGAGCCGACTCGATGCGGAGGCCAGCCACGATACCGGCCTTCATCCCGTAGATCTCGATCTCAGGCCCCAGGGAGTTAGCGTCACCCCGATGAACTGTCTGAGTAGTGCCGTCAATAGTGGTATGGTCGTCTGTCAGGGCAGGCAAGGGGCCGTTAGGCCGGATAGTGCAAACACTCTCACAGCCGGGGATGTCGAAAGCAATGGTGTTGGGGCGGGGGGAAAGGTTGGCAGCGAACACGGCCTCCCGCAGGGAGCAATGTGTTTTATCGCAGAGGCCATCGTTGGCGTCATCGGCGGTGTTGACGATGTAGGTGATGACGTACTCATAGGCCCCAATGTCGAAGCCTTCGCCTTGTGGGCGGGAGATGCCATCCAGGTCAATGGAGGGCGCTCCCTCCGCCGTGCCAGCGTTTATGGCCGGGCTGTAAGCGGTCAGGTGGTAATCGCGGTCAGCCGCGTCAACAAATAATGGATCTCCATAGAGGCTGTGCTGATCGTTGCCTGAGGCAGCGTACCAGGTGCCATCGTTGATCTCATCACCACTGAAACAACGGTCCAAAAAGTCGTCGCAGATGACCTCATCCTCGCCGTAGGGGTTGTAGTATAGATTGCGATCGGCGGTCAGGATGGCTCCGTCAGGGAAATAGACTGTGGTACCACTCATCTCTGGATGGTCGTTGTAGAAGATATTGTTATACAAAGTGATGCTGGTGGGGACAGAGGTTTCATAGCCGCCCAACGTGGCCAGGTAGCCGTAGCTGGTGCGGTTGGCGATGGTGTTGTTGATGACCGTATAGCTGCCACCCTCGGCCAGCACCAGGTTGGTTTGCCCGCTGTCGTAAGACAGGCCGTTGATCAGGCTGTTGTCGGAGCCCCAGAGCTTGATGTTGTTGCCACCATTGTCACGAGAGATGACCCGCCGCAGCGTGGTGCGATCCGACTTGAAATCGAAGCCGTCGCTGGCGTGCCCCTCCGCGAGGCAATCCTCCACCAGGATGCCAATCCCCTCCTCCACAGCGAAGCCATCCACAGCCGTGTCGTTGCCCTCCATGGTGGCCCGGCGCAGGGTGAAGCCCAGACAGGGCCCTGCTGGCCCACAGTCGAAGCCCACGTAATCGTAATCGTGGCCGTAAACGTCCTCGATGAGGACATCCTCCCCGCCTGTGTGGAACTTGATGGGAGTGCCCACCAGGGAGAACTCCAGATGGCGCAGGGTGATGCCCTGGCTATTGTGCCAGGAGACGAAGCCGAAGCCCCGCTCTTCTTCCTGGATGTAATCCTGGATCACCAGGTCCTGGAAGGTCCAGTAGTCGGTCCCGCCGATATCTATGCCGTTCCGCTGCTCCAGTCGGCTGCCGTCCAGGACTGCTGTCTCGCCTGGGTAGCCAATCAGGGTGATGGGTAATCCTGGCAGGCCGCTGGTTTGAATGACCACCCGCTCGTTGTAGATGCCGCTCCGCACCCAGATGGTATCGCCTGGCCCGACACTATCCACCGCGTGTTGGATGGTGCGCCAGGGCTGGTCGAAGGTCCCTGGATTGCCATCGTCCCCATCGGGGGAGACGTAGTAGACGTTCTCTGCGGTTGCGCGGGGCACCAGCAGGCCCATCGGCATGATCAGAATGACAACCAGAACGATCGTCCTCCACCACTTCGCTTGGTATCTCATCGCCTTAAGCCCACTTGCCCTTTGTGGTTGATTATACCATTCGTCCCTGGTCATCGTGGAAATGGTGCGGAAAGTTCGTTTTGAGATGCGGATGATGAGGGGCGTTGTCCCAACGGAGCAACGTAACGCCATGGCCGAACAACTGGTAAGCATAGCGAGTGTGACGAGGGTTGTGGTTGAGCCAGACCTGAAAAGTCAGCGTTGGCATGACTATTGCCCGCATTTTGACTCGAAAGGCGTCCGGCCCGTAGACTTTCAGGTCAGTGATGCGGGGATTGTGTGTGACAGGGGACGCTTGCAGAAGCCGTAGCAATGCATCATACACTGCTCTGCTCTACCTCGGCTTTGATTTGTCGCCAACTGTCCAGCATATTGAGGAGAGCTTCCCACTCCATCCAATCATCTTCGTCGGCGACAGTGGCCCGTCCCGACAACGACTCGGACCAGTCGGCAAACGTGCACTGATACTTTTGCTCATAACGTCGGAGTTCTGCCTGGGCCCAGGCAATTTGGCGTTCGATGTAGTCAAGAATGATGTGTTTAAGCGCTTGTTCGGAGCTATCATAGACACCCGTACGTACAAAGGGCTCGGTAAGAAGGGAGGTGACCTGAGTGAGTGTAGTGGCTGACATTTAATAAACCTCCTGCTATCTGCTGCTTGCTAACGTAGACCTGTGACTCTGCGTCCCCACCTTTCGATGAGGTTGGTCTGTGCGATTGAAAAAGCCATCGTGCCCCGTGCGATTACATTATATCTAATTCCCTGCCTTTGTCAATAGCACAAGACCGAGTGGAGCGCCAGGCTCACAACCTCGGCTGCCTTTTCTCAGCAAAACGAGATTTGACAAAAACGCCATGCCGTTGTAAAGTATCTGTCGCTTGCCTAATTTGGGCAAGCCTTGTATAATTTGGCCGCTGCCCTTATAGGCGAGGGCCGGTTTTCAACATTGAGAAAAGGAAGGAGGTGAACGCCGTGGCCTACATGATCACTGAAGAGTGCATCGCCTGCGGGGCCTGTGAGCCGGAGTGCCCCAATGAGGCCATCAGCGAGGGGGAGGAGATCGACGTGATTGACCCCGACAAGTGCACGGAATGTGTGGGCTTCTTCGATGAGTCCCAGTGCGCTTTGGTCTGCCCCGTGGACTGCTGCGTGCCCGACCCCGGTTACAAGGAGACCGAAGAGGAACTCATGGCCAAGTACCACAGGCTGCACGGCTAACCCAACGAAATGATCAGAAAATATTAGGTGCGCCCTCCTCATAGCGAGAGCGCACCTAATATTTTATTCCCCAAACACCTCCGCCGTAAAGACGTAGAGTTGTGTCCCCTCTTGCCAGGCATTCTCTGGCAGGCCCGCCTTCAGGCAGATTTGGCGCAGGAATTCGTCCCGGTTCCAATTATTCTCCGTAGCCACCTGAGGCAACAACACGCCCTGGTTCTGCCCCTTGACGATAATCAGGCCATGACGCCCCACCTCGATCTCGCTGACGTCGTCAATTAGCTCGAAGGGCGAGAGGACGGAGATCTCGATGTTTATGTCCTTCAGTTCCTCCTTTGTCACTGGAAAGAAGCGGCGGTCGGCCACTGCCGCCGAGATGGCCACGTTTTGAACGGTGAGGTAGAGGGGCCTTTGAGAGATCAGGTTGCCGATGCAGCCGCGCAACTCTCCGTGTTTCTTGAGGGTTACGAAGCACCCCCTCTCTTGAAAAAGGTTGGGCTCGCTCACCGCAAACTGAGGCACTGTACCCGTCTCAAGAAACTGGGTGATGGTCTGGCGAGCTATGACTAGCAGCTCTTCCCTCTCATTGGAGTTTAGTGGGGTCAGTTCCTTCGGAGGGCTGGGCGGAGAGGATAGGACAAAGCTGGTCAGGTTTCCTTCTCCCTTCCAAAACATCACCGCTCCGTAGCCCACGACTCGATCCCGATCACCGAAGGGTGTATCTCCTGAGTTGGCATACCTGAGCACCGTGACTTGATTGGCACCCAGCTTCTTGGCCGCCATCATGGCCACCCGGATGGGCACCTCGCCGCAGCATAGGGTGTAAAGTTCGGGGATGCCCTCGCTCATGTATTGGCTGATGGTCTCGGTCAGCCGCTGGGGATCCATGGTCTGGATGGCCGCCAAAGTGGCCATGTCCACGCGGCAGGCATCGTCGTAGCCTGGGTAGTGGGAGAGATCGGAGCTGGCGACGATGAGCGCCTTTTTGCCGGACAAGACGTGCGCCAATGCCTCGCTGAGAGCCTCGCAATTCTCAGTAGAAGGCTCGCCGACGATGACCGGCACGATAGCCTGGCCAGGGTACAGCTTCTGCAGAAATGGCAGCTCCACCTCGATGGAATGTTCGTCCTGATGAACACCTCGGTCGAAGACAATGCGCTCATCGGCAGCGATGAGGGCCTTGGCCAACTCCGTGTCTATGGGCACCAGTCCCAAGGGCGTCTCGAAAGCGCCCTCCGCGTAGACAGATACCTGACCAAATCCGGGAGTGGTGTGGTTTGTGCCCACCACCACGATGGCCTGGTAGTCCACTCCCTCGATTTGCCTGAAGGCATAAGCTGCCACCTGGCCCGAGAAGATGTAGCCGGCGTGGGGGACGATGATGGCAACAGGTTCCTGGCCCTCTGCCCCCACCTTCTCAGCTTGGGCGAGGAAAGCGTCTATCATCGTGGAGAGCTGCTCAACGTCGTCGGGATAGAACTGGCCCGCCACCGCAGGTTTGCGCACCTCGCTAGGAGTGGGCACCGCCGTCGGGGTGAGAGCCACCGTGGGCTCTGGGGTCACTGTCGGTGTTGGCGTAGCCGTTGGGCCAGCGCAGGCTGCAACCAGCAGCACCATCGCTAAGACAACCATTCTTTTCATGAGCCGTGTTTTAATCATAGGTCTACCTTATCAATTCCCAAGACCGATCTTATCTAACAAACGCCTGGTGTCAACGTGGATGTCATCCCAGTGGGCCTCGATTTCATCCCTGGAAAACCATCGGGCTGCTCCAACGTCCGAACTGGGGCGCAGGTCTCCACCCACTGGACGAACCAGGAAATCCACGTACACCACGTGAAGCTTTACCTCATCGCCCTCCCTCACGATCCTGTCCAGGGTAGACACGTGCCTCAGCACCTCTACTTTGAGATTGGTCTCCTCCTCCACCTCTCTGATTATTCCCTCTTCCAGAGCCTCCCCCAGCTCCAGGCCACCACCCGGAACCATCCATTGGCCGCCCCAGAAATCCCCCGTCCTGGGGACGTGCTTCACCAACAGGATCTGACCCTGGTCGTTCAAGACCACTGCGCCAACTCCCACGCTGATGGTAACCTCAGCAGTTCCCATGCCTCGCTCCCATACGCCCGAAAGGTGCCAGGCACTTCCGAAGTGCCTGGCACCTGAACGCTCACCCTACTCCCATACACCCGGAATGGGATTCCCGCAATACTCGCACTTCCCCTTGACGAGGTGATATTCCGTCACATAGAAGCCTACCCGGCCGATAATCAGCTTGCCACAATGAGCACAATAGGTGTTGTTGGCAGAGTGCCCCGGCACGTTGCCGATGTAGACGTAGTGGATACCCTCCTCCAAGGCGATTTCCCGAGCCCGTTCCAGGGTCTCTACTGGCGTGGTAGGGAGGTTCTGCAGCTTATACATCGGGGTGAAACGGTTGAAGTGGACGGGCACGTCGGGGCCTACGCTGTCCATGATCCAGCGGCACATCCCGCGAATCTCGTCCTCGTCGTCATTGAGAGTAGGCACCACCAGGATGGGCAGCTCCAGGTGAACGCTCTCTTCGTGGACGACTTTGATGCTTTCCAACACTGGCGAAAAGGTTCCAGAGCAGACTTCCCTGTAAAATTCCTCGTTATAGCCCTTGAAATCTATCCGGATGGCATCCACGGTGCGGCAAAGCTCCCTCAAGGGTGCGGGGCTAATGTAACCAGCGGTGATCACCACATTTCGCACTCCGACAGGTCGGGCCAACCTAGCCGTAGCGAGCATATATTCGTAGAAGACGACCGGCTCGGAGTAGGTATAGGCAATGGACTTGCTGCCAGTCTTCAGAGCCCCCTGGATAACCTCCTCTGGCGGCAGGTCCACGTTATCCGTCTCCTCGGGCGGAACCTGGGAGATCTGCCAGTTCTGGCAGTAGAGACAATGCAGGTTACAACCAGCCGTGGCCAGGGAGAAGGCCAGGGTAGTAGGCAGGAAATGGTTGAAGGGCTTCTTCTCGATGGGGTCAACGTGGACAGCACAGGGGTTGCCGTAGACCATGGTATAGAGCTTGCCGCCTCGGTTCTCCCGCACACGGCAGTCGCCGCGATGCCCCTCGGAGATGACGCAGCCCCTGGGACAGAGTTGACACTTGACATGATTGCTGGCGTGGGAGGTATGGCAGTAAAGGACACGGGAGGGCTCGGTTGCCCCATGACAGGCCCGGCAATCCAACCCCTCCTCGACGCCCATGTAGTACATGGCCTCGCGAACGTTGGGAGGAAGAGCAAGCGCTACCAGTCCAGCTTGTGAGGCATCCGCTGTCTCCTCCCTCATCGCACAGGAAAGTTCTGAGACTAATGCCCCTCCACCCAGGGCACAGAGGCCCAAGCCCGCTAATCCTTTGATGAACTCGCGGCGTGAAACCTGTCTCATAGCTATCACCACCTAATACACATGCAGACTCTCCAAACCAACCTGTCGGGCCAGCCAGCTTACGCCCAGGAAAGTGAAAAGCACCACCAGGAAGCCCACGATGGAAATGATGGCCGTAGGCCGGCCGCGCCAGCCTATGGTGACCCGAGTGTGGAAGAAAAGGGTGTAGATTAGCCAGACTATCAGCGCCCAGGTTTCCTTGATGTCCCAGCTCCAATAGTTGCCCCAGGCAACCTGAGCCCAGATGG
>CAYUPJ010000050.1:0-21715 GCA_964446635.1 uncultured Anaerolineae bacterium
TGTCCAAGGTTGCCTGGTGGGTGTTGTAGGTCACTGTATCCGAGATGGCCCAGGCGTGATCCTGCACCCTGGTAAGTGCTGCTGCCGCCACAGTCAGAAGCAGGACAACCAAAGCTACCTGCACGACCGGCCTTCTCACAAAGAGTACTTTGCGCATGGCTCCCCCTTTCTGATAACGCTTCTAGCCAGAGATTTGACTCTGCCCCAGAAATAGGACGGTTAACTCCTATCAACAGTATACCATAACAAACCAGCGCCGTCAATACTCAGTTGGCCCTGGCGTTCTGCCCTTCGTGCTGCAAATGGCCAGCCGCTATCGCTCCGCGTAGAGGATGCGGTCGCAGCTACTGCAGAGGGTTAATGCTTCTCCTTGACGGGCCTGTTGCGCCTGGCTGGTGGGCAGGGTCACCCCGCAACCCTGACAGAGCTCGTCTGTGAGGAGGGCTACCGCTCGCCCACCTCTGCGGCGCCGCAAATCCTCGTACAAAGCCAGGTCGCCGGCCTGAATTGTCCTTTGTAGCTCAGCCCGGCTCGCTTTTAGTTGACTCAGCCGGTTTAGAAGCTCGCTTTGCTCGGCGGACAGCCGGGCGTGGGCCTGCTGCCAGTCCTCCTCCAGGCGGGCCAGCCTCTCCTGTTGTTTTGTCACGCTGGCTTCGCCTTCCTCCACCTCGATCATGGATTCCAGGACCTGGTCTTCGAGCTCGCCCCCCCTGCGCTTCAGGTACTGAATCTCTCCTTGAAGGTTGGCCAATTCCTTGGGGTTTTTGATGCGGCCACTGTAGAGCCGATCCTCCACCGAAGCGATCTTGCCGGCCAGGCTGCGCGTCTCCAGCTCCCGGTCACGTAGCCTGGTTCGCTGCCGCGTCAGCTTTTTCTCTCCGTCTTGCAGGGCCTGCTGCGCCCGGTGCAGTTCCTCACTCTCTCCCAAGCTGGCTTCTATTTCCTTCAGGCGGCGGTTTCGCTCCTCAATTTCCAGGTCAATGGTCTGCAAGCGATAGAGGGTCTCTGCTTTGTTCATGATAGCGACCTCCATGGATAGTGTAGCTAAGCTGGAACAAAAAGAGCCTAATACCCAAAGGCATTAGGCTCTAAGCGTGATCGGCGCCCGCACAGTCACCTGGTCGTTCGAAAGCGCCGGATCCAAGGCACACCCATCGTGTTTCACAGCTAGCCTCTTCCGTAGGATACATGTCTCACTTCCCAGTGGAAATTATAGGTCAAGACGCCTGTACTGTCAAGTACGAATCACTGCAGCTGCGGTTTTTGCCTTTTGCGAGCTAGTAAGGTATAATCGCTGAGCAGAGATGAGTTTGCGCATGTTTTAGTCACCAACGACGATGGCGTTGATGCGCCGGGTCTGTTGTCACTTCAGAAGACTCCCCGAGAGGTCGGCGAGGTCATGGTTTTCGTCCCCGATCACAATTGATGGAGGAGTCGAGGCGATGGGGATTGGAAGCGTGAGATATCTGGATCAAGGAGGCCGAGCTATGGATTTCTGGCAAGTGATCGAGGAAAGACGCAGCGTGCGAAATTTCGATACAGGGCGCGACGTGACGCCCGAAACGGTGCAGAGGGTCCTGGAGGCAGCCATTCGGGCTCCCTCGGCCGGCAACTGCCAGCCCTGGCACTTCGTGGTCGTACGCAGCGAACGGACCAAGGACCGGCTGGCCGAGGCTGCTTATGGCCAATGGTTTGTCGCCGAGGCTTCCGTGGTCATTGTCGTTTGCGCTGACCCTGATCGTTCATCCTGGCGCTACGGAAGCCGAGGGGTGCAGTTGTACTGCCTGCAAGACACCGCTGTTGCTACCGAACACATCCTGTTGGCAGTCACGGCCCTGGGATTGGGCGCTTGTTGGGTAGGCGCCTTTGACGAAAGAGCAGCCGCCAAGGCCCTGGGGCTGCCAGCTAACCTCCGTCCTGTGGCCATTGTCCCTATTGGCTATCCCGCCGCACACCCCTACCGTACTTCACGCCGAAGTTTGGAAGAGGTTGTCACCTTCGATGAATGAGCTCTTGACAGGAAGAGAAAGCAGGAATATAATTCAACCGCCAGCGCTAAGGGAGTCACAGCGTTAGAATACCAAAGGAGGTAGTGAAGTGCCCAAGTATGCTTTTTTCGAAGGCGAGTTCGTACCCATTGAGCAGGCTAAGGTCAGCATCATGACCAACGCCTTCAATTACGGCACCGGTTGCTTCGAGGGCATCCGCGCCTACTGGAACGAGGAGGAGGGACAGTTGTTCGTCTTCAGGATGAGGGAGCACTACGAGCGCTTCCACCGTTCCTGTCACATCCTTCTAATCGAGTTGCCCTACAGTGTGGAACGATTGAACGAATTGACCATCGAGTTGCTGCGCCAAGAGGGCTATCGGGAGGACACCTACATCCGTCCCCTGGCTTACAAAGCCACCGAAGGCATCGGCGTGCGGTTGCACGATTTGAAAGACGAGTTTGCCGTGTTCGCCATGCCCTTTGGAAAGTACATCGAGAAAGAGGAGGGGGCTAAGGTCTGCGTCTCCTCCTGGCGTAGGATCAGCGACAATGCTGTGCCAGCGCGAGCCAAGATCACCGGGGCCTACATTAACTCCGCTTTCTCCAAGACCGAGGCCTTGCTCAACGGTTTCGACGAGGCCATCGTCCTCAACGAGAATGGCCACGTCTCCGAGGGCAGTGCCGAGAACCTGTTTATCATCCGTGAGGGCAAGCTCATCACCACGCCCGTGACGGAGAACATCTTGGAGGGAATCACCAGGGCCACCATCATGCAGTTCGCCCGTGAGCAGTTCGGCCTGGAAACCATCGAGCGGCCTATTGACCGCACTGAGCTATACGTGGCCGAGGAGGCCTTCTTCTGCGGCACCGGTGTGCAGGTGGCAGCCATTGCCAGCATAGATCGCCGCCCTGTGGGCACGGGCAAGATCGGCCCCATCGTCAAGAAGATACGAGATTATTACTTCGACGTTGTGAGGGGCAAAGTAGAAGAATACCGGCACTGGTGCACACCGGTGTACTGAGAATGGTATTCAAACCTCGACGATCTATCGGCGTCCTGGTGGGCATCGCCATTATCTTGTCTCTTCTGGCTCTCGATGCCCTATTGCTTTCCTACCTCAGGCAAGGCCAGGTCAATCTCAGTTTCTTCATCTTCGCCCTGTTCGTTACTCTCAGCCTGCCCCTTCTGGCTCTATTGAGCTATCTGGTCTGCGCCTTGTTGAGTCTGCGCTATCATTTGCATCGCGACGCCTTGACCATCGTCTGGGGGGCGACGCAGCAGATCATCCCCATGAGCAACATTCGGCAAGTAGTGCGGGGCCAGGATTTGGAAAAAGAGGTGAAGGTGAGGGGAGTGAGTTGGCCGGGCTATTCAGTTGGGTATAGTCAGATTGAAGGAATTGGCCACACCCTCATCTACGCCACCGAGCCTGTGGCCAGGCAGCTTCTGGTGGTCACTCTCAGCGGGGCCTATGGTGTCTCGCCAGCCGATCCCGATGGATTCCTCGACGCCTTCGAGATTCGGCAACATATCGGCCCTATGCGGCTTCTGTCCTATGAGCATCGCCAACCCCATTTCCTCCGGTGGCCCATCTGGAGGGATCGTCTGGCCAACCTGTTCCTCGCCCTTGGCTTAGGGGCCAACCTCATCCTCTTCGGCTATGTCTGTTGGCACTACCCTGCTCTGGGACGGACTGAGATACTCAGATTGCCCGTTATCGGCCTGACAACTTTCATAGTGAATTCCAGCCTGGGTATTCTCATCCACAGCCGGCAGAGGGTGGGCGCCTACCTGCTCTGGGGAGGCGCCGTCGTCGTCCAGCTCCTCTCCTGGCTGGCTGTGGTCAACGTTATCGGCTGAACGTTCACCCCTCCCTCGCAGGGAGGGGACGGGGGAGGGTGGGTCTAAGCGAAATGGATATCCTCACAGATCTTAACCCCGCTCAGCGGGAAGCAGTACAGGCCATCGAGGGGCCGGTGTTGGTGTTGGCCGGGCCAGGCAGCGGCAAGACGCGGGTCTTGACCCACCGGGTGGTCTACTTGGTCAGGGAGTGCGGTGTGGACCCGTACAACGTCATGGCCGTAACCTTCACCAACAAGGCGGCCCAGGAGATGAAGGGACGGCTGGATCACCTCCTGGGCCAGCGGCTCCAGCGGCTGACCATCGGCACCTTCCACGCCATCTGCTCCCGCATCCTGCGCCGTGAAGCGAAGCACCTGGATGTGACCAGCGACTTCGTCATCTATGACCAGAGCGACCAACTGGCGCTCGTCCGCCAGGCCCTCAAGGACTTGAACCTGGACGATAAGATGTACCGTCCGCAGGCTGTGTTGGGGACCATCTCTAAGGCCAAGAACGAGCTGATCGGTCCGGAGTCCTTCGTCCCCCAGACCTATTGGCAGGAGGTGGCTGGCCGAGTATACACTCGCTATCAAGAATTGCTCCTGGCAAACAACGCCCAGGACTTCGACGATCTTCTGATGAACGCCGCTCACCTCTTCACCCGGCACCCAGACGTCTTGGCCGAATACCAGCGGCGCTACCTCCACATCCTGGTTGACGAATTCCAGGACACCAACACGGCCCAATACGTGCTGGTCAAACGGCTGGCAGGGAAGAATGGCAATCTCTTTGCCGTCGGCGACGATGATCAATCAATTTATGCCTTCAGAGGCGCTGACTTCCGCAACGTGCACCGTTTTCGAGAGGACTACCCTAACGTTAGTCGCGTCCTTCTGGAACAGAACTACCGCTCGACCCAGACCATCCTCGACGTGGCCAAGGCCGTTATCTCCCACAACATCCACCGCACGCCCAAGCAACTGCATACCGAAAAGGGCCAGGGCCTGCCCATCGTCGTCCATGAGGCATACAACGAGCAGGAGGAGGCCCAATACGTGGTGGATCAAATCGCCCTGTTGGTGGCCGAGGGGGATCGCCATCCGGGGGATTGCGCCATTATGTACCGCACCAATGCTCAGTCGCGCGTTCTGGAGGATGCTTTCGTCCGGGCGGGCTTGCCTTACAAGCTGGTGGGAGCCACGCGATTCTACGCCCGCCGCGAGATCAAGGATGTCCTGGCCTACCTGCGCCTGGTGCACAACCCCCACGACAGTGTCAGCCTGGCTCGGATCATCAACGTGCCCCCACGGGACATCGGGGCGAAAAGGAGGAGTGCCTTCGAAAGTTGGGCCGGTGATTTGAAAGTGCCGATTCACACGGCCTTGCAGATGTTAAGGGAGGAGAGTGAGGGGGGGGCTGCTCCGTTTTCCACGCGTACTCGTAAAGTCCTGGTGGGTTTTGCGGATCTATTGGATGAGCTAGTCACCGCGCGGGAGAAGCTGAACGTGCTGGAGCTTTTGGACCTTATCCTGGACAAGTCCGGTTATTCCGCCTACATTCGGGATGGCACGGAGGAAGGCGAGGATCGCTGGAACAACATCCTGGAGCTGCGCACCGTGGCCCGAGAGTACGTGGACTTGCCACCGGGGACTTCCCTGACCACCTTCCTGGAGGAGGTGGCGCTGGTTTCCGACATTGATACCTTCGACGAGACAGTGAACGCGCCCACGCTGCTCACTTTACACATGGCCAAGGGTTTGGAGTTTCCCGTGGTGTTCATCGTGGGCCTGGAGGATGGACTCTTCCCACACAGCCGTTCTTTTGATGATCCTGAGGCCCTGGAGGAGGAGCGGCGCCTTTGCTACGTGGGCATCACCCGGGCCAAGGAGCGCGTCTATTTAGTTCACACCTTCCGCCGCACCATGTACGGGGAAAGCCAGGTGAGCGTACCATCTCGTTTCATCGCCGACATCCCTGACTACCTCATCGCGGGACGTGGGGAAGCTGAGGCGGCTTTCGGTGAAGAAGAACGGCGCTATCGCTGGCAGGCCCAGTGGCCTGTAACCTCTGAGCCAGTGGTGACGACGCAATTCGAGACAGGGGATAGGGTATGCCATCGCTTATTCGGGGAAGGCATTGTGATCGAGAGCAAAATCGCGGGGGCCGACGAGGAAGTGACCGTGGCCTTCGGGGAAAAGGGACTCAAACGCCTCCTGGCCAGCTTTGCCAGGTTAGAGAAGCTAGAAAGCTAGACGCAGTGAAACGTGAAGCGTCAAACGTGAGCTTGGTCGGGAGACCTTCACTCATCAAACCGTAGAAGACGGTAAAAGCCACCTGTTTTGAGTGCAGGTGGCTTTTTCGGTTGGATCCTATAAAGGTCAATTCCTGGTTTGTTGAACTCACCTAGTGGGCCCACTTGGATTCGAACCAAGAGCCAACCGGTTATGAGCCGGTCGCTCTGCCATTGAGCTATGGGCCCAACAGAGCGGGAGACGAGATTTGAACTCGCGACAGCCTGCTTGGAAGGCAGGAGCTCTACCCCTGAGCTACTCCCGCTTGAGTCGGGGCGGGCGGACTCGAACCGCCGACTTCTTGGTCCCAAACCAAGCGCGCTTCCGGTCTGCGCTACGCCCCGCCTGCTAATAGTATAAACGATTTGCCCTAAAACGTCAAGCTCTCCGCAGTATTACAGTACCATTACTAGCCATGCTGGAGGTAAGTCTCGGCCAAAGGTCTTTAAGCGCTGACGAACCTCTTGGCCAGGGCGACGGCGGCTACAGCGTCGGGGCCGTAGCCGTCGGCCCCGATTTGCTTGGCAAAGTCCGCTGTCACCGGCGCACCGCCCACCATAATCTTTACCTGATCCCTTATTCCAGCCTCCGCTAAGGCGTTAATAGTGTTCTGCATCGTCCTAATCGTGGTGGTAAGGAGAGCTGACATGCCTACAATATCAGGCTTCTCCTCCTTGACGGCATTAACAAATGTTTCTGGATCAACATCTTTGCCCAAGTCACAGACTTCGAAGCCAGCCCCCTCTAGCATTATGCCCACCAGGTTTTTACCAATGTCGTGCAGATCACCCTTTACCGTGCCCAAAACGACCTTGCCTCTCATCTTGGTTCCGCTCTCAGCAAAACGCGGTTTAAGAACACTTAGCGAGGCTTGCATCGTCCGTGCCGAGAGCAAAACCTCAGGGATGAACATACTCCTCTTCTTAAACTGAACGCCCACATAATCCATCCCAGGTATTAATCCTTCATCGAGGATTTCCTTAGCCGTCTTTCCGGCCTCCAAGGCCTTTTGGGTCAACTTTTCGATCTCTTCGACCTGGCCTTCGATCAGCGCCGCGGAGATCTGCTCCATCAGTTCCATCCTTAGACACCTCCTTGCAAGGGTAGTTTAGATAAGGCTTACTTTGTTTGCTCCCTAGTCCTCTTCTCCGCCCTCTCGATTATCGCCGCAATCCTTCTTTGGGTCTCCCCGGGCAACGGCTCGGGAACGTGGGTCTCTAGTATCTCCCGCACCTTTTCATTTGCTCTCTGACCCAGGGTCTTCTTTCCTTCCTCCACCCAGGAGTCATAATTGCCCCGATCAATGAGTTTGGGGTACCAGTTCTCCTTGAAGTGGCGCAAAGTGTGATCCTCCCCCAGAAAGTGCTCCCCAGGCCCTACCTGGTCAATGACGTCCAAGGCCAGGGTCTCCTCGTTAATCTCCACTCCCTGCATGAATCTCTTGACCCAGCTTATGACCTCGTCGCTTACCACCAACATCTCGAACGAGGTGGTCAGGCCAGATTCGATGTAGCCCACATCGTGGATGAGGTTGGCGCCGCTTAAGGTGGCCGAGAGCGTCCAAAGGGCTCCTTCCAGGGTCGCCTGCTGGTCGAAGACCTTGGAATCAGAGCAGCCCGCGAAGCTGAACATGGGCAATTTGTAATAATGAGCTAAGTCGGTCAGCGCCGCCGTAGCGAGTAGGAATTCCGGCGACACATAGGCCACAACAGCGGTGGCCATATCCATAAAGACGATGCCGCCGCCATAGATAAACGGCGCTCCTTCCCGTTTGAGCTGAGCGATCACCAACCCGCTCAGCAGCTCAGCATTACCCTGGGCCAGGGCTCCAGCACAAGTGACCGGACCGGCCGCTCCGGCCATCAAGCCGGGAGTGTATACCACGGGTAGGCCCTTTCCCGCCATGTACAAAAGCGTCTGTGTCCCCTCTCGGATGTGTTGCAGGGGAGAAACAGGTTCAGCGTATAGAGCTATAAAGGGATGGCGACGCAATGCCTCTGGGCTGCCAGCTACTACCTCGGCCATCTCCACGAGGTCCTTGAGGTTATCCAAACCCCAGGTCGTGAAAACAATGGGCTTCCTGGTATTGCTGACCATCGCTTCGAAGTGGTGCAAGTCTGAGATGGACTCCGTCACATCATGGGCGATACCCATGCACATCACGAAGTCTATGTTGGATAGATAGTCGCAGGCTTTCATAACATTAACGATGTCGGCCTTTACCACGGGCCTTCTCTGTCCTGTATAAGGATCAATAACGTTGTGGGTATCCGAGCCGGTGCCATAATAGCATCGGCTATCCTCCAAGAACATGGCCGGGTGCCCATCTCGGTCGCAGAGGACTGCTCTAGGTGGAGCGGCTTGTATCGCCCATTCCACTAAATGAGCTGGAATCCTCACCCTGTTCCCATCCACGTCGGCCCCAGCTTTTTTCAATAGCTCCCGCGCCTCCTCCGCGAGCACATCCACTCCCGTGCGGCGCAGAATCTCCAGGGTTGCCAGGTGTAATTCCTCGATTTGATCTTCGGAGAGTACCCTCAGTTGGGGTCCCCTTTGCGTTTTGTAGTTACTTTTCATTGATCTTCGCCCCTTTCTATAGAATAACCTGGATTAACCTCCCAGGTAAGCTTTCTGCACTTGCTCGTCAGTCAGAAGTTCCTTTCCACTTCCCTCAAATCTGATTTGTCCCAGGTCTAAAACATAAGCGCGATCAGCTATAGCCAGAGCCCGCCGCGCGTTCTGTTCCACTAGGAGGATAGTGGTGCCGGCGTCGTGTATCTCTTGAATGTGGGTGAAGAGCGATTCAATTATCTTGGGAGCCAGTCCCAAGGAAGGCTCGTCTAAAAGCATCAGCTTGGGGCTCGACATGAGGCCCCGGCCAAGGGCCAACATCTGCCGCTCCCCCCCGCTTAGGGTCCCCGCCCTTTGATCCCTCCTCTCCTTCAAAACTGGAAATCGCTGGTAAATCCTCTCCAGGCTCTCCTTGAGTTGATGACTATCAGCATTATAGGCTCCCAACTCCAAATTCTCTAACACGGTTAGGGAAGGGAAAATGTTCTTCTCTTGCGGGACGTAAACTATTCCCTTGCCAATCACCAGGTGCGGCCTTATGCCGACAATCTCTTTCCCATTAAAGGTGATATGGCCGCTCATAATGCTAGTAAGTCCAAACACACTCCTCAGCATCGTGGTCTTCCCAGCCCCATTGGGACCGATCACACAAACGATCTCCCCAGGCTGCACCTGTATGGAAAGGCCATACAACACCTCAATTTTCCCGTAGCCGGCGTGTAAATCCCTTATCTCTAGCATGGTCGTCAAACCCCCAAATAAGCGTCTATCACCTTAGGGTCGTTGGAGACTTGCTCCGGTGTCCCCTCAGCGATTTTCCGCCCGTAGTTCAACACCACAATCCGTTCACAGAGATTCATTATCACCCGCATATCGTGCTCAACGATAAGGAAGGTCATTCCCTGCTCGTCCCGTAGTTTTTTAATGTAACCAAGGATCTTGGTAACAAGGCTGGGATCTACGCCGGCCGTGGGCTCATCCAATAAGATGAGTTGCGGATCAGTCATCAGGGTTCTAGCCAGTTCTACCAGTTTCTGTTCCGCATGCCCCAGGTTGCCAGCATATTCGTCTCTAAAGCGGTCGAGCCCAAGCAACGTCAGAAGCTCCAGGGCTTTCTCCGTGTTCTCCCTCTCTTGCCCACTGGCCCAAAGTGGACTGAACAGAGCGAGGAAAACTTTTTCCCCTCTTTGACCTTTAGGAGCTAACAACATGTTTTCCATTACCGTCATGTTCCGAAAGATGCGGACTAATTGGAAGGTTCTGGCTATCCCTCGTTGCATGATCTGATACGGCTGTAGGCCCGCAATAACCTGGCCGTTGAAGGAGACTTGGCCTTCATCAGGTTTCAGGAAGCCGGTAATTAAATTGAAGATAGTAGTCTTTCCCGAACCATTGGGCCCTATCAGCCCAAAGAGACTGTTCTGCGGAACCTCGAAAGAGCAATGGTCCACTGCTCTGAGGCCGCCGAAGTCCTTAGTCAGGTTCTCGATCTTCAACATTAACCTTTGTACCTCGTAACGGCCTTCCTCTCTGGGATCAACCCACGAGGGGCAAAGATGGTCATGACGATCAACAGGACGCCAAAAAGGAGTTGTTGCAGAGGAGCAGCAATGGAGGGAGGCAGACCCACGAAGCGCAAACCCTCCCGCACCACCACGAAGATGACCGCACCAACTACAGCGCCTAAGTTATTGCCTAATCCACCGAGCATGATGATTAGGAGGATGAAGAAAGTAATCCACATGCCGAAACTGGAGGGATCAATGAAGCCCATGTAGTGGGCAAATAGGCTGCCTGCCAGCCCAGCTATGCCGGCACTTATCGCCAGAGACCACATCTTGAACCAAAAGGGGTTCTTACCCAGAGCTTGCACTGCCATCTCATCCTCGCGTATTCCTTTCAACACCCGACCAAAGGGAGAACGGATCAATGCCTCCATCAGAATGTAGACGATCACCAAACAAACAGCGCTCAGTCCCAAGAACTCAACGAAGGAATCAAATGTAAAACCAAACAAACTGGCGTCAGGGATGCCAGGTAGGCCCATTGGTCCCCTGGTGACAGAGACCCAGTTTTTGAACACAGCTCTGGCGATTTCCCCCAGCCCCATGGTTGCTACAGCCAAATAGTCACCTACTAATCTGAGGGTGGGCAGCCCAATCAACAAGGCGATCAGGCTCGCCATGCAGACGCCCGCCAGTAGAGCCAGCCAAAACGGAACCCCGGCCATACTTAACAAAGCTGAGGTGTAAGCTCCAATGCCAAAGAAAGCAGCATGGCCCAGGTTGAAAAGCCCAGTCACGCCTACCGCTAGATTCAGACTTATGGATAAGATAGAGTAGAGAGTGATGAGGACTAGCAAATGAAAGATCATAGTTTATCCCCTCGCCTTCATACCTGGACAATGTTAGATTCCAGTCCGGGTGTCATTGCGAGGCGCGCCCCCGTTCGCTGCGCTCAGGGCATGGTTTGCGCCGAAGCAATCCCCCCCCACCCCTTCCCTCCCCCGTGCCACGGGGGAGGGTGAGGGAGGGGGGAGATTGCTTCGCTCCGCTCGCAATGACGATGGCAGAGCCTAAAGTACCCTGGCCCCCTCTTTTGATCCAAAAATACCGCCCGGCTTAAATAAAAGGGCCAAAATCAGAATCCCATAGGCGATGCTATCTTTCCAGCGGGCATCACCGCCAAGGAGGTACCAGACACCTATATTTTCCACCAAGCCAATGATGAATCCGCCGACGATGGCTCCGTAGAGATTGCCCAATCCCCCCAGAATCACCGCCGCAAACGCCTTTATAGTTATGATGAAGCCCATGGTGGGATGGAGATTCGTATCCAGGCCCATCAACGTGCCGGAGGCGGCGGCCAGAGCGGAGCCGATGGCGAAAACGACAGAGATGATTCTATCTGTATTTATGCCAATGATCTCTGCCAGCTCTAGACCGTCGGCTACAGCTCGAACGGCCTTGCCCAACCGTGTCCTGGTGAGCCAGAAGTACAGACAGAGCATAAAAATCACGCTTGAAGCGATGATGACCAACTGCACGGGAGTGATAAGTGCTGGCCCTATCTGCCAGCCCTTAACGACTGGGAGTTGAAAGGTCTTTATGTCCGCCCCCCAGACGATCATCACCCCTGCCTCTAAAACAAAGGAGATAGCAATAGCTGTAGTAAGAGTCGCCAACTTAGGTGCCTGTCGCAAGGGCTTGTAGGCCACCTTCTCGATGCTCACGCCGAGAAGGGCCGTCAAGATCATACCCAGGACAAGGGCCACGATTAGATTGATTTTCAGGCCAGTCATGGCGAGCACGAAGACTATATACGCTCCCACCATACACACGGCGCCATGGGCGAAATTGATGAATCTCAAGATACTATAGACCATGGTGTAGCCGATAGCCGCCAGGGCGTAATTACCCCCGGCGATGAGACCGTTGACCAGCAACTGGGCAAGTATTCTCATAAATGCTACTCCTTTTGAGCAAGGGAAGAGGAAGCCCTATTCGCTGCTCCTGCGTCGAGAGCGGCTTCCTCTTCCCATTGTCCTGGGACACTACTCCCACTTAGTGACGCATTTTATTGCGCGGCCCGGTATAACGTCCACTCCCCGTTTTTCACAATCATCCAGTCGTAGACGCCATACGCGATGCCGTACTCATTGATCTTCTTGGCTCCGGATGGCCCCACGTAGGTCTCACCCACCTCGAAGAGGGCCTTCTGGACGCCGTCTGCGGTATAACCACCCTTCTCGATGGCCTTGGCCACCATCATCATGGTGTCATAGGCAAAGTCGGCCCAAATAGTGGGGGATTCCCCGTGTTTCTTTTCGAAGGCCGCAGCGAATTTCTTATACTCAGGAGTTTCCATAGAGCCGGCGCGGAGGCCCCATACGCCTTCAGTAGCTTCTTTACCAGCAAGCTCTGGAACCTCTTTCGCTACGATGGACACATCTGTCACCCACTGGGTAGTGAAGCCCAGTTCTCTCGCTTGCTTGAATACTATCGCCGCTTCCCTCACGTGGTCAACGATGAAAGTGACCGCCGGATTCACTTCCTTGACCTTCAGGATCTCGGTGCGGAAATCCGTGCCGCCGAGTTCGAAGGGTTGAGCAATGAGCACCTTGTAGCCCTTCCTATCCATCTCGGCGACGAAAGTGTCCTTAACCCCGATGCCGTAGTCGTTGTTAATGTACATGACCGCCGCTTCTTTCTTCCCCAGATGCTCAAGCACCTTCACCCACTCAGGGCCTTGAGCGGTGTCTGAAGCCATCATAGAGAAGAAGTACTTGCCGCAGTTCATCAGGGACGGAGCGGTGGAGATGGACGAGATCTGAACAACTTTTCTCTCTTGAGCCAAGGGGCATAGGGCCAGGCTGACAGTACTGCTGCCTGAGCCCATGATCACAGGCACCTTGTCGGTCTCCACCAGCTTGAGGAAAGCTGTCCGCGCGTCGGCAGCGCTCAAGCGGTCGTCCTCATAGATCACTTCCACCTTAACCCCCTTGATCCCCCCAGCAGCATTGATCTCGTCAAGGGCTATCTCCGTGCCCTTCTTCATGCTCTGGCCGTAGGCGGCGGCATCTCCGGTCAGGTGGTTGATGAGCCCTACCTTGTACGTCTTCGGCTTTGCTGGGCCGCAAGAAGCCACCAGCAAGGCGAGAACCATCGTGACCACAATTATAGCCCAAAATCCCTTTCTCATTTTTGACCTCCTCCTTGTTATTTTCTCGCTGCCAAGCTGTCTCTTTTATGACCGCTTGGAGCAAACACTGACCGGCCCAGGGGTGCCCATCCCTGGTGTCCGATTCAGGGCTACCTGCTTAATTGTAGGGCTTGATCACCTCCTTCCACCCCGATGGTTGAAACGGCTGCCTGACTCCCTTTCGTGAAGGGGCGAAGGCAGTTATATTAGGCAGTCATTTTATCAGCAAATTTCTTTTTTGTCAAAAACTGGCGAATTGCTCAGGCAGGGGCAACCGCGCGTTCAAGATGTCATTCCTTCGGCTTCGCTCAGGACAGGTCTGAGGCGCGTTTCCTTCGGCTTCGCTCAGGACAAGTTTTGCGCCGAAGAATCTCTTTTGCGCTGGAGCCGAGATTCTTCGCTTCGCTCAGAATGACAGCCTGAGCAGTTACAACTGGCGCTATTCGGTCCGAAGCGCTCGCAAGGTCTCCTGATCAAACGGGTTGCCTCCGCTTCGCAATGCCTCGATCCATGCCCGGCGGCTAGCGCCATAGCGCGCCTGGGTATCCTCAGGCTGTGTGTCCAGCCAGGCTAGAAAAGCCTCAAAGTCGCTGATGGCTTCTTCGGTACGGCCTAGCAAGGCGTAGGTTAAGCCGCGGCTGTCCCGACTGAGTGCTGTGGAGTCGGTCGCTACAGCACTCTCACAGTAGGGCAGCGCATCTTCGGGTTGGCCGAGCAGGCTCAGCTCCCAGCAGAGGGCGTTGTTCGGCCCAGGAGCCTCTGGTTGCAGTGCCTGCGCCTGCCTCAGATCTGTCAGCGATTGCCCATCGTATGCTTCCCCTAGCGCAAAGTAGGCTAAACCACGATTAAAGTACGGAGCAGCGAACGTTGGAGCGAGCTCGATAGCCTGACCGAAGTCGCTGATGGCCCGCTGCAGGTTGTTTTCCCCTCCTTGCTCCAGATAGGCCACCCCGCGGTTGTTGTAGGCTGAGGCCAGGGAGGGATTTTGTACGAGGGCTCGCGTGTAGTAGGCTATAGCTTGATCTGGATTCCCTTGCAGGCCGTAGATGTACCCCAGGGCAAAGTAGGCACTGGCCAGCGCCTTCTCATCGCCTGGCGGATAATTTAGCGCTCGCTCGAAGGCCGCCAGTGCCTGCTCGTAGCGACGAGCGGCGTAATGCACCTGCCCCACACTAATCAGAGCGACCCATCGCGCCGTGGTTGGCAACTCGGTGTTGATGACCGCGCTCAGGTCTGCTGGCGTCGTCACCTGGCGCACCGTGCGCACCGCTTCCTGCTCAGACGACAACGTGAAGTTGGCCAGCACCCGCCCACTGTCGTATTCGCCCCAGATCACCAGCGTCGCGCCGTACGCTTGCCCCACCCCCATCGCCTCATCCCGGTCTGTTAGCGGTTGCGCCCAGATGGCCACGCGGCTATCGGCCAATGCCTCCCCCTCGAATTCCTCTTGCAGGGCCTCGCGGATGCGGCCAGCCACGTTGTAGCCTAAGCTCTCGGAGTAGTTGGCGAAATGGCTAACGAGCACTAACGTTTCGCCGGGACTGGCCGGGACGACTGGAGCGAGCTGGCGGCGCTCACTGGCCTTTCTTGCCAGAGTCCATCCGATAAGCACGGTCAGGATGACCAGGACGGCTGTGGTGATCAGTAATCCCCAGCGCGGAAGGCGTGTCTTCAAGGTGGGCGCTTCTGCCTCCAGGGTGGCAGGTGGAGGAGCGGGCGGCTTTGCCGGCTCCTCGGGGGCGAAACCTGCCGCCAGGAGAAACTCGTCCTGTTCCTGGGGAATCAATCGCAGCTTGTCGGCGCAACGTAGCACATCCTCGCGGTGGCGGGGGCGAGCGGTCAGCCCTTCCTTCCAGCGAAAGATCGTCTGGCGGCGCACGCCGATGGCACGGGCCAGCTCAGCATCGCTGATGCCAGCGCGGCGCATATATTGCACGAGAAGTTGACCGAATGACTCCATGTGCAGCTCCCGTCACACCGTGTCACTGCGAATGTTACACCATTGGCCCTTGAAATGCAACACCGGCTGTGGTATAGTAATTGTAGCACAAAGGAGGCCGGCTGCAAAGCCGGCCCAGGCAGGGGGGCAGGTGAGCTCCCCAATAAAAACAAAAAGGAGGAAGGATCATGTTGAACAAAAGGAGATCTCTATTGCTGGCCCTGATGTTGGGAATCGCCTTGCTGGCGGGAGCTTGTGCACCGGCTCCACAGGATGCCAGCAAAGCCCGCAGCCGGGCCCTGATCAACCAGGGTGTCATTGTGCCAGCGGAGGAAGTGCGTGTGGCCGAGTATCTCAACTACTACGAGCAGCATTTCCCCGCGCCGACAGAGACTGCGCTGGGCCTCGACCTGCGGTTGGGCAACGAGCAAATCCCCACCGCGGGCGGCGAGGTCTGGCTGCAGATCGGCGTGCAGGCACGAGAGGCAGAGGGCGAAGAAGTCACCCCGCTGAACCTGGCCCTGGTCATTGACCGCAGCGGCTCGATGGACGCGCCGGACAAGTGGCCCTATTTGGAGCAATCGTTGCGCGTCTTCTTCCGCAGCCTCGACCCCGACGACATCGTGGCCGTGGTTGGCTACGATGACCAGGCTGAGGTGGTGTTGCCGGCGCAGCGTGTTGGTGACCGTCGTTGGATCGAAGGGACCATAGAGCGTCTGTACCCACGCGGCTCTACCAACCTACACGCTGGGCTGATGCTGGGCTTCCAGGAGGTAGACAAAAACTTCGATATCCGCCGCAACAACCGGGTGATCCTGCTGACAGATGGCATTGCCAACCGTGGGGTCACCGACCCGGACGAGATCGCTCGCGAGGCGTTGGCTTACAACGAGCGCGGCATCTACCTCTCCACCATCGGCCTGGGGCTGGATTTCAACGACGCGTTGCTGAGCCAACTGGCGCGGCAGGGGAAGGGAGCCTATCATTTCATAGACTCGGCCGAGGAGATGGACAAAGTGTTCCGCAGCGAGGTGGCAGGGCTGGTGGAAAAGGTCGCTCGTGAGGTGGCGGTGACGGTGTACCCTGGAGAGGGCGTGGAGATGGTCGCCCTCACCGGCTACGAGGGGCGACCGCCCGCTGGCCCCGTGCAGATCACCATGCAAGAGCTGGGCACTGGCGATGGCCAGGTGCTGCTGGCCCAACTGCAGGTGAGTCCGGAAAGGGGAGGGGAGCGCGTGATGGCTACGGTGACGCTGGACTACTTCGACGTCTTCGCCCAGCGACCTGAGCAGGTGACGCAGGAGGTCAAGGCGCGCACAGGCACTGGGATGGATTACGATCCCCTGTGGGACCTGGAGGTGCTGCGTAACTTCACCATCCAACGCACAGCAGAGGGATTGAAGGAGATTGATCGCCTGTACCAGGCGCGCCGCTACGAGGATGCCTGGAACCTGGCCTACGACCTGGAGCAGGCGCTGCGTGAGGTGGCGCGTCTCACGGACGACGAGGCGATGGTCAAGGATGCCGAACTGATGCAGCGTTACCAGAGCGTCCTGGCAGAGCAAATCCGCTACGAAGGCGGGCGGGTGCCTCAGCCTTCACCGGAAGGGACCGTGCGTCCCTACCGTGGACGTACGGCGACGCCGACAGTGCCGGTGTTGGAAGTTCAGTGAAAAGCCCGTCTGTAAGGGCCAAGCACCTGGAAATTGGCAAGAGACTGGCATACCCATCCGAGGGGGCGTCGCCGAGAGCGCGACGCCCCCGCTTTTTGGTAAAATTGTTGTACCCATGGCTCCAGCCTAGTACCCTATGGCCAGCCAGTGCACCTCATATTCGTGCTCTGTCCCCAACGGACTGCGGTTGGCTATCTTCAACACAAGAACAGCTCCGCCTCACTCACAAGTCTCCCCCCAGTGCTTCACCACCAGCATGATGTCCACGATGTCAATGTCACCGTCCTTGTCAATGTCGTAGTCGTCATCATAGCAGCTATCCACGCTCCGGCAACGCCACCGGCTAGCTACCTGCATGATGTCCACCACGTCCACTTTGCAGTCTCGGTTGAAATCGTAGTCCGGGAAGTCCACCAGAGGGGTGGCAGTGGCCACGTTGGAGAAGTCTGACTCGGTCATATCGGTTTTGACGACAGTGAATTTGTAGTAGTAGGGTTGGCCGGGCTGGACGTCGGTGTCGCGATAGGTACGCTGGTCGGGCAGGAGGAGGGTAGTGTTAACCAGAGTGTAAGTGCCGGAGATAGAGGTTGAGCGGTAGAGGTTGAAGCCGGCCAGCAGGTCGAAGTCGTTCTGGATCCACATCAGATCCACGTAGCCCTCGCCACCGGTGGCCTGCAGGTTCATGGCCTCGGTGCCGGAGGTGATGATCTCGAAGCGGAAACGCCCGGCATCGTCACCAGTGACCAGCCAGGGGTCGTCAGCAGCACGCGCTCCGGCCACGCGGATCAGTTGATAGCCGTCGCCAGTGACGGGCGTAACGTTAAAAGTGCCGACCCAGGTGCAGGGGTCCTGCCAGCCACCGTTAACTGCGTGGACAGTGTAGTCTGTGTTCGGCACGTCAGGGCCGAAGGAGACCTGGGGCTGGACAGTCATGTCCATATTTCGGTTGAAGGTCACAGTGAAGGTCACTGTCTCGGCGCCGACGATGCTGGTGCGCGGACTACTGGCCGTGGATAGGACCATGTCGACGACGAATGGGTAGGCGGTGGTAGGTGGATTGGTCAACATTGGTTGGTAGATAAAGAGGCCTCTGTTGAAGTCATCGTTAAAATCCTTAATGGCAGCATCAATCAGTGTGGAGGAAGCATTACCCCAATAGTTACCGGTGATATCATGAGTAGTTCCACGATTCGTGGTTGCTTCAAACCGCAACCAACGGGTAACATCTAGATTCCACCAAGTATTTAGAATGGCGTTGTTACGGAAACCATAGCTGACATCCTTAATTCTAGAACCATAGTCACTGCTCCAATAAAGAGGTTTGTAGTTGATCAGGAACACGTTATCTACCATCTCTGCAGAACCCACGATGTCAAAAGCAGTCGAATCATATAGAGTCACTCTAGAACCCGGAGCCCCACTTCCCCCCCAAAGATAATAGCGGTTACTGGCCCCAGAGAGCCTATGAAGAATTGAGTGAGAGATTAGTATTGCCCCAGGGTTTACTGAACCAGCGCTGATTAAGTTTCCTGACATGCTCAAATAGGTATGGTCGAGAACTCTCGCTCCGCTATTTAGGTTCAATATACGGCCATAGTAGACCTCTATACATCCTGCTCCCTCTTGCTTCAGTTTTACAAGGCAATCAGCGAGGAAGTCCCAGCCGTACTTACACTGCCGAACTGCATCGGGGAAGATTTCTACTGGTTGATCGGACGTGCCTTGGACCACGAGACCACCTTCAACCTGCCAGAACGCGTTTGCGTTTTGACTATATGGGCTACTGGGGTTTGAGGTCCAAAACTGAATCTGTGTTCCTTCAGTTACCGTAACCATCACACCCGCCTCGATTAGAGTCTGATCAGGCACTATCCAGTAATAGTCTCTGTTTAGAGTCATGTCCTGAGAAATAATGCGTGGCAGCTCCCGCCCCCGCTGCACGATCAGGTAAAAGTGGGACTGGAAGGTGTAGACCGTGGTGTCCATCAGGTCGAGCCCATTGCGGGCGGTCATGGTCAGCCGAAAGAGGATGACGTGGTCGTTAGGGGTGTTGGGGTCCACATTGAAGCGGAAGGGGTGGCGTACCCCTATGATGACCCCTTGCTCATCGTAGATCAGGCCGTTGTCGTCCTGGTTGAAGGAGCCGATGGCACCGTAGTCCACCGTGTCGGTGATCATGGTCACGTAGGGGTCAGGCTGGTAGTCACCCTCGGCCCAGGCCTCCAGCGTCACCGTCACCGGGTCAGCCTTGCCCCAGTGGTTGCGGATGACGATCGCCAAGTCTATCGTCTCTCCTGCGTCCATGATGCCGTCATCGTCATTGTCAGGGCTCTGGTCAGCGGTGTCGAACAGCCACTGCTCCAAGTAGGAAAGTTCTGGCTGCGGGGCCACGGTCAGGGCGGCGTAGGCGTCGGCCACCGGATTGGCGTTGGCTGCAATCTGGCCCATGATGAAGCGGGAGGAGTACACGTCCTTATCGCTCCACTTGGTGCGGGCCAGGGCGGCAATGCCGGAGACGGTAGGCGTCGCCATCGAAGTGCCGTCCCAGGCGGCGTACTGCTCCAGGGGCAGCGTGCTCCACACATCCACGCCCGGGGCCATTAACTCGTACTCGTGGGAGTCGTGGGGCGTGCAGTCGGAGTTGGAGAAGCTGGCCCGGCCGCCGCCCGGCGTGGAGGCCATCACCCCCAGCACCCAGTTGTAGGCGGCGGGGTACATGTCCCGCCCACCGGGGCAGGGCAGGTTCACCTTGCCGTCGTTGCCCGCTGCGGCTACCAGCACTGCCTGCCCGAAGGCCACCGCCAGGGCGTCCTCCTCCACCTGGGAGCGGGCGTAGCCGCCAAAGGACATGTTGATGACGTCGGCGCCCTGAGCCACGGCGTAGTAGATCGCCTCAGCAATATCCGAGGAGGCTAGGACGCCGGAGTACTGGGCGGCCTTGATGGCCATAAGCTGCACGTTGTAGGCTACGCCCACCCCGCCGATGCTGTTGTTCGCCTGGGCGGCGACAATCCCCGCCACGTGGGTGCCGTGGCCGTGGTCATCCATGGGGTTGCCGCTGTTGACGATCACATCGGCACCGTGCACATCGTCCACGAAACCATTGCCGTCATCGTCCACGCCGTTGCCGGGGACCTCGCGGCTGTTGGTCCACAGGTTGGCCGCCAAGTCGGGGTGGTTGAGGTCCACGCCGGTGTCAATCACCGCCACCACGATGTCACGGTTGCCGCCGGCGGGCAGGCCCTGGCTTTCCAGATAGGCCCAGGCGTCGGGGATGCGGGCGGCGGAGAGGTGCCATTGCTGGGGGTAGAGGGGGTCGGTGGGGGCAGAGAAGGCCCTCACCTCATCCCCCTTGTCCCCCTTCCCCTCTCCCGACATCAGGAGAGTGGAAGGGGGATTCCCGACTAGCCTTCGCAGGTAGTCCAGCTCGGCCCAGGCAATGCCGGGGGCCTCGCTCAGAGCCTGGACGACGGCGTAGACGTCGGCTTTCTCGTCGGTCAGCACTGCCCGGTACCAACGGGTCAGGTCGGGCTTAGGGAGGCGCTCACCCTCGGGGGAGACGACGAACTCGCCAGGCTTAGGCGATCGGGCCTGGGGGAAGACGGGTTCCAGGCGCAGGACGCCTTGGGCTTGCAATGTTTCGTTCAGCGTGCCGTCCTCGGTCCAGGCGCCTTGCAGCTCCAGGCCACGCAGGCACACCTGGGGTGCCAGCTTGACCAGCACGCGCCCCTCCTGAAACTCGCAGCCGCCGGGCGGACAGGGGTAGTCCCGGTTGCGGCGTTCGTCGAATGGGGAGTAGGCGTGGGCTGGGATGCCATCGGCAGGGTCGTTGCGCTGGGGGCCGTGGCGGTCGGGGCGGATGTCGCCGCTGTGCCCGACCAACTGAGCCGGGTATTTGCCCTGGCGGATGGCCTCCCCAAGCAGGTTGGGTTGTGGTAGGCCAGGGTCTGTCGAAGCGGCAGTCACCGCTTGGCTGTTCAGGGTCATCAACAGCCCCCACAAGATCAGCAGTGGAACTATGAAAGCCAATGCCAAAGAAAACAAACGTCGTCGGTTACACATTGCTCTATCCCTCCTCTCAATTTACGCACGCAAGAGTGCGGCCTTGGTGTCAACGGATAGCAAACGGATAAGCTGATAGAGACCCTCGCCAGTTCATCCGTTTATCCGCTGCCCAGCCGTTGCCTCACAGCAGCCGCAGCCTGGTCACCCGGGGATCAATGATCACCTCATCCGCCTCGAAGTCGAGCTTGAAGCGCCACTTCTGCATCGTGGCCGCCCCAATGATGAGCTGACTTGAGAGATCGGGGATGACCATGAACTCGTCTGAAAAGCGGTAGCCGTCCAGGTGAAAGTCCAGAGTCACCCTTTCCCTCACCTTCACCGCTCTCCCTTTCTCCGCCGTCTCCAGAGGGATGGGAACGGGAAGAGGGACGAGTATCTCCAACTCCTTGGCTAAGTCCTGGTCAATGCAGGAGTAGGTAGCTCCGCTGTCGAACAGGCCAACCAGTTCATGCTCCCCCTTAGAGCCCACCAGTTTGATCTCTTTCTCGATAATGGTCATTGATTGCACCTCCTGGTATGATCAAAACGCCAGCCTCAGGGCACGCAAAAGCACGGCCTTGGCGTCAACGGATAGCAAACGGGTAAGCGCATTGGTTACAAGTTAAGCAAATCAGGAGATTGTCAAATGAGGCCATGGGCCAG
>CAYUPJ010000051.1:0-21687 GCA_964446635.1 uncultured Anaerolineae bacterium
CCTACGCCGTGGGGCACCTCAAGATGTCCTTCTTCCTGGAGGAGCTGGGACACCGTCTCGCCGACGACGAGCGCTTTCAGTTCTACCTGACCAACACCCTGGAGATGGAAGAGCTGGAACAAACGCACCTGCCCGGCATGGCCTCGCTGGCCCAGGAGTCCCGTCTGGCGGGCGAGGTCAAGAAGCGACGCCCCATCCTGGTGATCCTGGGGAATCCGCCCTATTCGGGCCATTCGTCCAACCGAGGGAAGTGGATTCTGGGGTTGATCGAAGACTACAAGCGGTTGGACGGGAAACCTCTGGGGGAGAAGAACCCCAAGTGGCTTCAGGACGACTACGTGAAGTTCCTGCGCTTCGCCCAGTGGAAGATCGAGCAGACGGGCCAGGGACTGGTGGGCATGATCACCAACCACTCCTACCTGGACAACCCCACCTTCCGGGGCATGCGTCAGAGCCTCATACAGACCTTCGACGAGATCTACGTGCTGGACCTGCACGGCAACTCCCTGAAGCGGGAGACCTGCCCCGACGGGAGCAAGGACGAGAACGTCTTCGACATCCGGCAGGGTGTGGCCATCGCCTTTTTCATCAAGCGTGGAGTTGGTGACCAGGCGAAGGTTGCCCACGCCGACCTTTGGGGACTGCGGCAGGACAAATACGACTGGCTTCTGAGCCACGATGTGGAGACCACGGACTGGCAGGAGATCAGCCCCAAACCGGAGTTTTACCTCTTCCTGCCCCGCGACGAGGCGGCGATGGAACGCTACAACGAGTTCGTCCGGGTGATTGAGATCTTCCCGGTCAACAGCGTAGGCATTGTGACGTCGCGCGACCGATTCGTCATTAATTTCGACCCAGAGACCCTCAAACGCCGCATCAGGATGTTTCGAGACACCAGCATGCCGGACGAGGTGCTCCGAAAGGCTTTTGGTCTCAAGGACAAGAAGGGCTGGACGCTGGCCGAGAGGCGTAAGAAGGTACAGCAGGACGAAGCGTGGGAGGAAAAGATCCTCCGCTGCCTCTACCGGCCCTTTGATACGCGCTGGATCTTCTACCACCCCGATGCCATCGAGCGAGGCCGCGAGGAGGTGATGCGGCACATGATGCGGGAGAATGTGGGACTGATCACACCGAAGCGTGTCGAGCTGGCGGGAGGCTGGTACCATGCACTCGCTACCAATTTACCGATTGAGCACGTGGCAGTTTCCCTCAAAACCATCGACTACCTATTCCCTCTCTACCTCTACCCTGACACTTCCCAAAAAGACCTCTTCAGCGATCTTGAGCCAGACGAGAGGAAGCCGAACCTCAATCCCAACGTCGTGGCGGCGCTGACGGCTGCCTATGGGAAAGAGCCCACACCGGAGGACATTTTCCACTACGTCTACTCCGTCCTCTACGCGGACACCTACCGCGAGAAGTACGCCGAATTCCTCAAGATAGACTTCCCTCGCATCCCCTTCACCGCCGACTTCGAGCTCTTTCAAACCCTTGCCGCGTTGGGGAAACGTCTGGTGGCCCTGCATCTCCTGCAGTCAGAGGAACTCGACCCGCCAGCGGCCCGCTTCCAGGGCGAAGGGGACAGCCATGTCGCTCGCACCCAAAGCCAGGGTCTTCGCTACGAACCCCAAGAAGAGCGCATTTACGTCAACAAAACCCAGTACTTCGAGCCGGTCCCGCTGGAGCTGTGGGAGTACCAGATCGGCGGCTATCAGGTGCTGGCGAAGTGGCTCAAGGATCGCCAGGAACGGCCGCTCAACCTGGAAGAGATCAAGACTTATTGCCGTGTGGTGACAGCCATTCAGCGAACCATCGCCTTGCAGGAAGAGATTGATGCCTTGTATCCGGAAGTTGAGAGCCAGATTGCCGAGATTTGAAAGGGCAAGAGAGCAAAAGGACGGTATCTGAGCTAGCGAAATAGCAAGCCGGAAGGAGGAAGATTCTTTGGTTATCCTGGACGCAGGAGACAAAGAGGGGGTACGCTCATGAGGCGTGCCTACGTCGTAATCGAATGGAGGAAACTTATGTCCCTATCAACCCGTGTTCGTCTTGGATTGCTCATCTCGTTGAGCGTTTGGCTCCTGAACGCGTGTGCGCCAACGCAATCGCCTGCTTCCACACCGACCCAGTCATCTGCAGTTGTCCAACCCACCGAAGGGCCAGATTACCTCGAATGTGATCCGCAAGAACTGCCTTTCCCCTTGCCGCCCGACGCCAAGGATTGCCAGCACCTGGACATCATCACCAATTTTCGGACCAACCTGTCGCCAGAGCAGGCGGTCAAATTCTACGGGGATTACCTGGAGAAGAATGGTTGGACGCGCCAGGATGACGGGTCGTTACCGGGCATAGGCGCCTGGGTCACAGGGTCAAAACGGCTCAATGTCCTAACGGTCGTGGAGAAGGGTATGACCAGCGTGCAAATCCAGGTCATGCCGAAGTAGTGGCGACCGTGGCGATGTTCGGCACGTAGAGTGCAGACCGAGCACGACTGCAGACCCTTGCCTGGCGATCGTGCTGACGCACAGCGCAAGGCTTTGGCGTTAGAGGCCCAGATTATCGAAAGTGGATGACACAAATTCGACGTTGAGGAAAGGAGAACCATGGCAAAACTAGGGACTGCGAAACGACCAGCCGTAGCTCGTGTTCAGACCATGGAGAGAGCTGGAGAAATAATGGCCCTTTGCGAGAGCCACGGCTGGAAAGTGGTCATAGGGGTAGAACCAGACAAGCCTGAGGATATTTCCGATGTGGAGCGACTTCTCAACAATCCCCAGGCAGCGATAACAGACAAACCACATGCGGCGCTGACAGACAAACCAAAGGTAGGACGCAATGACCCTTGTCCATGCGGTAGTGGTTTGAAGTATAAGCACTGCTGCTTGAGGAAAAATAAACGGTGAAGCACTACACTGCAGCCTGCGGAAAGAATGTTGCTGGCCAGTCGTGGCATGAAGTGCCACGGCTACGAAGCTTCCACCCCGTCAACGGGGTTCTTGAGCCTGATTCATCAGGCGGAGCTCTGTAGCACGGCGACTTCATCGCCGTGCGGCCCTGGCAAGCACGACATCACTCTGAACTTGATGTGCATGGGTCTTTAGCCCCGCGCACTGAGGCGGCAACTGCAAAGAGATAAGCTGAGTTGAAAGTCGCAAACAAGATACAGACTAAGCCTATTTCAGGCAACGACTACGAGATCGTCCTTTCGCCAGCCAACCAGGCTGCGCTGCACGCGCTGCTCCGCCAGGAGTTCGCTAGCGAACGGGCCTACTGGCTGCGCCTGCAAACCGAACGGCTGTCGCTGATCCAGGGCTTCGAGGAGTTGCTGGCCCCTGAGGCCGTCGCCGTCATCCCCTTCCCCTATCAACTCAAGACGGCTCGCACCGCCCTGCGCCGTTTCCGCGGTCGGGGGCTGCTGTGCGACGAGGTCGGCCTGGGCAAGACCATTGAGGCCGGGCTGGTGCTCAAAGAGTACATGCTGCGGGGGCTGGTGCACAAGGTGCTGATCATTACCCCGCCGGCCCTGACCCAGCAGTGGCGGGAGGAGATGGCCAGCAAGTTCCAGCTCACCGACTTCGCGACCAACGAGGACCCCGAATTCCGCGAGTTGGGCGCCGAGGCCTGGTCCGCCTTTGACCACATCATCGCCTCCCTGGCCACCGCCCGTCGGGAAGAGCACCGCCGAGCTATCGAAAAGATCCACTTCGACATGGTGATCGTGGACGAGGCCCACCACCTCAAGAACCGGGCCACCGTGTCCTGGAAGTTCGTCAATGCCCTGCAGAAAAAGTACATGCTGATGCTCACGGCCACGCCGGTGCAGAACGACCTGGACGAGCTGTATAACCTGATCACCATTCTGCAGCCCGGTCAGCTCAAGACCCGGCAGGAGTTCAAGCGCCGCTTCGTGGTACGGGGTGACCCCCGACTGCCCAAGAACCGCGGTGAGCTGCGGAACCTGCTGGCCGACGTGATGGTGCGCAACACCCGCAGCCAGGTCAGCATCCGCCTCCCCCGCCGCCGCGCCCACACCATCCGCCTGCCGTTGACCCCACCGGAGCGGGAGCTGTACGATGCCGTCAGCGTCTTCGTGCGGGAGGCGTTGCCCGCCGCCGAAGCCCAGACCGGGCGGCGGGCCGGCCCCCTCACCCGTTTCACCCTGCAGACCCTGCAACGGGAAATCGGCTCCAGCCCTCTGGCCGTCCGCCCCACCCTGGAGAAATTGGCTGCTCACAAGAGCCTGCCCACCGAGCAGCGGGCCACCCTGCTCCGCCTGGCCGAACAGGCCGCCGTCATCGAGCGTCAGGCCAAGGCCGAAGCGCTGCTCAAGCTGCTGGCGGCCAACAAGGCCAGCGGGGAGAAGGCCATCATCTTCACCCACTACTTGGCCACCCTGGACCACCTGGAGGCAGCGATGCGGGCCGCCGGCCACGACCTGGTGGTCTATAAAGGGGAGTTGACCTACGCCCAGAAGAACGAGGCCATCGCCCGCTTCGAAAGGGAGGCGCAGTTCCTGCTCTCCACCGAGGCAGCCGGCGAGGGGCGCAACTTGCAGTTCTGCCGCCAGATGATCAACTACGACCTCCCCTGGAACCCGATGCGCATCGAGCAGCGGGTGGGGCGCATCCACCGCATCGGCCAGGAGCGAGAAGTAGAGATCTTCAACCTCTCAGCCGAGGGCACCATCGAGGATTACATCCTGCACATCCTGGACCGCAAGATCAACATGTTTGAGCTGGTGATCGGCGAGATGGACATGATCCTGGGAAACCTGGCCGACGAGCGGGACTTCGAGGAGATCGTGTTGGACATCTGGGCCCGGGCGCGCAGCGACGAAGAGGTCAGCGTTGGCATGGAAGAACTGGGCAAGGCGTTGGTGAAGGCTCGCCAGACCTACCTGGAGACCAAAGCCTACGACGAAACCCTGTTTGGCCAGGACTTCGGGGTGGAGTGAGCGTGGCCGATTCACTGCAGGATTTCGTGCTGGCCTACTGTGAAGAGGTGGGGGGGCTGATCGAGCGCCCGGCCTACGGCCTGGTAGACCTTCTTCTCCCCGACGAGATCGCCCACCGCCTGGGAACTGAACCTTTGGTACGGTTGGCGTTCATCGAGGAAACAGCCGCTGCTCATCCCGAAGCGATCTATCTGACCTACGGCCATCCCCTGCTGGCGGGGATCGAAGAGAACATGCGAAGTCAAGGGCTGGCCCTGCGACGTTACGTTAACCAAGTCCGTCTGGAGCGTCCCGGCCTCTTTCAGCTCATTAAGGACGAGCTGGCCTTTCCTAACGCCTGGCTTCAGCCTTTGGAAAACGCCGCCGAAGCGCCTCAAACCTGCTACTACGTCCGCTTCAATTTCAAAGTAGCGCTGATCACCGACGAGAAGCAGGAGGAGCTGGCCTCAGTCCTGATGAACCTGCACACCGGGCAACCGGCCTGGGAGTTAGAGGCCCAGGAGATACTGCCTCTGGAGTCGGAATACCGGCTGCGCCCTATGGACGATGCGCCACCGCTCTGGCGGCCGGAGCTGCCGCTGCATAGTCCGGAGCGGCTGGCCTGGCTTCAGGAGGAGGCCGGACGGACTGTGGCCTTCAAGCTGGTCCCCATCATCCAGGCGTTGCAGCAGCGCACTGCCCGCCGGTTGGAACTGGACCGGGCCCGACTGGAGGCCTTCTACGACGACACAGCAGCCAACCTGGAGCAGCGGCTGGCCCGCACTGAGGATGAAGCGCGGCGGGCCAGTCTGGAGGAGAAGCTGGCTTTCGCCCGCACCGACCGGGAGCGAAAGCTGGCCGACGTGGAAGCCAAGTATCGGCTGCGGCTCAACCTGGAGCTGATCAACACCGTGTTGATCAGCCAGCCCAAGATCGCCCTGCCAGCCAGGGTGGAGAACCGCTACACCTCCGTCCAGCCCACCTTTGTCTGGGACCCGCTGTTGCACCGGGTGGAGCCGCCCTTATGTCAGGCGTGTGGCCACCCTGCCCTCTGGGTCTATCTGTGCGCCAACAGCCACCTGGCCGACGAGGACTGCATCCTGCATTGCGCCTTTTGCAAGCGGGTGTTCTGCACCCTGTGCAAAGACGATGTGAGGGCCTGCACCGTGTGCGGCAAGCCCCTCTGCGTCCACAGCCAGATCCGCTGCAAGGTCTGCGGGCAGGTGACGTGTCAGGAGGATATGGGGAGGTGTCATTAGGAGCGAATTGGTATCCACAGATTGGGCCGACGTGCGGTCCTATTGTGAGGATGCAGCCCGTCGGTTGGCATGTCGCCTGAGTGGGTTGGCGTAAGTTTGTCTGAGGCAACAACTAAATCAGTCTGGAGGGGAAGTATGATGCAACCACTGGAAGGCATCCGTATCATTGACTTGACCCAGGCCCTGGCCGGCCCCTACTGCACCATGCTCCTGGGCGATCTGGGCGCGGACGTGATCAAGGTGGAGCCGCCCGGCCAGGGCGACATGTCCCGAGGCTGGGGGCCACCTTTCATCGAAGGAGAGAGCGCCTACTTTCTGTCAATCAACCGCAACAAGCGGGGACTTACCGTCAATTTCAAGACCTCCGAGGGCCAGCACATTCTGCACCAACTGGCAGAAGAGGCTGACATCTTCGTCGTCAACATCCCCAGGATGGACTCACTACAAAGAGGCCGCATTGACCCTGAGACCCTGCAGGCCATCAACCCTCGTTTGATCTACTGTGCCATCTCCGGCTACGGTTTTACCGGACCCAAAGCCGGGCGCGGTGGCTACGACGTGGTGGCCCAGGGAGAAGCCGGCCTTATGAGCCTGACGGGAGAACCTGAGGGCGGCCCGATGCGTTTCCCCACCCCCATGGCCGACATCTCCGCTGGCATCTACGCTGCCATCGGCATCCTCTCCGCATTACTGGCCAGAGAGAGGACCGGTCAGGGGCAGTTTGTGGACGTTGCCCTCCTCGACTCACAAGTCACCTGGCTGGCCAACGTGGGCGGCAGTTACTTCGCCACCGGTGAGAGGCCTCCGCGTCTGGGCAATGTTCATCCGACCATCACCCCCTATCAACCCGTCCGGACCAAGGACAAATACATCATCATCGGTGTGGGATCAGAACGGCTCTGGCAGCGTTTCTGCGCTTTGCTGGGTGTAGAAGACACCATCATGGTAGATCCCCGCTTTGCCACCAATGCGCAGCGCAATGTGCACCGGGCCGAATTGATCCCGCTGTTGCAAGAGGTCCTGGATAAGGAGAAGGCAGATTACTGGCTAGAGCAATTTTTGGCGGAGGGCATCCCGTCGGGCCCTATCAACTTCCCTGACGAAACCCTGGCCGATCCTCAACTCCTGGCCCGGGGGATGATCGTGGAGCTGGAACATCCCCTGGCTGGCCTTGTCCGTTCCATCGGCAACCCGGTGCATCTGTCGGAGACACCGGTCACCTACCACCTGCCCCCACCCCTGCTGGGAGAGCACAATGAGGAGGTGCTTTCGGCGCTGGGGTATGATGCAAAGCAGGTAGGGGAACTGAAAGAGCAAGGGGTCATCTAATATGGCAGTAACCAAAGCAGAAGTCCGATCTGGAGCTTATTACGACTCCGTGGTCCTCATGCAGTTGCAGCGCTCCCTGGCAGCCCTGCCTGGCGTCCTCGACGCCGGCGTGGTGATGGGCACCGACGCTAACAAGGCCATCCTCGACCAGAGCGACTTACTGACGCCCGAAGCCCAGGCCGCCCTGGCCGACGACCTGGTCATCGTCGTCCGCGCCGAAGACGACGCCGCAGCCCAGGCTGCCCTGGGCCAGGTGGATGAGCTCCTCACCCGGCGACGTAGGGGTATTGAGCAGGAATATCGCCCCAAGAGCCTCGAATCAGCGGCGCAGATGATGCCCGATGCCCAATGGGTGCTGGTCTCCGTCCCGGGTCGCTATGCCGCTGGCGTGGCCCGCCAGGCACTGCGTCTGAGCAAGAACGTGTTCCTCTACAGCGACAACGTCTCCCTGGGCGACGAAGTTGCCCTGAAACAGAGGGCCGCCGAACAGGGCCTGTTGGTCATGGGGCCAGACTGCGGCACGGCCATCGTCAACGGGGTCGGCCTGGGCTTTGCCAACCAGGTGCGCCGGGGGCAGATTGGGCTGGTCGCCGCCGCAGGCACAGGGTTGCAGCAGGTGACCTCGCGCATCCACCAGTTGGGAAGCGGCATCACCCACGCCCTGGGCACCGGCGGGCGCGATCTTTCTCAGGAAGTTGGCGCGGTGACGGCCCGCCAGGGACTCGACCTCCTAAGCCGTGACCCCGAGACGCGGGCCATCGCCCTCATCTCCAAGCCGCCATCACCGCAAGTGGCCGATGGGCTGCTGAAAGCCGCCCGGTCGGCAGGCAAGCCGGTAGTGGTAGATTTCATCGGCTATTCCCCTCCGTCCCGGCAGGTAGACAACCTCCACTTCGCCACCTCTCTCGATGAAGCGGCTGAGTTGGCCGTTAAGCTCGCCGCCTCGGCACCCAGCACGGAGCCCGTCGCTGAACTGGAGCGATTTGCACCAGGACAACGCTACCTGCGTGGCCTCTTCTCCGGCGGCACCCTGGCCTACGAAGCCCTGCTCATCCTGCAAGGCTACCTGCCCGGCGTCTACTCCAACGTCCCACTGAACAAAGACTATCGCCTGGCCAACTCGTTGGTCAGCCAGGAGCACACTATCGTTGATCTGGGCGAGGACGAATTCACCGTGGGTCGTCTGCACCCCATGATGGACAACGATCTCCGCATCCGACGGTTGCACCAAGAAGCCGACGATCCGGAGGTCGCGGTGATTTTGCTGGACGTAGTGCTGGGCTACGGCGCTCACCCCGATCCAGCCAGCGAACTGGCCCCGGCCATTGCCAGGGCGCGGGCGGCAGCAGCAGAAGCCGGGCGATACCTGGAGGTAGTGGCCGTCGTAGTTGGCACCGACGAAGACCCACAAGACATGGACGCTCAGGTTCAGCAACTAGAGGACGCGGGAGCACGAGTGGAAACCAGCAACGAAGCCGCCGTACGCTACGTGGGCCGACTCCTCCAATCTCCAATACCCAATATCCAATATCTAAAACCTGTAGACCTTTCCGTACTGCATCAGCCCCTGGCCGCCATCAACGTCGGCCTGGAATCCTTCACCGAGAGCCTGATGGCCCAGGGCGCGTCAGTTATCCAGGTGGACTGGCAGCCCCCGGCCGGCGGCAACGAGCGGTTGATGGCCATCTTAGAGCGGATGAGGTAGAAACGAAATGCGGGTTCGAGCCAAACTGCACGGTATGTTCATAATCGGGGTCAAAGACCCTGATGGCGTGGTTGAACTGACCCTGCCTGACGAAACGGACATAGCGGGGCTGGCCGAGGCCCTCCGCGAGACTTCCCCCACACTCGACCCCCGAGCCTGCCTGGCCATGGTCGGTGGTGCGATAGTGCCACTAGATCGGACCTTGAAAGACGGTGAGGAAGTGCACTTCTACCCTACCCTCACCGGAGGGTGAGATCAGTTCCGAGAGAGGAGTGAAATGAAAGAATTCACCGCTGCTTGTGTGCAAATTGCCGTCACCCCCAACGATGTGCAGGCCAACGTGGACAAGGGGATCGCCTGGCTGGAAAAGGCCGTCGGCGAATACGAGGCCGAACTGGTCGTCTTCCCGGAGACGGTGACCACCAGCTTCGTGACCGGCCTGGATGCGGAAGAGCTGTGGGACTTGGTGGACGAGGCTCCAGGCCGCATCACCCGCGACATCCAGGCCGCCGCCAGGTCGCTGGGTGTGCACGTCGTCTGGCCGTCGTACCGGCGCGGGCCGGAGCGCGGGGTGATCTACAACTCGGCGATATTGATTGGGCCGGACGGGGAGATCATTGGCATTTATGACAAGACCCATCCCTTCCCACTGGAGCGGCGCGATTGCGGCGGCTGGGTGACCGTTGGCAACCGCGCCGACGTGTACGAGACCGCCCTGGGCAGCATCGGCATGATCTTATGCTACGACGGCGACTTCCCGGAGCTCTCGCGCCTGCTGGCGGTGAAAGGCGCCGAGGTCATCGCCCGGCCTTCGGCTTTGCTGCGCAGCTTCGACATCTGGCACATCACCAACGCCGCTCGCGCTTATGACAACCACGTGTACGTAGTGGCCACCAATTCGGTGGGGCCGGACGCTGGCGGCAACTACTACTTCGGTCACAGCATGATCGTCAACCCCATCGCCTGGCGGCTGGCCCAGGCGCGGGGCGGCGAGGAGATCATCGCTGCCAAACTCGATCCCGACCCGCTGCGCTACGTGACCTGGGGCAGCAAGAGCCCGCAGACCTTCGACCACCTGGAGGATCGCAACCTGGAGCTCTACGAGGAGATCCTCAAAGAAGCCCGCTCGCGGTTTGAGCTTGGGAAACGCATCCCGCGGGTTGGGCACTGAGCTTGCGTCTGCGAAAACTTGTCTCTGGTTTCAGGGTATCTGTTGCCAGGTGAGCGGGGTTTCCGCATAATACCCTGGAAAGCGGTCTTATGTGGAAAGATGCCGGCCTAATCAAGAGTTAGCCCGCACTTCCGCATACTGATAGCCATTTGTTTTAGATGGGAGAGCAATGAGTAAGAATGATATACCAACCTACGACACGATGATGAACCCCCTCCACGAAGCCATGAAGCAATTGGGAGGGTCAGGTACTGTTGAAGAAATCAATAGCAAGGTGGCCGAGATAATGGGGCTAAACGATGAGCAATTAGATTTATTGCATGATACAAAACGCGGCGGTCAAACCGAATTTGAGTATCGAATAGCATGGACACGTACATATCTCAAACGGTATGGAATTCTTGAGAATTCAAGCAGAAGCGTTTGGGCGTTGACACCAGAAGGTAGAAGTGTTTCACAAGTAGACGAAAAAGAAGTCATTCGTGTTGTTCGTGAACAATTGAGAAAAGAGCGTGTAGAAGCAGCAGAACTTGAAGAGGTGGATGAAAGGGCAATAACAACATGGCAAGAAGAATTGCTTGATGCCCTGCTCAAAATGGAAGCCCCTGCATTTGAGAGATTGATACAGCGATTTTTGCGCGAGTCGGGTTTCATCCAAGTAGAGATTACAGGAAGGAGCGGGGATGAAGGAATTGATGGTCGTGGTATTATGCGCTTAGGCGGGTTGCTCAGTTTCCACGTAATTTTTCAATGCAAGCGATGGCAAGGCTCGGTGGGAGCAAGTCAAGTGCGTGATTTTCGTGGAGCAATGGTTGGACGTGCAGATAAAGGTTTGTTGGTCACCACAGGAACTTTCACTAAAGAGGCAGTCAGGGAAGCAACGAGAGATGGTGCTCCTGCTATTGACCTTATAGATGGCGACCAATTGGTAGAGAAACTAAAAGAGCTTGCTCTCGGCGTGAAAACAGAGAAAGTCGAAATCGAGAAAGTCGAAGTTGATCGAAATTGGTTTCTTACCTTATAGCACGGTGCGGGCTAACAATGGCTGCACCTGACCGCCTTCGGCGTGGGTATGCGGCGGCATTTTGCCAAGTCTCGTGCTATGATGTTCTTGTCGCCTTGCCAGAATCGGCGGCAGGTGAAGCGCAAACCGTTGGGCGGCTTCTGCCCATCACCCACAGCCATCTCTTATGACACGTATCGCTTGGCTTACAGATATACACCTGGAATTTCTGCATTCGCCCCATGAGATTGACGCCTTCTCCGATAGGATAGTTGCTGCGTCCCTGGACTGCGTTCTGATTGGTGGAGATATCAGCATAGCACCCTACTTCGAGCGAGATATTCTCCGACTGGAAAGGCGAGTACAAGTCCCTATCTATTTTGTGTTAGGAAATCACGACTTCTATCGAGGATCAATCAAACAAGTACATAGGATTGCAGAAAGGCTTACTAAGACATCTCAATGGCTACGCTGGTTGACTCTGGAAGGGATTGTAGAACTCACGGCTAATACAGGGCTTATTGGGCATGACTCGTGGGCCGATGGACGTTTGGGGAATGGAATTGACTCGCAAGTTCTGCTCAACGATTACTTTCTTATTGCTGAACTGTCCAACCTATCAACCAAAGCGCGTTTTAGACAACTGAACGCACTCGGCGATCAGGCAGCGAATTACTTTCAGCGATTGCTACCATCCGCACTGGGACGTTTCCGCAACGTGCTCATACTGACCCATGTTCCGCCTTTCAGAGACGCATGTTGGCACGAAGGGAGCATTTCTGATGACGAGTTTCTGCCCCACTTCACTTGTAAAGCGGTCGGAGACGTAATTCTCGATCTTATGCAGACCCATCCTCAATGTATCGCCACTGTCCTGTGCGGTCATACCCACGGCCACGGAGAAGCCACCATCTTGCCTAATCTCCGTGTTAAGACTGGCGGGGCCGAATATGGTCAACCAAAACTACAGGAAGTGATCGTCGTGGAATAACTCATGACCTCTACTTTTTTGTCAGAGAAGGCAGAAACGTACTTGCGGAGATTATGTCTGGAAATTCCTAGCAGGCGCGTGGGAAGCAACGGAAACCAGGCTGCGACGGATTTCTTCGCCGACATCGTGGCATCCTTTGGATTTGAGACAGAATCTCCAGAGTTTGACTGCATGGACTGGGGCCATGACGGCGTTGACCTCACGGTGGATGGTGCTTCCTTTGAGGCGTTTGCCAGCCCGTACTCACTAGGCTGCCATGTCAGCGCTCCGCTTATTGTTGTCTCCACGGTTGAGGAGCTAGAGGCTGCTGAGGTCTCCGATAAGATTGTCTTACTGCGCGGGGATATCGCCAGAGAACAGTTGATGCCCAAGAACTTTCCATTCTACAACCCCGACCATCACAAACGGATCATCCAGTCCCTGGAGACAAAGAAGCCACGGGCCATCATCGCCGCCACTTCACGGGATTTGGAGATGGTGGGGTCTTTGTATCCATTCTCCCTCATCGAAGACGGCAATTTCGACATTCCATCCGTATACATGACGGACGAGGAAGGAAACCGACTGGCTCAACATGCGGACAAGAAAATATCGCTTGAGAGCCGGGCGAAGCGAATCCCCGCCAAAGGCTGCAACGTCATGGCCCGTAAAGGCGCCAATCCACATCGCAGAGTGGTGCTTTTTGCCCACATTGACGCCAGAATGGGCACGCCTGGCGCGAATGACAATGCCAGTGGCGTTATCGTGCTGCTCCTGCTGGCCGAGCTGCTGGCGGATTATTGCGGCAATCTGGACATCGAAATTGTAGCTATGAACGGTGAAGACTACTACTCAAATCCGGGGGAGCAGCAGTACCTCGCCATCAATGCAGGCAAATTCGACGAGATCATCCTCGGAATCAATCTGGATGATGTGGGTTATTACAAGGGAAACGTCGCCTATTCTTTGTACGATTGCCCCTCTGAACTTGCCAGCTCGATACATAGCGTGTTTTCTACTCACAAGGGTATAGTCGAAGGGGAACCCTGGTACCAGGGGGACCACGGACTCTTCCTGATGAACCAGAGACCAGCTCTGTCCATTACGTCGGAGCTACTCATGGAACTTATGACGGAAATAACCCACACTCCCAAAGACAAGCCGGAGATTGTAGAACCCACCAAGCTTGTCCACGTGGCATTTGCGCTGCGGGATCTGTTGTTGCATCTGAATCAGCAACTACGATGAGGAATTGGCAGAGACCACTAAGGTACGATCCTATACCTCCACTCATTTCTTCAACTGACAAAGCGCTAGAATACTTCGTAAAGCGTGATCTCCTGGACGAGAATGTCGAGCCAATTGATCAGGTATGGCAATTAGCCGAAGCTCGAAGAATTGTTAAAAAACAACAAGCTGATGGCTCATGGAAGTATCCAGGAAAGAAAACGGTCGTATACCCTGAACATCACTACAGTCTTCTCGAAACGTGGAAGCAATTCAGGTTCCTGGTGGAGAAGTACGAGTTCAACAAAGAGCATCCAGCAACTCGAAAAGCCTCCGAGTTCCTTTTTTCTTGTCAGACTGAAGACGGTGACATCAGAGGCATGATCGGTAATCAGTATGCCACTTACTATACAGGGGCCATCATGTCTCTACTGATAAAAGCAGGCTACGGCGATGATCCACGAATTGAGAAGGGGTTTCAATGGCTTCTCTCGATGCGACAAAATGACGGCGGTTGGACAGTGCCTCTTCTTACGAGAGGTGAAGGGTTAGCTATGGACGAAATTATCAGGCTGACGAGTCATTATGCGGAACCGCTCGAGCCAGACCGTTCACAACCTTTCTCCCATAATTGTATGGGAATGGTCTTGAGAGCCTTTGCTGCCCACGAAGTATACAGAAACTCTGAAGCGGCCAGAACAGCATCCAACCTTCTGAAAACACGATTTTTCAAAGAAGACGTGTATAGCTCATATAGAGACGCGAATCATTGGGTAAGATTCCAATACCCTTTTTGGTGGAACAACCTTGTCTCAGCTCTTGATTCAATCTCTTTAATAGGACTTTCAAAGGATGACGAAGATGTCAAGAATGCCCTGAATTGGTTGATAGAGAATCAAGAAAAAAGCGGGTTATGGAGATTGTCGTACTCAGAAATACATAAGGTCATTGAGAATCAAAGGACAAGAGAGATGCAATTATGGGTGAACTTAGCAATCTGTCGAATATTTAAGCGGTTCTATGGATGATGTCATTCCTGGCCGACTAGGGTGGGTGGGCTTTGCTGACGAATTGGCCGAGTCTATAGGATGTTGGCTGCCTGACCGTGAGAAACGATGCGAATTATGGAAACGTCAGCCATCAGGGTTCTGAAACCTGGAGATGAGGCAGCGCTAGAAGCCTTCTCGCTGCCACAGGTCGAGTCATCAATGTTCCTGATTGGCAATGTGCGAGCAGCCGGCCTGACCGACAATGGCCAGACCTACCAGGGCCTGCCCTGAGCTTGTCGAAGGGTACCTATGCTGCTAAGCATGAGCCCGTCGAGGCCGCTGAAGAAAGGGATCTCAAACTGAACGCGAAACTGTTACAGCCATTAGAGGAGCGAAGGTATCGGGGGCGTGTGGTATCTATTGAGCGCCTCCACGAGCTGCAAGAGGAAATCGAAACCCGGCACAGGGAGGGTCTCCTGGACGAGATGTTCTTTCGCAAGTATCTCGCCGACTTCGTTTTCAACCCACCGGAGAGCCTGCCAGAGGCGCGGTCTCTGATCGTGGTTGCTGTGCCGGATCCTCAGATCCGCTTCACCTTCACCTGGAATGGAAAGCGGATACCGCTCATCGTGCCCCCCACCTATCTGCACTGGCGGAGGACTGATCAGCGGGCCGAAGATGCTCTGGTGGAGATTCTGGAGCCAGAGGGCTACCGGGTGGCCAAGGCCGTGCTGCCCAAGAAGCTCCTGGCCGTGCGCAGCGGCCTGGCTGCTTATGGCAAGAACAACATCACCTACGTTCCCGGCATGGGAAGCTTCCATCGGCTGGTGGTTTTCTACTCTGACCTCCCCTGCCAGCAAGACGACTGGCGGGAGCCAAAGATGATGGAGCGTTGTCAGAAATGCTTTGCCTGCCTCCGCCACTGCCCCACCGCTGCCATTACCTCTGAACGCTTTCTACTACACGCAGAGCGGTGTATCACGTTTCACAATGAGCAGCCTAGCGACGTACCTTTTCCGACCTGGTTGGACGCTTCCTGGCACAACTGCCTGGTGGGGTGCCTCCACTGCCAAAGGGTCTGCCCTGAGAGCAAGGATTTCTTCGACTGGGTCGAGGAGGGGGCAGAGTTCTCGTCGGAGGAGACCGTTCTTCTCGTGGAAGGGGTCCCGCTCGATCAGCTTCCCGCCGAAACGATCAAGAAGCTCGAACAGTCCGACCTGGTCGGCCTGCTGGACGTTCTTCCGCGCAACTTGAAGGTCCTTCTGGAGAGGACGGAGCGTGAAACATGGACCGAGAATGACTGAAGGCCCTCTTGCAATTCCTCCGAACCAGGAGTAAAATTGGGTATTCAGAAGGAGGTAACGACAATGAACTACCGACAGTTGCTGAAATGGGTGATCGGTTTTACGTCACTCGCAGTCCTCGTATTATCAGCATGCGGTGCGCCACAAGCCACTGCTATCCCCACTGCTGTTGCCAGTCCGAGCCCGGCAACGGAACAAGGCCAGTTCACTGATCCCTTCGCCTATTGCGCGGCAGTGGGCACTATGGATGCACCAGACGCGCGATATACCGGCCCCAAGACGCCCGATGCGGTCGTCAACGGTCTAAGGAAAGTGTTGGAGACGCCCAGTGACGTCCCAATGGAACCGTTCGTTGCAGGGACCTTCTGGCGCTGCATGGACGGCACGGTCTGGGCTTGCTTCGTCGGCGCCAATCTGCCCTGCACAACCAAGGCGGACACCAGCCGCACCCCCACACCCGACATGGCGGATTTCTGCAAGGCAAATCCAAACTCTGATTTTATTCCAGCCTATGTCACAGGCCGTGCGACGGTCTATGAATGGCGTTGCACGAACGATGCGCCTGAGATCGTCAAGCAGATCGTCGAGCCGGATGCTCAAGGCTTTCAGTCGAACATCTGGTACGAGATCAGCCCAGGGGACAATCCCTGATGCGTGTGAGGCGTGAGTCGAAGATGCTCGGCGCGAAATTCCCGCCTATCTGCCAGCGACGGATTTTCCCAAAGGCGCTTCTGGGTTCACATAGCGAACCATCCATGCTCTTTCATCAATCTATCATCATGAACAAAAGAGGAGCAGATAATGACAGACCCACGAGTTGAGAAATTGGCCGATGTGTTGGTCAACTATTCCGTCGCCGTCCAGCCGGGTGACAAGGTACTGGTGCAAGGGAACACGCTCGCTGAGCCGCTACTCAAAGCGATCTACGCCAAGGTGTTGCAGGCTGGCGGATACCCCCTGATGCTAACGGCCTTGCCCGGTACGGACGAGTTGTTCTTCCACTATGCTTCGGACGAGCAATTGCAACACGTGCCTGAGCCGGTCAAGCTGGTCATAGAAACCTATGACGCTAATATCGGGATTATGGCAGCGGAAAACACCAAAGCCTTGAGCAACGTGGATCCGGCCAAGGCAGTGCTGCATCAGCGAGCGCAAAGGAATATCATGCAGACTGCCTTGCAGCGTGCTGCTGTCGGTGAGTTTCGGTGGGTCGGCACGCTCTTCCCGACCCATGCATACGCTCAGGATGCCGAGATGGGCCTGAGCGAGTACGAGGATTTCGTCTACGGGGCCTGTCTGCCGGACATGGAAGACCCGGTGGGGTACTGGCGACACTTTTCGGCCTGGCAGCAAAGGATCGTGGACTGGTTCAAGGGCAAAGAGCGGGTGCACGTTATCGGCCCAGAGACCGACCTGCGCCTGGGCATCGCCGGCCGCGTTTTCATCAACTGCGATGGCCACGAGAACATGCCTGATGGCGAGGTCTTCACCGGGCCGGTGGAGGACAGTGTCGAAGGCCACGTCTGCTTCTCGTACCCAGCCATCTACCAGGGGCGGGAAGTGACGGGGGTGCGGCTGTGGTTCGAGAAGGGGCGGGTGGTGAAAGCCACCGCCGAGAAGAACGAAGACTTCCTGCTCCAGACGCTCGACACCGATGAGGGTTCGAGATACATGGGCGAGTTTGCCATTGGCACTAACAAGGGCATCACCCGCTTCACAGGACAGATGCTGTTCGACGAGAAGACCAACGGTAGCTTCCATACAGCGCTGGGTGCGAGCCTGCCCGAGTCGGGCGGTAAGAACGAGTCGGCCATCCACTGGGACATGGTCTGCGATCTGCGCGGCGGCGGAGAGGTTTGGGTGGACGACGAACTGCTATACAAGGACGGGCAGTTTGTGATCGAGTTCTGATTACTTTCCCAATCCAGCTTTGCCAGGCAAGTGCTGCTTGTGCTCGCTGGCTTGACAAAAACCGTAAGTGGGTGTATCTTCTTGGTAGATACATAATAAGGAGGCATTGCTATGAGAACGAGAGTGCAAAAATGGGGAAACAGCTTGGCCTTACGCATCCCCAAACCTTTCGCCACTGAAATAGGACTACAGTGGAATTCGCCGGTTGAGTTATCGCTGGTTGATGGAAGCCTGGTCATCGTACCGGTTGTCGAGTCAGCCTTTACCCTCGAAGACCTGTTAGCGCAAGTCACCGAAGACAACTTGCACGGTGAAATCGAGACTGGCCCAGCGGTAGGGAGAGAAGTATGGTAAATTCAGCGACCTACATCCCTGAACGCGGCGATATCGTCTGGATTACCTTGGATCCGCAGGCGGGACATGAACAAGCAGGACGGTGCCCAGCAGTAGTACTCTCACCTTCCGCCTACAATGACAAGGTGGGATTGGCGATTCTCTGCCCCGTCACAAGTCAGATCAAGGGTTACCCGTTTGAGGTGCAGATACCTGGCGGGTTAGCTATCACTGGAGTAATTCTGGCCGACCAGGTCAAAAGTCTAGATTGGCGCGTCCGCAAAGCCGAGTTGGCTGGCACACTGCCAGAAGCAACCGTAACCGAAGTGCTACAAAAACTCAATACCCTGCTATCCAGGTAGTCATTTTGCGCACTTGATACGGTCTTCCGCGCCGAGCCGCCCTCGCCTGGCTGGTCAGGCTGGCCGCTGCCAAGGGGGCTCTCGACGCCTCTAACACATGGATCGCCAGCGGTCGGCCAGGCTTTGCGATTGAGCGGCCCGCTGCATCAGCGCCCGGGCTGAGGGCTTGGCCCACGAGGGCGTTGGCACGTCGTAGTCGAACCCCACCAGGGTCTTGCGCTCGATCTTGCGGCCCAGCAGGTACTCGATCCGATAAACCAGCGCCTCGTCGTCAGGGGTGACGAGCGTGATGGCGTCACCATCAGCATCGTATCGGGCGGTGCGCCCGATACGATGCACGTAATCCTCGGGGTGTTCCGGCACATCGTAGTTGATCACGTGTGAGATCCCTTCTACGTCCAATCCTCGCGCGGCGATGTTGGTGGCGACCAGGACTCGGTGCTTGCCCGACCGGAACCCTTCCAGCGCAGATATCCGGTCCTGCTGCTTGAAATCCCCGTGAATGCAAGCTGTGGCGATCCTGGCCTCGCGCAGTTGCCGGGTTACGATGTCGGCTTCTTGCTTGGTCCTGGTGAAGACCAGCATGCTACTGACTTCCATCTGCTCAAGCATGGTCACGAGAAGTTTAATCTTGAGGTGTTTGGGTACTGGGTAGAGAGCCTGTTGGATCGCCTCGGGAGGATGAGCCAGATCTATCTCGATACTCACCGGGTCGCGCTGAAACTGGCGAGCGAGAGCCGAAATCGCCGGAGGTATCGTGGCCGAGAAGAGCATAGTTTGGCGCTGACGGGGCATACGGCTGATGATCTGTTTGATGTCGGGCAGAAAGCCCATATCCAGCATCCGGTCGGCCTCGTCTAACACCAGAATCTGCAAGTCGCTGAAGTCTACGTTCCTGCGGCGCATGTGATCCATCAGGCGACCTGGTGTGGCGACAACTATATCAACGCCCCGACATAGTTTGTCGGTTTGCTTTTTCATTCCGGCTCCGCCATATACGGAAACGCTGCGTAATGAGGTACGGGCGGTCAGTTTTCGGGTTTCCCCGTCGACCTGGATGGCCAACTCACGGGTCGGCTCCAGGACCACGACGCGGGGGTTCTTGGTCTTGGCTGGATCCCGAAGCAAGTGGTCCAGCGCTGGCAGAAGAAAGGCCAACGTCTTACCGGTGCCTGTCTGGGCGCAACCGACGATATCGCGGTTCTGCAAACCAGGCGGGATGGCCTGGGTCTGGATAGGGGTCAGTTCCTCATATCCCAGGGCTCTGATTGTCTTTTGTAAAGGTGGGCTGAAATCTAACTCTGTAAAACGCATGAAACTCCTTTGATACTACTTGATTCACGCAGGTGTTTGACCTACGGGTTTGGGTTGGTTTGGGTTGTCACAAAAAAACCGCTCCGGTTGCGTGAATCGGAGCGGTGAGAGATGCCAAACCGATTGACTTAACTAACGGCAATAATTATACCAGCGAACGGGATTTTTGTCAAAACAAGCAACCGCTTGCCTAACCGACCATCTTGCGGTATACTTGAGGCAACTGAGACAACATCCATGCCCCACGCCCCCAAACACGCCGCGCGGCAGCCAACCACCTTGAGCAAAGGAGTGCTACGATGCCTGGTCCATACTTCCCGGGACAACAACCATCTCCATGTGGACATTACTACCCCGATGTGCTTCGGCTACGAGATGAAAAAAGGAGCGATGGGACGTTTGTCAGAATCATAGACTGCACTTATTGCGGTAGGTCCGAACTATAGTTAGACCCACGAGCACTTTCCAGAGAACTTGTGCGCAAACTCAACAAAAAGGGACTCGATGTGGGGACTAGAGAGGAAGAGATTTCTAGGATCAGGAAGAAAGAGATGGAAAGGTTGCTTTCAATAGATGGCCTATCTTAACGATGCCGCTCTATGGCAGGCTGCCCGGACGACGATGACCGCCGAACAGCGGGAGCGTCTCGAAGCATTGCACGACAAGCAACAGCGTGAAGGACTGACGGCCGAGGAGCGGGCTGAGGAACAGGCCCTGCTGACGCTCTACCGTGAAACGCTACTCGTCAGGGCACAGGCAGCGGTACTGCTCAAGCAACGCGGGTACGACGTATCTGAGCCGCTGCAATTTGCATCGCTGTCATGAGCCCATCCAGGCTTGGGACTGGCGTAGCGGCAAATCGTCTGTATGAAGTGGAAGGAGGAAGGAATCCCATGACTAGAACAAATACTTCTCAGAATACCGTCGTTAGAACTGATCGGGGCTTATCCATCGCTGGCACCCGGATTACACTCTACGATGTGATGGACTACATCACGGCTGGTTGGCCCCCTGGACTGATTCAACATTGGCTGAACCTGACCGACACCCAGATAGCGGACGTGATAGATTACATTGAACATCACAGGGCCGAGGTGGAAGCGGAATACCAGCTCGTTTTGCAACGTGCGGAGGAAACCCGGCGATATTGGGAAGCCCGGAATCGGGAACGGTTTGCCGAAATCGCGTCCACGCCGCCCAAGCCTGGGCAGGAAGTCCTTCGCGCCCAGTTGCAGGCCCGGAAGACAGAACTGGAGCGGGCATGGTAACAATCTTGGTAGACCACAACATTGAGGGGCAGGCCATACTGTTGTGGGGTACGCTGACCGCAACCGGTTGGCCGGAGCTACTCCCGCTGCGGCTGGTCACGCTGGCCCAAGTCGGCTTACCGTATGACAGCAGTGACCGCGAGATGTGGCGCTATGCCCAGGACAATGGGATGATTTTGCTGACGGCCAACCGGCGCACGGACGGCAAGGACTCATTAGAGCAAACCATCCGCGAGGAGAACACTACGACTTCATTACCTGTGTTGACCATTGGTAATGCAGAGCGCATGGTTGAAAGAATGTACCGTGAACGATGTGCGATCCGGTTGCTTGAAGTAGGGTTGGATCTAGACAACTATCTGGGGGCAGGTCGGATTTTCATTCCGTAGCGTAGATCTAATTTTGCTCGGTGTGGATCGCCAGATCCAGACCCAAAGCGGGGATTTGGCAATCCCCTCAGAGCGATTTTGGATCCACTGAGACTCTCTTGTTCTTGGGGTACCGCACTTTGAAACCTGTGGTGAGCTTGTCGAACCAAGTGTAGTTTGCGACTGCCTCTCCTGCCAGGAGACGCGTCATCTCGACCACCGTAGACGAAGTGTACCAGGC
>CAYUPJ010000052.1:0-4537 GCA_964446635.1 uncultured Anaerolineae bacterium
TCAGCTCCGCTTCTCGACCCGCGGTGTGGATCACGATGAGCTGAAAGGGCTGGAGGTTGGCTGCGGTGGGCGCCAGGCGTGCCGCTTCAAGCACCTGGTTGAGCTTGTCCTCCTCCACCGGGTCGGGCTTGTAGGCCCGCACACTGTACCGCTTTTCGGCTAACTCTAAGAACTTCATGATTTGCCTCCTTTGTTGGTAGATTCGTAGATTCGTAGATTCGTAGACCAGTTAGCGAATTGTACGAGTTTACGAGTTTACGAATTTACGGATTGACGCGGCTCCTCTAAACGGAAGGTTAGGGCCAATCCGAGGGCTACACCCCCCACTGTGGCCGCGAACAAGACAGGGTAAGATGTGGCCTGCAACAACCAGCCCCCCAAGAAGGGCACCACCAGAAGCACGCCACACAAGGTGTTGGTCAGAGCGACGTAAGTGGGACGCTCTTCGGGCGGGGCCAGCTCCAGCACGAAATTGATAAATCCCGGCATGAAAGAGCTGTTCAGGGCCCCGATGATCAAAAAAATCAAGGAGTAGACATAGATTGTCGAAGCGCCGACCAGATGACCTATTGGCTGGATGAGCAAGGCCAGCAGGGGTGACGCGAGGCCCAGTATCACGGAGCACTGGATCACGATCTTGCTCCCAGATCGCTCATTCAGATACCCCCACACGAATCCGGCCAGAATGCTACCCACTACCTGGAATGAGATGAAGAGTCCGATAGCCCCAGCGCCAAAGTGCAACTCGTCAGTGGCGTAGACAACGTAGAAGGGCATAGCCATTCCACTTAGGCCCGCCAGGAGCCGCACGACTGTTACCAGGCTAAATGTACGATTCTCCCTTAAGACCGTCAATAGTTTGGGTAAGAGGGTGTTCCATGGTAATCGCTCGCCTTGAGTTGCTCCGACTGGCTCGTGCAGAAAGCTCATGGCCAACAAGGAGGCGAGGAGAGATAGGCCGGCCAGGAAGAATAGCAGGGCGTAATTGCGGGGGAATGGTGGGCCCTGGGGACCTAGGACAGCGTTTATCACCACTCCTGCCCCCACTGTGAGCAGTCCCGACAAAACCTGACCGGTCCCGATCAGCCGGCCTCGCCGGGTTGGGGGGATGGCTTTACTAAAGATATCGAACCAGGCCACGGCAGCCAGAGCATCGGTGCCCATAAAGATGGCCAGGCTAACAAAGAATAGTCCTAAGATCAACATTGGCGCATGTTCTCCGGCTAAGAACAATGCCCCAGCAAGCAGCCAAAAGACAGGCCGGCCAAGGGCCGCGAACAGCAACAGATAGGGCTTCTTGCGGGCCTTATCAGCGAGATAACTGGCGGCTATCAGTTGGGGCAAAAGCCAGGCGCCGGTCTGTACAGTCGAGGCCAGGCCAATCAAGGGAGCCGAAGCGGTGAGCTGGCTGATGAAGGACGGTAAAACCGTGGTCTGGCTCACGAAAGCCATGCTGGTGCCAAAGAACACGTAGTCTAAGACAAAACAGATAAAGTTTCGCCGATAGTGGGAATTGGATGTTGGAAATTGGATGTTGGACATTGGATATTAGATCTTGGTCACTGCACACGATAGAGGCGCGCGTACTCGTGGTGGCCGAGGGTTAGGGACAGCGTTCCAGAGCCGGAAAGCTCGCTCACTTGGAGGCCACTGCGATCGCATTGCAAGCCCTGGTAGGTGAACGGGATGTCTACGTCGAAGGAGACCGGGTTGGGATCCATGCTGTAGAGCAGGGCGTGTCCGTCCCCTTGCACGAAGTACCCTCGGTTGAGCTTCCCGATTCTTAGCACATCCTTCCAGAAACCCGCCAGTTCGCCCTGGTAATCATCCATGAACAGAGTCTCCACGTCCAGCGAGGTGGAGTAGACCGCGCCCTTGCTGTCGCCGGAGGTGATCTGCTCCAGATAGGAAGTCACGGCTACCGAACACGGGTCTTTCATCTGGGCCTTCAAGGCCTCGGCGATGTCGGCCCTGGCTACGATCTCCCCACCTTGCTGGTAGAAATCGTACAGGATAGCGAGTTCCTCCGGGGAGACATAGGCCGACGATGGAGCCAAGACCAGGACCGTCTCTATCCCTACCCTCCCTTTCATCCCCCCCGCAGGCGGGGGGGACAGAGGGGGGGTAAGGTACGGGGCAACGATAGAGTTGACGTTGTTCCTGGCCAGGGCGTTCATCTGCCAAAACTTGTAGTTGAGAATGCTCTTGCTGACCAGCCTGCGGAGAGTGGACATGTCCTTGCTGAGGCGGGTAAGATGCAGCCAAGACTTGGTCTTGCCGATAAGCTCGTAGGGATAACTGGAGGGGGCGAAAAGCAGCACCGAAACCGGGGTTGGCTCACCCACCATGATCTCCCGCGCGCTGACCCCCGCTAACGAAACCCGCTCGAACATCTCATCGGGATTGTAGACGATGGGGTTGGTATCGTTGTACAGCCCCTGCCCTTTGACGTTGTAGTTCCAGAAGCTGATGCCTTGAAGTCGTCCCCCAGTTTGAGTGGTTAGTTGGGATAGATAATAGATATTGGATATGGCGTCGGCGATGTCGGCTTTGTCGGGGCTGGCCTGGCCCAGGCCCCAACTGTTGGCCGTGGACCAGAGCCAAACGGGCTTGTCGTACACTTTCGAATAGTGACCCAGGGAGCGGATCAGGATGAACAACGACGTCAGGTCTCCCTCGGTGATGGGGTCGGTGTAGGATCCGTCCCTGGGATACGCATCAAAGGTGATGGCGAAGTTGGACGGCGTGTCCCTGAACAGTGGCACGATGTCGGGCATGTAGTAGCCGTAGCGGGCCAGGAAGCCACAGAAAGACATAGTCGTCGCGATCTCTGGATCCATCTCCCGCCATACGTTGGCGCTCCAGGTGGCGTACTCGACTATGGAATTGGCCTGGAACTCGCCCAACTGTCGCCACCTCTGGGGATCGCTACCCACCTCCGTAAAAGAGTAGCCATACCTGCTGATGAAGACGGCGTTGGCGTGGCTGGAATAGTCCGCCCCCTGAGGCTCATCGGCCAGGTTGATCATCAGGATAATATCTTTGTAAGGCTGCACGAAATTGGCATTCACCCACTCGTAGTAGGTCCGAATGTCGGCCTGGTAAGCGGGCGAGTAGAACGAGGCGCTTGGGCCACCGATGTTGAGGGGATTGCCGGAATAGTCCGTTCGCAGATCGTTGGGATGCTGTTCATTCCACTGCTCCCCCATCTGGATCTGATAGCCGACGGGGAGGATAACCCTCATGCCCTCCTCACGGCAGACCCCCAACATCCGGTACTGGGCCAGCACCATAGCCTGAGCATCGTCGTGAAGAGGATTCCCAGGGTCAATGAAAGCTCGATAGACGGCGTAGGACAAGCCTGGCTCTGCCTTGTAAACATCTACCTCTCCCGGATTGTTGTGCCCGATCAGAACGATATTGCTGCCTCTTTCCTTCTGCCTCCTGATAATATCTCGCATCTCCTCCCAGCTCAGCTCCGGATATGCTTCCACCCCCCAGCCTGAGTAAACCTGTCGGGTCGTTCCGTCCCTTACCGCCACCGACACGTCATCCAGATACATGGCCGTCTTCAGGTTACCTCCCCCGTCGTTGTGCACGTTGAAGTAGATCGTTATCACCTGTCCTCGATAGGGCAGCAAATCGAAGGTATGATACGTCCAGGTCTGGCTATTGGAATTCACCTTCATCACTTCAGCGAGTTGGCGGAAGTTGGCGTCCAGAATCAGGGCCTCCTGCCAATCGTGCTGGATGACATCCTGAGAGAGCGGATAGTACCAGAATGATAGGGTCGCGTAGGAGGCATCGAAGGGGATGGCCACCTGCTGCGAGATAGTAGAATAGCTATAAGCATCGGCTTGGTCGGTAATGCCCAGGCGCATGGACCGAACGCCGCTGTGCACTACCTCAATGGAGTAAACCGCCGGGCGGGGTGTCCAGCCGATGTGCCATGCCTCATCTGTCTCGAAGCCGCCATTGACGAGCAACTCTTCGCAAGGAGGAGTTGGCGTCGCTGTCGGGGTTGGAGTTGGAGTAGGCGCTGGATACTTGACAATCAGAGGCAGGTAGATTTCAGGTATGGACGTCTCAGTCGGCGTTGGCGTTATCGTAGGTGTAGAAGTCGGGGTGAGAGTGTGAGTTTGTGTTGGCGTAGGGGTATGGGTCGGCGTGTTGGTCAGCGTAGATGTGATCGTGGGCGTATTCGTTGGCGTGGACGTCGGCGTATTGGTGGGCGTGTCCGTTGGCGTTGGCGTATTGGTCGGTTCGACGGTGGTCGTAGGTGTAGTAGCAGTAGCCGTGGGCGTGACCGTCGGCGTGGGTGTGTCAGTCGGCGTGGATGTGGGCGTTGGCGTCGAGGTAGGCTCCAATTTCGCAGGATTAGAGCCCCATTGATGGGGCGGTGCTCCGTAGCCCGACGACTTCATCGTCGGGCGGACGGCATCGGCCAAAAGTATCCCGTCAAAAAGGGACAGCAGCCAGAAACCTACGACCAGCACGCTGATGACAGCGGCTGCGCAAGCAACCCTGCCTAGTCGTA
>CAYUPJ010000052.1:4637-21632 GCA_964446635.1 uncultured Anaerolineae bacterium
CCTCCAACTTCCAATCTCCAACTTCCAGTTTCTCAACACGTCAAGCTCTCCTCGTCTACAGCATTTCCAATGCCAATTCTAACGCTATGGCCATGTTCTGGTGGGTGTCATCGCCCAGAGCAGTGGCGATCTGCTGGGTCAGGGCCCACAGTTTGTCTTGCTCGTCGAGGGGGAGAAAACTCAGCATGGCCCTGGCCTGCTGGATCAAGCCGGGTGCGACGGCAGGCTTTGTCACCAGCGGACGGATGCAGAGCAAAAGCTTCAACTGGCTGGCCAGGCAGATCAGGCGGGCGACAGGGTTGAGGTGGGCCAACTGCCAGGCCAACCGATCTTCGTCACTGGCCTCAAGCTGGTGGAAGGCCAGCGCCGCCTGGCAGTCAACGTAGCCGTGGCTGACCAGTAAGCGCACCACCTCGTAATCCTTTGCGGCGATGGCCACATAGTACAGGAGTTGCTGAAGGGCAACGGGCGCCAATCCCCGCTCCTCGCCTTTCTCCACCAGGTCCCTCGAGAATTTGAAGACGTAATACTCCGCTGAGCCATGCAAGATGCTGTGGGCTACTTGTTGACGAATAGCTCCTAAACTCACTAGCTGCGGCACCTCTGCCAGCCGCTCATAGCAGATGGTGATCCGCGGCACGCCACGCCAGGCATCATGGAGGGCCAGGAACTCCTCACCTGTCGGACTAGCAATGCCCAACTCGGCGTGCTCCGCCGCCAACAACTGCCTCAGCCTGTGCACTGTGTCCAGCAGACGCACCTGCACCATCTCAAGGTCTGATGCAGGCAATCGCTGGTAACACTCTTCCAACTGCCGCCTCATCTCTTGCCGGAAGCTGTTGGGAACATCACCGTGGATAGTGAGCTGAAGCTCCGGTTTAGCCATAAGTTTGCTCCCTTTCCCAGAGCCCAAGGGCTGGGCCAGGTACTGAGTATAGCAGCGAGCTTGTATGCTGTCAAGTGGGCACTTTCCAAAAGCGGCCTAAGTGTGGTATACTTATCATGGGAAGTAACTACGCCTATGGCCAAGATCAATTATTTCGTGCCAGGGAAAAGAGAAGAGGCCGAAGGACCGTTGGCGAGATATCTGCAGCCCGTGCCCGCCGGTGTAGCCGCCGCCTACATCGAGGTCTGGACAGAGCCTGGCCAAATCGTCCTCGATGCCTTCTGCCAGGACGGAACGATCCTGAGAGAAGCGGTCCAAAGCGGTCGCAAGGTCATCGCTGTAAGTTTCAATCCGCTGGCTGTCCTGGCTGTGCGCGGTGGTCTGACCTGGCCCCACTCACGCCAGTTGGACACAGGCTTCACCCGCCTGAGCGACTCTCCGAAGGCAGGGATGCGCCTCTGTGCGCACCTGGAGGCACTTTATAGCACCACTTGCCCCGGATGCCAACATCCCGCCGTGGCCGATTTCTTCGTCTGGGACCGAGAGCAGACCCAGCCTGTGGAGAAAGGCTATCGTTGTGAGCGCTGTGGTAGCGAGGGCCTGGCGAGAGTAGACCCGGCTGACTTGGAAGCATTGGGCCGCATCGAAACGAGGGGGTTTCACTACTGGTATATCGTGGACCGCGTGGCCCCCCGTGGAGGGGATGGCCGAGAGCACGCTCAGAAGCTGCTAGACCTGTACACCCCACGCAACTTGTACGCTTTGGCCAGTTTGTTGATCAAGATCGAGGCCCTGTTCCCTGAGTCGCCTCTGCAAGATGCTTTCAAACTGGTCTTCCTTACCTGCCTGGACTCCTGCAGCAATCTGTATTCTGTCGAGGATCGGACTCGCCCTCATCGTTTACATCCTCCGGCACGCTTCCTCGAGCTCAATGTCTGGCGAGCCTTCGAGGCAGCCTATCAAGGGACTCACCGATGGTCGCCATCTCCTGGGGTGCATTTAGCTGCCAATCTGCATGAAATCGTTGTTCCCGATCTCCCTGTCTGGGTCGCGGGCGAGCCATTCAACGCCTTCCTCGACGCGCGGACGGTACGAGACCTGGCCAGGGAGTTGCCCCAGGAGAGTGTGGCTTTGATCGTAATCACTCCGCCGCATCCCGATCCCGTCTTTTGGTCTCTCTCCTATCTCTGGAGCGGCTGGCTGTTGGGTGCCAAAGCAGCAGCTTCTCTGAAGACCCTGCTAGGACAAAAAAGGACAGACTGGGCTTGGTATCATAAAGCCATGACCGCCGCTTTCCGCGCTCTCTACAGAGTTCTGCAGGCCCAGGGGCGACTGGTTCTGGCTTTTGCCACTGAAGCATCTGCCCTGGTGGAAGCCTTGCTCTTCGCTGCCAGCGGTGCTGGCTTCAAGCTGGAGAGTCTGCTCTATCAGCCCGACGACAGGGACCAATATCGCCTCTCTTTCGTCAAGATGGCGAAGCCGGTGGGTAAGCCCCCAACGCCCGATCTCGACGCTCTGGCTAGTGCGATCTGCCGTCAAGCTGTGGGCGCAGCCGAGGAAGCGCTCAGCGAGCGGGGAGAGCCCTTGGCCTTTCCCTGGCTGCGCAACGCCATTTACGAGCGACTGAGTCACACAGGCCATCTACGTCAGGTTCTGGCCGTGGAGAGGGAAGGTTTTTCAGCGTTGGATTTCGTGGCCGAGCAGGTGGAGGGGGCGATTCAAGAAGCGGACCTGGTTCGCCTAGACGCAACTGCCGAGGAGGGACCCAGGCTACCCCTCTGGTGGCTGCGGGAGCCGGAACAGGCCGCTCGCCCGTTGGGAGACCAGGTTGAAGAGGCAATCCACGAGATACTGCAAGGAAGCTTGATTTTGAACCGCCAGTCGCTGGAGGAAACCATCTATCCCCGTTTCCCCGGCTTCCTAACTCCCGAGGAGAGCCTCATCGAAGCTTGCTTGGAATCATACTCAAAGGAGATCACGCCTGGCCATTGGCACCTCCGGGCAGAAGATCAGGAGGCCCATCGCCAGGGTCAGCGTGTTCAAGGTGTGGCCCATCTCATCAAGCTGGGGCAGCGGCTGGGATACGGGATTTGGCTTAACCCAGCCTGGCGAGAGGGGGCATCCGATAAGGTGGGCTTCGATCCCGGCCCTTTGGCCAGCTTCGACGTTCTGTGGTATGAAGAAGAGACAATCCACGCTTTCGTCTTGACTGCCAAGGCTGCCCTGGGCCGTATCTTGCAGAGGGAGGCCGGAGCCGGCGAAATCTATCGCTACCTGGTCATCCCTGCCGAGCGAGCCTCCCTAGTTGACTTTAAGCTGCGTCGCAATCCCTTGTTAAGGGAGGCCATGGCTGAGGGCCGTTGGCAGATAGTCAAATACGGCCATCTGGCCTGGCTGATGGAGGTGGAGGAAATAGACCGCCATGACCTGAAAAAGATCGTTGGCCTGAAGCCCATCATTGAGCAGGCCGAAGCCCAAATCCCCCTATTCTGATCACGAAAGGAGCACGGTGTACGGTAAACCTAACTGGGTCGAGATTGACCTGGACGCCATTGCCCACAACTGCCGTGAGATCAAGAAGTGGATCGGGGAGAAGACGGAGTTGGCAGCGGTGATCAAAGGGAACGCCTACGGTCAGGGGATCATCATGGTCGCCAAAACAGCTTTGGAAAGCGGAGCTACCCGCTTGGCAGCGGCGCGCGTTGACGAGGGCGTCGTGGTACGTAAAGCAGGCATTGAGGCCCCGATTTTCGTGATGGGTTACGTTCCTGCGGAGGAAATGGAGACCGTCGTCCGATGGCGCATCACTCCCCCTATTATGCACTGGCACACGGCCAAGGCCATATCGGAGATCTCCTCTGCCCAGAGGGTGGTCACTCCAGTCCACGTCAAGGTAGACACAGGGATGGGTCGCTTCGGCCTCCTGCCTGACGAGGTGGTGGATTTTGTCAAGCGACTGGTTGAACTACCTGGAATACGCTTAGAAGGTTTGTACACCCAGTTTGCTGTGGCCGATGAAGTGGACAAAACCTACACTTACCAACAATGGGATGTCTACAAGAAGGTTCTAAAGGGCCTGGAGGAGGCAGGCATCCACATCCCCATCCGCCACGTTTGTAACAGTGCCGCCACGCTGAACTTCCCGGAGATGCATCTGGACATGGTACGCTGTGGTATTGCCATCTATGGCCATTATCCGTCGCCGGTGACCAATCACTCCATAGCTTTGCGCCCGGCCATGACGTTGAAGAGCCGGGTGGGGCGGATACGCACTCTGCCCCCAGGCTCCAGTATCAGCTACGGATGCACGTACACCACCACCCGGCCGACCACCGTAGCCCTGGTGCCCATCGGCTTTGGGGACGGTCTCAGCCGGCAGTTGTCGAACAAAGGGTCGGTCCTCATCAGGGGGAAGCGAGCGCCTATTGTGGGGCAGGTTTGCATGGATCAGTGTATAGTGGACGTCAGCGGCATCCCAGACGTTCAACAGGATGATGATGTGGTCCTTTTCGGACGGCAAGACGAGGCAGAGATCACCGCCGAGGAGATAGCCTCACTCATGGATAGCATCAACTATGTGGTGTTGGTGGCCATCTCTGCCCGGGTGCCGCGGGTGTATCTCAAAGGGGGCAGAGTCATCGAGGTACAGACACTATCATTTGACTTTTTTACAGAAAACATTATACTCAACACCTAAACATATATTCAATTGTTTGAATCATGTCTTCTCCTTCAGATATCGCAACCGTTCTAGATGAACACACTGCAGCTCACGTTGCGGAACTGTTCCGCGCTTTTAGTGATACGAGCCGAGTCCGCATTTTGTCCGTGCTTGCCGCTCAGGAACTCAACGTCAGTGCTCTGGCCGAGATGGTCGGCGTGAGCCAGTCGGCAGTTTCCCATCATTTGCGCGGCCTGCGGCAGATGGGACTGGTCACGGCGCGCAGAGAGGGAAAAGAGGTCTATTATCGTATCGAAGACGAACATGTTGTGGCTCTATTCCAGCAGGGCGTAAAGCACGTCAAGTATGGGTAGGGTTTCGCCTGAGCAGGCATTTCCGCGCCATTGAAGCGCGGATTTATTCTTTTCTGGAGGCTGACTACATCGTGGCTACAATAACTGAAAAGCAATCGGCAGACTCGATTCAGGCCTACACGCCTTTGACTGGGTTAACCGCTGCCGAAATCCTCGAGCAGCGGCGACAATACGGTGAAAACCGACTGCCAGCCGCGAAGGGACCATCGGCCTGGTCCATCCTTTTTTCACAGCTCAAAAGCCCGTTGGTGTACATCATCCTGGTCGCCGCAGGGGTGTCACTCGCAGTAGGGGAATATGGCGACTTCAGCATCATCATGGCCGTGGTCGTAATTGATGCCATTCTCGGCTTTGTACAGGAATATCAGGCCCAGCGCACCTACACGGCCCTGAAAGGCTTGCTTAAGCCGACGACCACCGTGATCCGTGATGGTCAGCACCAGGAAGTCGAAGTGTGGGAACTCGTGCCGGGCGACCTGGTCGTGCTCAATGCTGGGGAACATGTCCCTGGGGATGGAGAGTTGCTTGAAAGCGCCAAACTGACTGTGGACGAGGCCATCCTGACCGGCGAAAGCGAGCCGGTTAACAAGAGCACGGCGATGGGCCAGAACCAGGTCTTCACGGGTACGACGATTGTCACCGGCCGCGGCGTCATGCGCGTGACCCAGACCGGTTCCCGCTCAGAGTTGGGGCAGATCGCTACCAGCCTGCAGGAGCATGTCGAAGAGGATACCCCGCTCCAAGTCCGGTTGAAGGCGTTCAGCAAGGCCTTGACCTACATCGTGGTTGTCTTCACGCTCGCGATCCTTGTCAGCGGTCTGCTGATGGGACGCGAGTTGCTCGATATGCTGCGCACCTCCATCATCCTGGCCATCGCTGCCGTCCCAGAGGGCCTGCTGATTGCCGTCACGGTCATCCTGGTGCTGGGCATGCGTAGAATCCTCAAGCGCAACGGGTTGGTGAAAAAACTGCTGGCCGTGGAAACGCTCGGTTCTGTCACCACCATTTGCACGGACAAGACCGGCACCCTGACCGAAGGCCGCATGCGTGTCACCTGCGCCGACCTGGCTGACCAGGAGCGCGCCTTCCAAACGATGGTGCTGTGCAACAACCTCGAGGGCCCGGTGGACGTGGCGCTCTGGGAGTATGCCCGGAGCCAGATGTCCGGCGACCCGCAGTACCTGGTCAATGCCACAGAACGGCTGGCCGAGGAACTGTTCACCAGTGAGACCAAGTTCATGATCACCGGCAACCGGCTGAACGGTGACCGGTACAACTACCTGAAAGGCGCCCCGGAGATTGTGCTGGGTATGTGCAAGGTCTCGGCCGCGGAGCGTGACCGCCTCCTGGCGCAGGTGGATGCCTGGGCTGGCGAAGGCCTGCGGCTGCTCGGCCTGGCGTACCGCCCGCTCGGGCTGCTGGAAGACCGCAACGGCTATACCTGGGTTGGCTTGCTGGGGATGGAAGACCCAATCCGCGAAGGTGTCCACGAAGCAGTCGAGGTGGCCCAACATGCGGGCATCCAGATCAAGATGATCACCGGCGACTACCGCCGCACGGCCGAGCGCATTGCCCGCAACATTGGCCTGATGGAAGAAGGCGACGAAATCCTCGAGGGCGACGAACTCTCGACCTTGACTGACGAACAACTCCAGGCGCGGGTCAAGAAGACCGCTATTTTCTCCCGCATCCGCCCGCGGGACAAACTGCGCATAATCAAGGCGCTGCAGGCCAATGGAGAAGTGACGGCGATGATCGGTGACGGCGTGAACGACGCCCCGGCATTACAGCGCGCCAACATCGGCGTGGTGGTGGGTAGCGCCACCGACGTCGCCAAGGAGACCGCCGACCTGATCCTGCTCGATAACAACTTCCGCACCATCGTCGCGGCGGTAGAAGAAGGCCGCACCGTCTTCGAGAATATCCGCAAGGTCGTGGCCTACACGCTGTCCAACTCCTTTGCGGAGGTGTTGACCATTTTCACGGCGATGATGTTCCGCTGGCCCGCGCCGCTGGCCGTGGCGCAAATTTTGTGGATCCACCTGATCTGCGATGGGCCGTCCGACATTGTGCTGGGCTTCGAGCCAGTCGAAGAGGGCATTATGGACGAGAAGCCCAAGTCGCTCAAGGAGCCGATCCTGACCACCCTGGGCGGCTCGCTGATTGGTGTCATCAGCGTCGCCAGCACTATTTTTGCTCTATGGCTGTTTAGTCACTTCTTCATGGCGCACGGAAACCCGGCCGAGGGCCGAAGCATTGTGTTCGCCAGCTTCGCCATTAACTCGATGGCTTACATCTTTGCCTACCGGAGCATGCGCCGTTCGATCTTCCGCAGTGGCCCGCTCAGCCGCAATAAGCCCCTGGTCTGGGCAGTGCTGGCTGGCCTGTTCATGGCGGTCATTGCTTTTGTCGTTCCGGGAATCCGCCACCTGCTGGGGATCGTGCCGTTGACCTGGCAGGAGTGGGGCTGGGTCGCTGGGGTTGCGCTTTCGCTCCTCGTCATTGTTGAGATTGGCAAGTGGATCAGCCTTCGTCTGCACCATCGGAAATCAACCTAAGCCAGATTTCTGTTGAGGAGAAGAGAAAATGCGAAAACTGCTAGGCAAGATCCTGATGGTTCTTGGTGTTCTCGTCCTGCTCGTCGTGATCATAGCGGCTGGCGGGGGCTACTTCATTACCAGGCGCAACTTCCCGGCCATCAATGGCACCGTCAAAGTGGCAGGGCTGCAATCCCAGGTGGAGGTTTACCGGGACAGTTGGGGTATTCCCCACATCTACGCCTCCAACCCCCACGACCTCTTCTTTGCTCAGGGCTACGTCCACGCCCAGGACCGCTTCTGGCAGATGGAGTTCTGGCGGCGCATCGGCTCCGGACGGCTGGCGGAGATTCTGGGCGAGTCTGCGCTGGACTCCGACCGCTTCATCCGCACCGTCGGTTGGCGCCGCACCGCCGCCCAGGAACTGGAGCAATTGGACGACGAGGGTCGGGCCGTGCTGGAGGCCTACGCCGAGGGGGTCAACGCTTACATCTCCACCCACCGGGGCCGCCTGGGACTGGAGTTCACCATCCTGGGGCTCACCAGCGTCAAATTCGACCCGGAGCCCTGGACGCCCCTCAACACCCTCACCTGGGCCAAGGTGATGGCCTGGGACCTGGGGGGCAACATGGATGCCGAGCTGGTGCGCGCTTACATCGCCGCCCGGTTGGGGAGCACAGCCGTCGGCGTGCTGATACGACCTCACCCCCACGACCACCCGGTCATCGTCCCACATTCGCTGGCCGGGGCGACGCTGGAGACGGTGCCCGACGCTGCCTTCACGGCCCACGTCTTCGGCTTCGGAGAGAGTGTGGGCAGCAATAACTGGGTCATTGCCGGAAGCCGCACCGAGACGGGGATGCCTCTCCTGGCCAATGATCCCCACCTGGCTATACAAATGCCCTCCATCTGGTACGAGATCGGCCTCCACTGCAACCCCGTGGGGCCGGAATGCCCCTACAACGTCGTGGGCGCCTCCTTCGCCAGCACGCCCGGCGTCATCATCGGCCACAACGACCGCATTGCCTGGGGAGTAACCAACCTGGGGCCAGACGTGCAGGATCTGTTCATCGAGCGAATCAACCCGGAGAATCCCAACCAGTACGAGTACCAGGGCCAGTGGCTGGACATGGAGATCGTCCGCGAGGAGATTCGCGTGGCCGGCGAGGATGAGCCGGTGGTGGTGAACGCCCGCCTCACCCGCCACGGTCCCATCATCAACGACGTAGTTGGCGGCACGGAGGATGAGTGGTCCTTCGGCTGGCAACCCCTGGCCCTCTCCTGGACCGCGCTCCAGCCCGGCACGCTAATGAAGAGCGTCCTCCTCTTGGACCGGGCTAGCAACTGGGAGGAATTCAGGGAAGCGCTGAGGTACTGGGACGTGCCCAGCCAGAACTTCGTCTACGCCGACGTGGAGGGGAACATTGGTTACCAGGCCCCAGGCCGCATCCCCATCCGCGCCTCAGGCGACGGCTCGATGCCAGTGCCTGGGTGGACTGGCGAGTACGAGTGGGTGGACTACATCCCCTTCGACGAGCTGCCCCGCACCTTCAACCCGCCGGAGGGGTACATCGTCACTGCCAACAACGCCGTGGTGGGACCGGACTTCCCCTACTTTCTGGGGATGGACTGGGATGCCGGCTACCGGGCGCAGCGGATCGTGGAGTTGATCGAGGCCGATCCCTCCCTCTCGCTGGCCGACATGCAGGTCATCCAGGGGAACAACAGTCCCGTGTACGCCGAGGATGTCCTGCCCTATTTGCAGGGGCTATCCACCAACGAGCCCCGTTTGGCGGAAGCGCTGACCCTGCTGCGGGCCTGGGACGGGCGGGCCGTACGGGATAGCACCGGAGCTGCCCTCTTCGAGGCCTTCTGTCTACACCTGACAGACCTCACCTTCGGCGATGAACTGGGGGAACGGCTTCTGCGCCGTGCCCGCGGCAATGCCATGGTGGCGCTGGTAGATGTCTTGGCCGACCCGGCCTCTCCCTGGTTCGATGACGTCACCACGCCCCAGGTGGAGACGCGGGACGAGGTGCTGCTGCGGGCCCTGGAGGAGGCGGTGAAAGAACTGACCGAGACACTGGGACGGAACATGAACCGCTGGCGCTGGGGCGACCTACACACCGCCACCTTCCAGAACCAGAGCCTGGGGCAATCCGGCATTGGCCCTATCGAGGCGATTTTCAACCGAGGGCCGGTCGCGGTGGATGGCAGCCTAGCGACGGTCAACAACACCGGCTACAGCCTCAACAGGCCCTACGTCGTGAGTACTGTCCCTTCCTACCGCCAAGTCGTGGACCTGGGGGACTTCACCCGTTCGGTCTCCATGCACACCACCGGCCAATCCGGGCACCCCTACCATCGTCACTACGGCGACATGATTGACTCCTGGCGGAACATCGAGTACCACTCCATGCTGTGGGAGCGGGCCGCCGTGGAAGCGGATGCGGAGGGGGTGCTGGTGCTGGAGCCGTAGCGGGCGGTAATGGATAAAGACCATGCTAAAGATCGCAACCCACAACGACGTCACCCGCTTTGATCTGGCCCGCACCCTCGCCGGTCGTGGGCGCTACTGGACCGCCGCCTATCTGGTGGACGGTCTGATGGTGGACACCGGCTGTGCTTTCAGCGCGCCGGAATTGGTAGAGGCGCTACCAGAAACACCCCTCGTCGGCATCGTGAACACCCATTCCCACGAAGACCACATTGGCGCCAACGGCTGCCTGCAACGCCAGCGTGACGAGCTGGATATCCGCGCCCACCCACTGGCTCTGCCCGTCCTGGCCGATCCGCGAGGCCGGCAACCGCTGCATCCCTACCGGCGCATCTTATGGGGCTGGCCGGAACCATCACAAGGCCGGCCTATCTCCAACGGTGAGGTAATCGAGACCGAGCGCTACTGCTTTCAGGTGATCTATACCCCTGGCCACAGCCCCGACCACATCTGCCTGTACGAACCCGATCGGGGCTGGCTCTTTAGCGGCGACCTGTTCGTGGGCGGGCAGGACCGCGCTCTGCGCGGCGGGCATGACGTGTGGGGGATCATCTCCTCACTCAAGCGGATCGCCGCGCTGCCGGCAACCACCCTCTTCCCCAGCAGCGCCCGCGTGCGCGACAACCCAGCGGCCGAACTCGCGGCTAAGATCGCGCGCCTGGAAAAGCTGGGCGATCAGGTGCTGGTCCTCCACAGGCAGGGGCGGAGCGTAAACGAGATCGTCCGTGCGCTGCTCGGCGGCCCGATGCTCATTGAGATCATAACCTTGGGGCACTTCTCGCGGCGACGGTTGGTGCTCTCGTACCTGGGGATGAACGAAGAGGATTCCGCCGCGTAACCAATACCTACGCATCAGCTACGTCAAACCCCGATTTTGCCGCACCCAATTGAAAAGCCCTCTTCTCCCACGAGAAGAGGGCTTTTATTGACTTGTTACTCGTTACCTCGCTACTCATCAAATCCGCGCACTTGGATCGAGGGCGTCTCGCAGACCGTCGCCCAGGAAGTTGATGCTTAGAACGGTGAAAAGGATGAGGAGGCCAGGAAAGATCCACAACTGCGGCGCGCTCTCCAGGTAGCGGTTGGCGTCCTCCAGCATATTGCCCCAGGTAGCGGTGGGCTGGCGAACCCCAAATCCCAGGAAGCTGATGTAGGCTTCGGCCATGATGGCGTTGGCCACCCCTAGAGTGGCGGCGACGATGATCGGAGCCAGGCTGTTGGGCAGGATGTGGCGGAAGATGATCCCCGGGTTTGTAGTGCCGATGCAACGCGCCGCGGTAATGAACTCCTGCTCCTTCAAGGAGAGGAAGCACGAGCGAACGATGCGCGCCAGGTACATCCAACTGGTCAGCCCGATGATGACCACGATCACGATCACGCTGCCGCTGAACTCCCGGCCGAAAGCCCGGAAGTTGTGAATCTTATCCGCCAGATACTTCGAAGCCACGATGAGCAAGAACAACTGCGGGATATTCAGTATGGCCTCAGTGAAGCGCATCAGGATGCCATCAACCATTCCTCCGTAGAAGCCAGAGAAGGCGCCGACCAGAGTGCCCACGCATACCGAGACCACCACCGCCAAGATGCCGATAACCAGAGAGATCTGCCCACCGTAGATGGTACGGGCCAGGATATCACGGCCCACTACGTCGGTGCCAAAGAGGTGCCCTCGCGAGGGTAGTTGCAGGCGGATGCTGGTGTCGTTGTAGTTGGCGTACTCCTCAGAGAAGACTAACGAGCCTCCCACGGCGTACACCACGAGAGCGGCCAGGAGAACGAGCCCAAACACCGCCATCTTGTGGCGGCGGAATCGTCGCATGGCCAGTTGGAGGGGAGAAAACACCGGCCGGGCGAACTCATCAGTAGTTCCAGGCACATCGCCTGCAGTTGCCATTGCCTCTCCTTGGTCTACTCAATCATACCGGATGCGCGGGTCGAGAAAGGTGTAGGTGATGTCGGTGATGATCTGAAAGATCACCACCGCCACTGAGATCAGCATCAGGATGCCCATCAGCACCGGGAAGTCGGAACGCACGGTGTGATCGAGAAACAACCGCCCCATCCCCGGCCAGGCGAAGATACTCTCGGTCACGATAGCTCCAGCCAGGAGCATCGGCAAGTCCAGGCCCACCAGGGTGACCAGGGGAAGGGCCGCGTTCTTGAAGGCGTGACGATACATGATGATTTGTTCCCGCAACCCCTTAGCACGAGCGGTGCGGATGTAGTCCTGGTTGATGACCTCCAGCATGGAGGCCCGGATGTAGCGACTATAGGCGGCGATGCTGATGGTGGAGATAGCGGTGACCGGCAGCACCATGTGCCAGATGAGCTGCGGCACGGTGCGACCGGCCTCCGGCTCGAACATCCCCACCGTGGGGAAATATGGCAGGCCCCATTTCTTGAAGTTCACGGCGAAGAGGTACATCAGTCCGATGGCCAGGAGGGGGATGGGCATGGAGTACCCAACGAACGACAGCCCGGTCGCTACGTGGTCGAAGATTGAGTACTGTTTGAGCGCTGAGGTGACACCGATAATCAACGCCAAGATCAAAATGACAATCTCGCTGGTCAGCATCAACAGCAGGGTGTTAGGCAGGCGTTCCTTGATCACCTCGATGACTGGCCGGCGGGTGACGAACGAGGTCCCGAAGTCGCCGCGAATCACCCCCTTGCGTGTCCCGTGCGATTCGGGAACCCCGTCCCCGTCCAGGTCTATCTTCATCCAATCGTTGCCTACGAGCCAGACCAGGTACTGGACGTACACCGGCTTATCCAGCCCCAGTTGCCGGGTTAGCCGCACGCGGTCCTCCGAACGAAGGACCCGGCGACCGCCAAAGGTGGCCAGGGGGTCGCCCATCTCTTCCATGAGGACGAACAAGAGGGCGCTTATTATCAACAGCAAAGGGATGGCCTGTAGAAAGCGTCGAACGATGTAGCGGGTCATCGCTCACCTCTCTGCTTTGTCATTCTGAGTCTTCCATGGCGCATCGCGCCATCCGTAGGGGGCAGAAACCTTCTCCTGTCATTGCGAGGCACGGTTTTTGTGCCGAAGCAATCTCCACCTCGCGAACGGGGGATTGCTTCACTTCGTTCGCAATGACAAGCGAAGTTTCTGAGTAGCGCAGCGAAGCTTGTCCTGAGCACAGTCGAAGAGAATCCCCTTCGTGAGGGTGGAGACCCTTCGCTTCGCTCAGAGCCTGCCCTGAGTGCAACGAAGGGGTGACAGACTCGTGGCCGATGCAAACCGGGGCAGAGAGGCGTACCTCTCTGCCCCGGTTGAGAGAGCCGGTTATTCTGTCTTGTCCCACTCGTAGGAATTCCAGAACGGAGTCGCGCCGGAGAACCTCACGTCCTTCAGCTTCTTGCTCACCGTCCAGATGTCCGGATCGTCCCACATGCTGATCCAGTACACCTTGTCCTCGATGATCTTGGCGATGTCGTAGAAGATCTTGATACGGGCCTGGGTGTCTACGGTGGACATTTGCTGAGCGAAGAGGGCATCGAGTTTCTCGTCGCAGAAGAACTGCCAGTTGCTGCCGGCCGGGCTCTCGTCCGACGGGATTTCCTTGCACAGCCACACCGAGGAGTCCGGGTCTGGGAAGTACGGGCAGGTGGACCACTCGGCGACGTCGTACCCGCCGGTGGCGATGGGCCCACCATCACCATAGCTGTTCCAGAAGATGTCGGAGGAGTGGTTGATCAACTCGGAGTCAATCCCCACCGCTTTCCACATCTGCTGGACGATGACCTGGGTGTTCTTGCGGACCTCGCGGGTGGTAGTGGCGTAGCGCAGCTTGAGCTTGACGCCGTCCTTCTCGCGGATGCCGTCGGCCCCAACCTTCCAGCCGGCTTCATCCAGTAACTTCTTGGCTCCCTCCGGGTCGTAGGGGATGCCCTTAAGGGCGGGATTAGCGAAGGGGGTACCATCCCAGAAGGTGATGGCCGGCTTGGTCATCCCATACAGCAAGTCCTGGCAGATCTTGTTGCGGTCCACCGCCATGACGACGGCTCGGCGCACGTTCGGGTCCTGGAGAGCTGGGTGGCCCTTGGTCTTGTCCTCCCGGGTGCTCAGGTTGAGGAACCAGGACTCTTTGTACCCTGAGGACACCTTTGGCAGGTCCACTGTCCCCAACGCCTGCAGATCCGGGATGTCAGAGTAGGCAATGAACACCCCGATGTCGGTGTCGCCGGCCTTGATCGCTGCTACCTGGGCCGCGTCGTCGGGCACGATGCGGATGAAAATCTGATCCACTTTGGGCTTGCCCAGCCAGAATTTCGGGTTAGCCTCAAAGATCAGGTGGCTGCCCGACTCCCACTCCTTGAACAGGAAGGGGCCAACTCCCACGGTGGGCTTGCGGTTCCAGTCGGCGTTGTCCAACGTCCCTTCCTTCTCGAAAACTGGCTCCAAAATGTGCTTGGGCAGGGCGACGGTGGCGTTCACGTTGCTGAAGATCTTGGCCTGCCAGGGGGCGTAGGGCTCATAGAACTTGACCACCAGGGTGTACGGGTCTGGAGCTTCCACCGACTCCACTGCCACGTCGAACGGGTCACGGCTCTGGATGGTGTTCTTATCGCTCATGATCATCTGCCAGGTGAAGACGTAGTCCTCGGCCGTAAACGGCTCCCCGTCCGACCACTTCACGTCGTCCCGCAGCTTGAAGGTGATGGTCTTCCCGTCAGCAGAGATCCCACCGTTCTCCAGACTGGGGATTTCCTTGGCAATCCAGGGAATGGCCTCGTTCTTGTCGTTGTAGACCAGCAGCCCATTCGCCAGGTAGAACTCGCGCAGGATCAGAGAAAACCACATCGAGGTGTAGAGGGGGTTCAGGTTATCGGCTTCCTGGGTCAAGGTAATGATGATGATCTTAGGCTTGGTGGGCACCGGGGTCGCAGTGACCACCTTCTCCACGATCACGGTCTCGACGACTTTCTTCTCGACCACCACTTCCTTCTCCACCTCGACGGTGACCGGAACCTCCTTCTCGACGACTACCTCCTTCTCGATAACCTGGGGGGTAGGCGGGGTGCAGGCCACCAGCAGGCTGACCACTGCCAGCACTGTCAGGACCCCAAAAGTTGCTTTCTTGGTAATCATTTCTCCTCCTTATGGTTTTATTCAAAGTGTTTCCGAAATTTAACCCATCTAGCGTGCAAGCTTATTGATCTTGATTGATCACCTCCTTTTCACCGGCAAAGGAGAGGCGCTATCTCCTTTTGAGCCGACGTATGTCACCACCGATTTCCTTGGACAGCTTGGCGAGTTGACGCTTTGCTCGCTCCTCCAGCACAACCTCGAACATCGGCTTATTCCTCCAGGCCGAGTTCTCGGGCTACTTTTTCCAGGCTATACAATTCTGCCTTTCCCTCAGCAATCCTTTGGCGAATCTCAGCCAATTCCTTGGCCTTTTGTGGTGTGGGCTCGTAGTCACTGTAAACGACCTTAAGACCATGCTCATCAATAAAATAGGCCTGAACCTCACTGGGCAGCTTGCCTTTTTGCTTCTCCAGATATTTGGCATAGGACCTCTCGCTGGAGAAGACTAGGTAGCCCTCATCATCTATGTAGTGTTCCCGTTCCTCGTGGATGACCTCGCGGAATGTCTCTATAAGTTCTCGAAGTGTTATGCTGGCTACGGGCTTATCTAGAATTGTCTCTCTCATCCTGCATTCTCCTCCCGCTTGTTAATAATAGCAGGACTTGACAAAAAATGCAAACTCCCTATCTGTAATCTACTGACTTAGCCCTCGCCCACCAGATAGCGGCGGGCCGCCTCGGCCAGGATGGCCACGCCGATGGGAAGGCAGCGTTCGTCAATATCAAAGTGGGGATTATGGGCTTGGCGCTCGTCTCTCTCGATTTGGCAGCCCAGACCAAACATCGCGCCAGGGGCCAGGGCCGAGAAGCACCCGAAGTCCTCTCCTCCCATATGTTGTTCAGGAGCCTGGATGCGCTCAGCCCCCAGTAGTTCAGTGGCGACCTGTCGCAGCAGGTCCACCATCCCTGCATCGTTGATCATCGGTGGGGAGCCGATTTCTATCTTGACCTCGTAGTCCCCACCCATGGCTCGCGCCACTCCGAGAGCCCGCTCAATCTCGGCGTGGATTTGCTTCTGCACTTCTGGCTTCATGAAGCGAATGGTGCCGGACATCTCGACTCGGTCGGGGATCACGTTGTCTGCCTGCCCGCCGTGAATGGATCCGATGCTGAGCACGGCCTGGTCAAAGGGATTCATCCGGCGGGAGACAATGCCGTGTAGGGCCAGGATGACGTGCCCAGCGATATAAATGGGATCCACTACCTTGTGCGGGGCTGATCCGTGCCCTCCCTGGCCGATAACGGTGGCGTAAAAAGTGTCCACACCGGCCGAGGATGGGCCGGCACCTAAGACGATGTCGCCGACAGGAACGGTCGCGTCCACATGAAGGGCCAGCACTGCGTCCACGCCCTCCATGGCCCCATCTTCCGCCATACGAGGTGCGCCACTGATCCCGTCGTCGTCCCCTACCTCCTCGGCTGGCTGGAAGAGGAAGCGCACCTGGCCTGGCAGTTCTTCCTGGCGCAGCAGCACGGCGACGCCGAGAAGGATGGCCGTGTGGGCATCGTGGCCGCAGGCGTGCATCACGCCTGGCACCTGGGAGGCATAGAGCACGTCGTTGGCTTCCTGGATGGGCAGAGCATCCATGTCGGCGCGAAGGGCCACCACCGTCTTGCCTTCCCCCAAATAGCCGACTACCCCCGTCTTGCCCACACTGGTTCTCACTCGCAGACCCAATGAGCGCAAGGTCTCGGCCACCAGCTCAGCGGTCCTGAACTCCTGGAAGCCCAGCTCAGGATGTATATGGAATTGCCTGCGCCAGTTGATCAGTTGCTGTTCGATCTCACGCGCACGGTTTAGCATCTTGGTCTCCTCACTGGTGAATTGCCTCTACCTCTTCTTCGGTTAAAACAGCAAGTTGGATCACGCTGCTGCTCCTCTATTTTTCCATGCCTCTTTCGGGTCGAATCCAGGGATTCAAAGTGTACTCGTAATAGGTGGTCT
>CAYUPJ010000053.1:0-21584 GCA_964446635.1 uncultured Anaerolineae bacterium
CCCCCAGGGCGCATCTCGAAGCCCACATTCGCATCCAGCACAAAGCGGGTAGCCGCGTATTGATCAACTATCGCTTTGACCTGGTTGAAGTAGGCTTGAATCACCGTAGTTGATCTCCTGGAGCTGTCGCAACTTTTTCTGGAGCCTTTGCATCAGCTTGTACTCCCCGGCCCAGCGGACATACTCATCGTCGCCGCCTTTCAGGTCTTCGGCTGCCATCTCGGAAATGAAATGTTCCGAGGTGACGCCATATTCTTGTTCAAATGGAGCTAGTCGCTCCCTGGCTAGTTTCAGAGCGAGTCTAAGCCTCGTTACCTCGCTCTTGATAGCGGATTGAACTAAATATAGTACTTCGCTTGTCTTTTGAACAGGCTCAATGTAGATGGTACTCATAATCCCACCCCCTCTCTACTCCGCAATCAACAATGGATGGTGTTCTCATGTCATTATATCTCATCGTCCGGGAAAAAGCAAAGCTCAGTTGCCAAGCATACTATACCACACATCGCCTCGTTTGGCAATCGCAAAAAGCCACCGTGCGATTGACGCAGATGGCTTTTGTACTCTTTATTTCTTCTCCGCCTTATCCAAGTCCCGGTTGATGTCCCGGGTGAAATCCAAAGTCAAGTACTCAAGGCCAATCGGCAAGGAGAGTTCTAGCGTGCTGAGAATCTGGACGCCTGCACGCGCTTTTCGTGGAACACATTCGAGTAGATGACCGCCCTGTCGCAAATCTGCAGAGAGAAAATGCAGATGCAACCCAGGCACATTCAGGGAGGCCATGAAAGAAGGGGTGAAAAAGCCCGCCAGAGTGCCCTCCACATCATAGAAGTCGAAGGTGGTTTGTTCTTTGGCCACTTCGACCAGGGGACGATAACTGTCCTGTTTCGGCACCGACCGGGTTTTGACGTGAGCGAATACCCCCTCGATCCGAATAGCATAAAACAGGTTGGGGGAGGGCAACAGACCATACAGCCATTCCAAAAAGGCATCGTAGTTCATCTCACGGTCAATCTCGTCGTGGCTCAAAGGCTCATAGAAGGTGACACAGGCGAACGGGGTCAAAGCATTATCGTCAATCACTGTGACACGCCCATCAGAGGCGATCTGGTAAACATGCCCGTCGAGCATCACCATCTCCCCGTCTAAATCGTTGAACGTACCCAGACCAAAATCGCCGTGCTTTTTGATCTCTGCCAGGGGTATGTTTTCTTCGTAGACCCCTTCAACCAGCGCATTGACCGGCGCACAAAGGTAAATGCGGCTTCTGTCCAGTGCCGGCTTTCCCTTTGGATTCATATCTCCTCCCACTGTCCCCTCACCCACAAGTCTCTCCCCAGCGAGCCACTACGAGCATGATGTCTACGATATCCATGTCGCCATCGCCATCCACGTCGTACCGCGCATCCCAGCCGGCATCCTGGTCTGTCATACGCCACCGGCTAGCTACCGCCATGATATCTGCTGCTTCCACCTGGCCATTGCCGTCGAAGTCGCCAAAGAGGACACAGATAGACGAAACCGTATCGCTGCTAATGATGTTATCGCTGAGCTGCGGATCATCGCCAGTGAAAGCCTCGGCCGTTCCCTCGTAGTTGGGCTTCTGATACAGAATTGCGCTGTAGGGCCCCCATATCTTCAAGGAGGTGACCGTATTGTCCCCAATGCAGCTATCCGTCAGGTTAGGATGATGCGCGGTGAAGGTCTCGTGTATTCCCAGGTATTGATCGTGCTCGTAGAGGGTCACTCCGGGCTGTGGACCCGTGGGAACCCCGACGAAGTTCACGTCACCTCGATTGGGTGGAACGGTAATCCAGTTGCAGCTAGGCGCAAAATCGTATCTATCATCATAGGGAGCCACCTGGTAGCGATCTGCGTCTAGCTCCTCAAGACTATAGTGCCCATTTTGATCAGTGAACGATGATCCATGTCCTCTGATGTCTACTCGTATTCCAGACAAGGGATTTGCCCCTCCTTCGGGCCCGGTCACATAGCCAGCAATCGAGTAATGGGTTTGGGTTACGCGGAGAAAAATCGCGCTGCAGGCGCCCCAATTGCCGTTCTCATCCTGTCCGCGCACAAAGATGATGTGCCTTCCTTCGCTTAAGCCACTGGTGTCAATGGTCGCTTCGACGTTCTCTTGCCGGGAGTCGAAGCGACCGTCAGACGCCGCCATGTCCCTGGCTGTGGAGCCGACGACCCACGGTGGCGTGTCCACGTAATACTCGGCTGCGGCGATGTTTTGCGTGGGTTCAGTGCCCTTCTGGTTGTCGTAATGGCTATCGTCGGCAATGCCGCTGAGGATAACGGTGCGGCCGGCAGGAACCAAGTCGTCACTGAGGGAGAGGTTGTAAGCGTCGGGTCCGGCGGGCGTCATGTAGGGGGTGCGCGCGACCTTGGCCGCATAGATCAGCGCCGGCAGGTTGGCGGGTACGATCGTGTTCTCGAAGTAGCTGCAGGATTGGAAGAACGCCGTGCCAAGCTCAAAGCAGTAAGATGCCACACCCAAGTCGCCGTAGCCAAAGTCGTCGGTGGTGCCGTCGGTGACATATAGCCCGATGGCTTGTTGAGGCCGGTAGCCGTTCCAGTAGGCGAACTTGCGCCCCAGTGTTTGAAGCTGGGTCCCGTTCGGCGCTGGGGTGCTCGTGTAACCCCAGGGCCAGAGGACCAGGTTGCTGTAGCTGTGAAAGTCGATGTATATGCCGGTGGCGTCGTTGGGGGCGGGATCGTTATCGTTGGGGCCACGCTGGTCGGGGAAGAGCGAGCGCAAGTAGTTCTGGACGGCCTGGGTCTCGGGCTCAGAGGCGGGACTGGGGCCTCGATACGTCTCGCTGCATTGGTTGCCACTGGACCCGCCGCAGCAGCCCCAACGATAAGTGAAGTTCCGATTGAGGTCGGCGCCTCGATTACTGCTCGTGGCACCGCAGTAGTTCCGGTTGGTGTTCTTACGCCACGAAGCGCCGGCCTCGGCCTTCTTGCGGCCGTCGGGGTTGGTATGAAACCTGAGGTGGACTTCGTGATAGTCCAGAATCCAGGTTGCGTCGGCGTCGGTGCCGTAGTTATCCATGAGGTATTGGGCGAAACGGACCAGCAAAGGAGCGGTGGTGTATTCGCGGGCGTGGATCGCGCTAGTGGCGAAGAACTTGGGTTTAGGGCCGGGGATGGCTGAGTTGGTCAAACGCAAGACCCTCATGTCGTAGCCACCCAACCCGGCTGACTTTTCCCAGGAGTTGCCGACATCGGTCCAGGTGACGAAGTCGGGATAGTTGATAGCCAGCCCCTCCGCGAAGGCCAAGGTTTCTTCCACCGTCTCATAGCAGGGGTAGTTAGGAATGGATTCTATCGCTGGGAGCGCCTGTTGGTCGGCGACTACGACCTGAAGACCCGCATCGGTGAGGAGATCTATCTCTCTCTGGCTCACTTTCATAAGGTGATAGCCTTCCTCGTAGTTGGTCTCCCATATCCATGGTTCGAACGAGATGAACACCTTGTTACCAGTATCAAGATCGGGATAGTACACCCGAACGATCACCGTGTCGTTTGTGTAGCCGTCGATCGGGCCATCCTCTGGGCCATCATTAGCCAGGGCGAAGCTGCCCGATAGCAGGACGATGATCACGGCGAGGCTTGCTATAACGGTCAGCCCCGGCTGACTAGTCAGCCATTTTCTCTTATTTCCCCTCTGAAGAATGGGTGATCGCCCTATATAGCGTCCCATGTCTTTGCTTATCCTTTTTTCAGGGCAATCGTCACATCACCTTCCTGAACACGTCGCCTGCACTACACCTGAAAGCGTAGCGCCACTGCCCCTCAACCTCTGCCACGCTCACAAGCTCAAACTTGCCAGCCTCATGCATGGCGGTGGATAACAGGAACTGGAAAGCCTCTTGAGCGTCGGGAGGCTGCGACCTCTGGGCTACGAGCATACTCCTAAGTTACTCATAGCCAATAGACACCTTTGTGTATTCCGGATCAAGCTTGTGTAGCTCATCCCGCACCCGCTGGCGGAGCTCTACCGCCGGTTTCACACAGAATTCCTTGAACTCGTCCTCGGTCGGCTTCATGTCCGGAAACAGGAGCTTGAGGAAACCGGTGGCAAGACGAGTGATGGCTTTGCGGTCACGGAGATCATCACACCCCACCAGACGCATGTTTTGGGACACATACTCGCCGCATTGGGCTTCACGCCGCAACACGTGCAGGATTTCGGAGAAGAAATCGCCCTTGAAACCCATAGAGTGGGACGGCGTGTCCTTGGTGACACGTCCCATCTCCCATCCCGCAATCAACCCGTGGATGCGGTCAATGAAAGCGGTCTCCTGCAAGAAGTTGGGGATCTCGCGGAATAGCCCGTCCTCATCGTAGAGAGGCTGATAATCGGCATCAAGGCTGAGATTGCCGAGCATTACGAAGCCAGCTTCCGACGTGCCCATAGTGCTGCCCCGGCTATAGCGACCGGATTCGAGGTAGACCTTGAGACCAGCAATCAACTCACCGGCACTGTCGCCATGGATGCTCTGCACCTCGTCCAGCACGATGCCATCGTAGCGAGTGATGAGACCGGGGGTATGTGTGACCAGGTTGTGGAACAAGACGGCGGGGGTGATTTTGCCACCGGCCACCACCCGGGCATAGCGGGATAGGTTGTCGTAGACGAATGATTTACCAGTGCCCTTGGGAGCTAACTCGACTATGTTAACACGAGGCTCGGCCAGGGGAACGATGCGGGTAATTAGGATCATCTTTTGCGGCTCGGTCAGCGTCCGGGGGTTGAATCCGATGCTGGAGACCATGAGGTCCAGCCATTCGTCAAGAGTGAAATGCTGGCGACATTCGCTGAAATAGTCAAGATCTACACTACTGATCTGGAAGGGTTTGAACTCCCGCATCCAAACCTGGCCTTTGTCCCCAGGCCCATCTGGTGGGACGTAGAAGAGAGAACCAATGCCCCACACCCCGCTGGTCACCAGCAGTTCGTTCTGGTCCACGATGTGCTCGCTGACGAAGGCGTCGTTGATGTCCAGCAGGGGGATACGCAAGTGGCGTTGGCCCGTCTTGAGGTTCACCGTGACGCTGAAATCATCCAGCAGTTGCACCGTCTCCAGTTTGAGCAACCGGTTCTTGATCTCATCTTTCTGGCCTTTGGTAGGCAGGTACTTGCCCAAGAAGGCGGCGATGCGCTCCCGGCTGTCCTCGGTGAGCTGCCCTTCCTCGGCGAAGTGGGACAGGACCCACTCACCAACGTAGGTCGGGATAGCCCGCGCGCCAAAGCCAGCTTCGTGGATGAGGTGCTTATTGATGATGACTTCGCCATAGTAGTCTAAGGCTTTCTGTTCGAAGGACTCAAGCATCGTGATCTCCTTACACTCCAAAATCAAATTCTGTCTTGCTCTCCACCAGCGAACGGGCTTCAACCAAGATGCTGACTGTTTGGATGGCAAAGCGCTGGCCTTGAAGCTCAAAGCTCCCCTCGACAGTGATGGCTTCCAGAGGGGGGACGCCGGGCCGTCGCTTGATGCGCACTGGGATGGTGACCTCGGTGGCGATGCTAGCCGGAATGGCTTCGACGGACACGCCTGGAAGATCCGATTCGACGACGTTCAGTTCAACGTTGGTGATGTCGTAGTCATTGGGATTACCAACGACGAAGACCAAGTTGGCTTTGACGGAGTAGCGAATCACGTTATCCGGCAGGCGGATAGTCGGTTGAAGTGCTTCGATCTTGGTTCTGACCAGCCTACAGAAGGGAACGATGGTCTCCTCTGGGGTTAGCCCGCCGTGGATATAGATGCTCTCTTTGATTTCAATGAAGCGATCATAGTCTTTAGCGACAAAATAGTGATCATGTGTGCCAAAAGCATCGGCGTGGATAATGTAACAGTGCGCCTCATCGTATGCCGTGGGGTTAGCAGCTCTGCTCTCGGGAACAGTGATGTAACGATGATGTCGGTCCTGCGCCTGCTTTCGGTAGAGCTTGTCGTCCAAAGCGATGCCTACATCTGGAGGGATCTTGGTTGAGCCGTGATCGGATGCGATGTAGATGATCAAATCTTGCTCGATCCTGGCCCGCTTGGCAAACTGGGTGACCACTTCCACCAAGGTCTCCATGTAGCTCCGGATCTCCGCGGTGTGGGTGGTGCCGATTTGCCGCTCGTCTTTGTGCAGAACCGTGTCAATTGGCAGGTAGTTGAGCAGGATCAGATCCTCCCCAAACCATCGGCGCTTCTTCAGATCGCCCAGCCTGGACAGGTAGGTCACTTGGCGGCCTTCAAAGAGACCGCGCCAGTCTTTGTCCAGAATGTCCTCGTAGTTACGACCTTGCACATCCTGCAGATCGGTTTCCCCCGCGACTAGACACCACTTGGACACCTCTGTGGTTGTTGGAACCGGCGCCCACTTCGGTTCTACCTGGCCAATCACACGGAACCCACGGCGATTGAACTGAGAGATCAAGGTGTGTACATACTTGAAGTTGAAGTTGTCAATCACAATGAACAGAACCTTACACCCCTCCTTGAGGTCCTGCATCGCATGATTCAATAGGCTGAACACCCACCGATCCTGATCCTGGTATTTGTACCCCGTGTAATTCTCATAGAACCAATCGGCATAGCTTGCTGCATAGCCAGCTACGGTATGGTCCCAGTGGTCGTTCTCCTCTAACCAGAAGCGGTACGGCAGGTACTCTTGGACAGCCCAATGCAGCCACTCCTCGACCGTTTGGTTCTCTGCCGGATCGGACGGGTAGTTCGGGGGGATGGCCGCTTCCAAAGCAGCAAGCTGAGTTTCAGTCTGATCCTGAATGGGCCGAAAGCGGGCCTTAATGTGCTGCAGAAGCTGAGCGGTAGGTTGCAGTGCCTGGCTTTTGTCCCGAAGTTGCTCCACTACCCACTCCAATTCCTCCGGTAGCCAGCCGCTCATCTCATCCAACACGGCTTCCAGGTCAGCCTGCCCCCTGATATGGGTTGACAGACCATTGAGATAGTACTGAATCTCCTGGACAGCATCGCCCAGGTTAATGCCGTCCAAGTCTACAGATGTTGGGTCAATCTCCAGGTTCTTGAAGAGGGTGTACCACTCTCCCAGAATGGCCTGGCCCTGTTGGGCTGGATAACTCTGCAAGAGCTTGTAGCGTCCGAGATTGTCCCTCAGTACTCCTGGTGTCTCAAAAATAGCGCGGACAAGCTTCTTGAGTTCGCGCCGTGTGGTTTGACTTTGCCAACGATCCTTGCACGCCTGCAATGCCTGCATTGCCAGTGGACGACCCTGGTTAGCCTGCCAGCGGGCCAGATCCAGACTGTCAACCAATTCCCCCGCCAACCGGAGCGGAAACCGCACGAAGGTGAAGAACTCCCCCCAGTAATGCTCCAGCACGATTTCGTCATACAATTGGCCGCTTCGGGGTACGATGTCGGCTTCCAAGAAGCCTGAGGCCAGGATAGCCTCGTCAGTGATGTGTTCTGGGATCTCGGTCTGCCAACGCTCGGCCAGGAGAGCGCGGACTGTTGTGATTGAGTAGCCAACGACGGCGCTACTGTACGAAGCGGCAAACCGCTCCAGCCATACCGTGCAAGCGGCGTCACGAACCAAAACCCGCAGCGATTCCTTGGTAGTTACTGCTTGCTTGATCCGCTGTATCGCCGGTACGTAGTCTGGCACAGCAGCGATCACACACTCAAATTCAGTTGGATCCTCCAGATGAGCCGGATCCGCAACGATCTCCACAAACATTACGCTACTCCGTATCTCCGTCGGCCAGGCCAGCGAGGATCTCTTCTACTAACTGGCGCAATCGCTCCCGATCCACAACCTCGTGCTCCAGAATACTCTCAAAGAACGTACGAAAGGCCGTCACCAAGCCTGCCTCATCAGTGGGGAAGACAAATTTGACAATGGTCTTGCTCTCTTTGATCAACTTCCTCGGCGCTCTGATCACATTCCCCAGTGTCTCATCAACGAAGGTCAACGTCTCGACGATGCCCCAGTTTCCTTCAGCGTCCTGAGGCACATACTTGATTGTCACGATTTCCTGTCGCGCCTGGGCTAATCGGTGAATGTCAAAACTCTTAACACCCTGAAATTCGCTACGCTCCTCCGCTCCCACGATCGGGTCCTTTCCGGTGTCAGTCACAAGAATTCGAACGGTATGATCAGGATGCGACAGGCGCAAAGTGAGGGGGCCGGAAAAGAACACGTTGTCCTTCTCTTGCCGATAGTTACCGATTAATTCGGGCTCGGGTGATGGCACTTTGATCTGGTTATCTTCGATGTGTTTCACCCCATCGCGGATCTTGGATAGATAATCTCCAGCGAGGTCTGCGTTCCAATCACGGACGCGCCCAAAGCCATAGCTGGGACGCTCCGGAAGTTTGTCCACGAACAACTCCCGTGGGTTGCTCAGATCGAGGAACAATCGAGCCAATGGCTTGCTGGCCTCATTGTGCCAACTGGCCATGGTGGAACGCTGATTGGAATCCAAGTTGTTATACCAGGCTCTTACCCCATCGGCCACGTCGTCCCAGGTGTTGCCCTCGACGCCAAAAATGTCACACAGGCCGTCACGGATACGGCTTTGGATGCGCTCCAGCGTACTCTCGATCTGTCCCTTTGCAAGTTCCAGAGCAGTGAGAACTTCTTGAGCCCGTTCTGGCGTGACTAGCTCGTCCGCTTCGTGCCCTGCGACTGTTTGTAACTCGCGCAAGACGAAAACATGAGGATCCTGAGCCCGGAGCTTATCGAGAAGCTGCAAGAATCTCGTTGCTCTGACATAATTGGGTACCTGATAAAAGCCCGCGACTTGTGCCACGGGAGGTAGTTCTCTATACCAGGTAGCAACGGCATCATAGGCATTAGAGACATTCACACTCACTTGAGCTGCACTGGCCAGGCCAGCGAAGATACGATAGCTTCCAGTGATCAACTCCCGCTCGCTTGGCCGGATCTCGCGGTATTTGACAAAGGCGTCAGGGTAGTTGCCCTTCACAATGTCAGCAACCGTCTCAAAATCGGCCACGTAGAGATCGCCAATAGCAGCTTCATCCTTTTTGATCTTGATGGTATCGCCGAAGAAGCGCAGCAATGTAGCAAACAGAAGCGAAAGGGCAATGTCGCCTAAGCCGTAAGGCGGCTGGCGATACTCGTTGATAAACGCCCTCAAGCTAATGCGATCCTCTTCGCCAAGCTCCTGCACGTCTCGCATCATGTCAGCAAGAGCCGGGATAAACGGCTCAAACTTGGGCAAATCGCGCTCGACCTCGACGACTGTGATGCTGCCTTTCTTGTGGACCTTGGCTAATGCTCCACGTTGATAAAGGCAGCGGAGCAGGTAACGTTTCTCACCCCGATTATCTGCCTGCTTGTCATCAATGGCCAGATCGTGACCAACCTTCAGCAAGGCATTGACGGCTTCGACCAGGGAGAGATGCCTCTTGGTGAAGTTGCGCACATCGTGCGTTCGGTTGAAGTCATCGTGGCTGAAGGTGTTGCGCCGGGTATAGAGCTGCTGCATGATCTTGGTGGCGGCATCGTCTGCCTTGTGAGGGGAGACAGTCAAGGCTTTACCGTAGGCCCCCAGCCAGGTCAGCTTGCGAGGATCAAGAAGCTCGTCGCGTAACTCCTCCAGCTTCTCGCGGAACGTTTTTTCGCGCTCGAAAACCAGCGCATTGTCTTGTGTAGTGAAGCTCTCAGCCTCTGGCGACTTCTTGACGGCTTCAATGGCTTTCAGGTTCAAAATGGCATCCCTGAACGCAATGGGAGCAGTGGGAATAGCAACCGCCACTCGGTGCGACCTGTTTTTGGCTGCCAGGTCACGGGCTTTGGTGATGTCAGCCTGGGTCTCACACACCGCGTAGAGAGCAATACTCTCAAAATCCCCGCCCTGAGACACCTCTTGCTCGATCTCACGCTCCCGCAGGTCGAAATAGGTGAGCATATGGCCCTCTACGGTGCGCGTGGTTGCCAAATCGCTGGGAGTGACGATCCGCTGTTCCAGTCGCTTGTCCTCGTTGTGCTGGGCATTGTAAGCCTTGGCCTCAAGGTACTGGTCTTTCTTTGGCAAGGGCACCAGGCTGTTCAACTCGACGGCCAGGTTGCCCAGTTTGTCACCCTGATCCCGCTTGTAGTCCTCGACGGCCCGGTCCACATCGAAGATGTCCGAGCGCCGGAACTCGTAGAGTTTGGTGGCGGGATTGCGGTGAACGACGCCAAAGCGGGCCAGTTCCGCCAACTGGGTCTCGATCACCGGCCGCTCGCCGGGCGGCGCGTTCAGGCCAAAGGCGATGTTCTCCAGTGAATTGTGCACGCCGATGAGGTCGTAGACCAGCATCGTGCGCAGGATGCGCTCGATCCGACCGGTCTCCGCCAGTTCCAGGGGATTCTGGTTACGGGCGCGTTGTAGCTGGGTTAGCGACGCTTCGTAGTTGCTGATGCGCTCTTTGGCCCTGGGGGTGAGGTCGGGGTTGGCGGTGTGCAGGCGGGGGCGGAAGTAGTCGAAGAGCCGATCCACGGTGTAGAAGTTGAGCTGGTCATTGGCATCCGCAATCGGGTGGTTGTGGATGTACCACAGGTAGGAACCTTCCTCGAAGACGTCCTCTTTTTCGCTGGAAAAGAAGGTAAAGACAGTGCGGTTTTGCGAAGCGACCTCCTGTGCCAGCTCGATAACGCCGTAGGTGGCCATAGGGTGCATCGGGTAAACGTCTTCCAGAATCTTCTCTCGGAACACCGGCGGCCTGTCTACCAGCCAATTAAAGATACCACTGCTCTTGCAAGCTGGCACCCACTGACTCCATATAGGGTTGGCTCGCGGAAAGACCTCTTTTTGCCATAGGGGATGTGCTTTGTCTGGTGACACGATGGCCCCGATAACGTCTTCCAGGCCCTCGGGGAGCAGATTGACCCGCTCTACCCGATCGCTGATCTTGCTATAGTCTTCGGCCGCCCAGGCTGGGGCGTAGGCGGAAAAGTCCTTGTGGGCCGTGGCGATAAAGATCAACTTGCCGCGCGTGGGATCAAACTCGGCACAAAGCTGGGCGAATTGCTGGAAAATGTCCAGGCTGAGACGATTGGGATCGCCCAGGGTGTAGCCAAACTCATCCCAGAACACGACGAGGCCTTCGAATTTCTCGCGAAAGGCTTCGCTTTTGAGAGTGGACCGAAGTATGGCACTCAGGTTGCCCGCTTCGTAGGTGAAGGGGGTACGTAGGATCTCGTGGTGCATACGCTTGAAAACATCGAGGGCTGCGCGATCCATGCCAGGGTAGAGCCGGTCCTTGAATTTCTTCATGTTGACACCCGCCAGGTAGCTGGGCAACTGTCCCTCGAAGAGCCCGTAATAGTCCACCAGCCCCTGGCCTGATTTCTGCTCTTGCTCTAACTGTTCCAGCTTGCGGTGGGCTTCTTCATACGGCGTGTCCAATACATCGGCTAGACCAGCCTCCTGCAGTGGATCGAGCACAGCCCTCAGTACCACCTCGCCAAAGTCGTCAGGACTGTCGTAGGCGCACAGGGCCACCAAGTAGCGACCTTTGCGACGCCGGGCGCGCAGTTTGTCCGCGGCTGACGGATCCTCGTGGGCGTAGTTTTCCAGGAACTGGGCAATGTCGGGCTGATCAGGCGAGTAGGCGAAGTAGTTGGCCAGCATCAAACAGAGATGCGATTTACCCGTGCCATAGTTGCCCGTGATCAAGTACACGCGCTTGTCTTTGGTGTCCAGGGCGCCAGCACCCTTTTCGAAGGCTTTCCGATGCGAGACGATGGGTTGGTAGCGCCGCATCGTGGCCAGGTTCTGGGCGCTATTGTGGAACCAGAGGTTGAGATCTACCTGGGCGGAATAGCCAGGGTTTGTCCTGATCAATTCGGCAATTTGGGGGTTTGCATCGGCGCTCATAGGGCCTCCTTGCTTACTCAATTGCTTGCAGGTCGTGCAAAGAGAATATGCGTGGCAGACCGTCCTGGTCTGCCATTTGAAAGCTCTCGATGATGACATCGGGGGGGAGAAAAACACCAAAGAAAGCAGGTTTGCCCCATCGTTCGAGGATGGTCAGAAACTCCTGTTTCTCGGCGTCGTCCCACAGGTGCCACAGGAATTCCATCTCGTCCACCAATACCAGCTCGCCAGTCGCATAAGCTTGCAGGAACTTCTTGCACCGACGAGGCGTGAAGGTATCCACGCTGGCCGCCAGGTCAGGATCGTCAGCGAAGGCAGCCAACAGGTCCAGGCGTTGCCCCCCATAACGGGTTGCCATCTGTTCCGCCAGGCGGGTTTTGCCCTCGCCTGGGCGACCAGTGACGACGAAACATTTCCGCCGGTCAAGGCGCAGGCGGTGGATCAGGTCATCCGGGTGAATAAGGGTTGCCACATCATCGCTCCTGATAGTAGTGCCGCACTATATCGAGAAAGTCATAGTCGTCACGGAAGCGGATTTGATCCAGATCGGCTCGGGTTTCTATGTGGATGTAGCCTAATTCTTTGACCTCTTCCAGCAGATCGCGTGCTTGTCGCTCGGTCAAGTCGAAGACACGACCAGGACTGTTAGCTTTGTGAGCTAAGATGGACACATCAATTGTCGCCGCTCCAGGCAGGAAGCGTTCCCGATACACCAGCACAGCGGCGCAGAAGATGTGGGGCGGCACCGGCTCGTGGTTGCCACGGACGTAGATCTGCTCGCTTTCGGCGCGAATGTAGCCGAGATGACGGAAAGCCTGCTCAATATAGGCATTCCATACGACACCGATCTCTTTGCCCAGGTGTTTTTCCATGCTGCGCTCGGAATAGAACTGGCTCAGGTCATCGAAGTAGAGACGAGCGATAACGGTGGAGAAACGGTCGTTTTCCGGGATGACCTGGTTGACCAGCCGGTTCCAGACCACGTAACGCTCGTTGCTACTTACGAGAAAGTGCAGAAGCCAGAGAGCACCCAGGTCATCCAGGAACGGGTCATACCGATGGATGACCGATCCCAGTTCGGTTGGGGTAAGCACTACCGGCCGGATTAGTCCAAAGGCCGCTGCCATGCTACAGAGGTGCTCTGTCCGCCTGATGGAGATGCCGATATGGGTGGAGTAGGCAACGGGTGGGATGCGGCCACCGTCCCGGTGTTCTACAGCATAGGTCAGCATGCGGGCGATTTGGTTGAAATCTGCAAAGAAGCCGTTGGTAAGTTGAAGCTTGTAAGGTGGTGTCGGCATAATTGACCCCAATCCCTATCAGACTGACATCTTCTTAACATGTAAGAAGGCGTTTTCTTGCACGTTAAGATCATCTTATCATGAGACCGTTCGGAAGCTCGTCTATGCCCACTCTATGCCTAATTCTTTGGCCATAGAATTTTCATACCAGGACATACCGAGACCAACGTCCTTTCCTTTGTTGCCTTATCAAGCCACGGCGTTTGAGCCTGGCCAGTAGATAAGTTGCCCGTTTGTGATTATCGCCCAATCCCAAAACCTCGCGACATCTTGCATTGGTAATGACGCCACCGGCGGCATCCTCCGCCTGCCCGGCGCGAACAGCCTCGATCAGCTCCATAGCTTCTGTGCGGTCCATATCACCGGTTCCTCAAGTCTTGCCAGCACGTCGCTTTCCAGCGCATCGGCCGGCTCCTGATCCAGGCGGTCGAGCAGTGTCAGTATCTCCTCACGCGAGGGGAGCCGTTTCATGGTCGGTGTCCTTCCAGGTCAGCACACCTGAACGTAGTCATGGGCGTTCATCAGCCTGTCCAGTGATCGGCAATGATCGTACAAACATCGTCAATTGCACGATCTTTGTACGATTCAAGCCATCCTATATACAGTGGCTGGTCCTCTCCCCACGCGGCGGAGCACGCCACGCTCCATCAGTTTCTGTAACAGGTACCCGGCCTGCCGATCGGTCAGACGACACAGAGGCGTAAGCCAGCATGCGCGCAATCTGGCTGAAGTCAGCGAAGAAGCCTTTGGTGAGTTGCAGTTTATAGGGCGTCGCCTTCATGATTCGGCTCAATCCTCTTTGGCATCAAGCGTGGAAACAGCGTGTCCTACTACAACCCCGGCATCAGGTCAAGAAGTCGGCCAACAATTGCCGTAGCTCTGCCGTAACCATGTCCCAGGCCGGCAGGTTTCCGTCTGGCACTTGCCCGATCAGGTCCTGGGACCAGTAGGCAGCCGCCTCTTGCAGCATCACCGGAGACAGAAAGGCCTCCAGTGAGGGCTCCGGCAGTTGCATATGCTCACATTTCCTGCTCAGCACCTGATGCGTTGTTTGCCAGTCGAAAGTGTCGGCTTTCTCTCGCAGCAGTCGCCACACGTCGTAGTAATCCCGCGCCTTGCCACGTTGCAGGATACTGCGCAGTTTCTCTGCCAGGATCTCCTCCAGGGCGTAGCATAGGACATATGGGCGTAGTTCGTCGAACAGGTCAGCTCCCGCCGGCCGTCGTTGCGGCGGAAGCAGCACAGGTTCGTCCAGAGTTATATCCAGCAGCAACCGGTTAGGGTGGCGCAGAGGGCCCACGAAGCGAGCCCGTGCCCGCGCCGCCCCATCAGCTTTGTGAAAGTCCCGCAGAGATACTTGCACGCCGTGTAGTTCCTCGACTCGCTCAAACCACTCCCTCAGACCAGATCTCAGGCGTTCCGCCGGAAAGGCGGGCAGCACACTAAAGTCGAGATCCACAGAGTGGCGCCAGTCAGCAAAGTAAACGTACCGCAGTGCGGTGCCTCCCTTGAGGCAGAAGGTCTCCGACAGCGGAGGGGTCCGAGAAAGCACATCCAAGACGCATAGGATGACGTACTCGTGCTCCGCCTGTCCAACACCCAGCCCGACTCGACCGGCTACACGCCGTAGCTCCCGCTCGCTGATCATCAGTGTTCCCGCCATTCCAGCAACTGACGCTCTGGTATATTGACGATCAATCGCCAGTGGGCGTCTCGTACTCCTTCACGCGGGCCGCGAGGGTCCAGGAGGGCATAGTTGCGGTCCTCAGGCGCTTCCAGACGCTGCAACAGTCCCTCATGGCCTATCTCCAGCCGCTCTAGCCAAAAGCCTAGTCGCCGCATGGCCGTCCGATTACCCAGGCGCTGGCTGTATTCGACCAGGCGGTCTAGATCCAGCTCGTCACTGCCGAACCACAGCCCTTTGGCCGGTTCGGTGACACCGCCGCAGTACTCGGGATGGTCAAACCCATCAACGATAGCCTTCTCTCGTCCGGCGATCCGCACGGGGCTATCGAGCAATTGTGTGGTGATGTAGCCGAAGAACTTGTGCTCGCTCAGGGTAACGAAGCGATAGGTAATGCCCTCAATGGTCACCGGACGTTTGCGCCGGGTGGTGACAATCCATACCGGACGCGGCTGGCGTTCGCTGTAACCATAGTAGTTGAGCGCCGTGGCATAGCCCAGATAATAGGGTTGTACCAAAGCGGCGGCAACGAGGTACTCGTGCTCCGCCCAGTGAGCTTCGGGACCGGCTTCCAGGGGAATGAGCCGGTACTTGCCGCGCTCCAGCCGCTGCACCCAGCGCTTGGCAGCCAAGCGATACAGCAGTCTGGCGACTTCAGCACCATTGACGCCAGACGTCTGGTGAGCCTCTTCGATGGTGAAGATGTTCTGCCCGGCTGCCGCCAACGCGCTCAGCAGGCGGGCTTCGCGGTCACTCAGGCTTCTTGCCAGGATGGGTTGGGACACGCTGTCTTGGTCTCCGTAACGTTGATTCTCGATTGCGGTATTATCTTAGCACAAAACAAGAATAAGGGCAAGGGTGGTGAATCGCGTCATCAGTCCTGACCCTCCACCACTGCCACCTCTCCCTCTGTTAACCCATACAGTCGGTACACGATGAAGTCAATCAGCCGGTCGGTGCGGGTGATGCGGCGCAACAGCGGGCGGAGCACTTCCAGGTTCTCCTCGTAGGCCGGGCGTAATTGGATTTGCTGCCGTCTCCCGTAAGGCCTCAGTCGAACTCTCCCAGATGATCTGATGTCATTCAGCAATCCTGCATTCCGCGTCATAGTGTATGAGGTACTCTATCCACTTTGGCTCAAACCCGAAGGTCTGCCCAACCATGCGATCAATCCGGTCTATGGTATCCTTGCAATTCCTCACCGTAATCTCAGGAGATGCGTAACCGCGACGCTTCTCGACTAGCCGTGTATTCTGCCGATAGCAATGCATTAGCTCATTGCATAGATCATCAAACACCGTGCGCATCGTATCCAGTCGCTGAAGCACTGGAATTGGGCAATCTAGTACCGTCCCTTTGGTCAAATGCCGGCAATCAGAGGTCGCTAGCCAGTACCAATAGAACAAACTACTGTTTATCAAACAAACCAGGAAACTGGCATAGCACAAAGGGACCGAAACACTCGACCAACCGCTAGCCTGTACGCTCTTACCAAGTCGCACTGCCACCGGAGCAAACGCCAGACTCTTGGTCCAGTATGATTCGCCGCTATCGTGATAGTATACGTCCATACGAGATTCTGCAGGAGACTCTGTCAAATCTCCAATGTTGAGTCCGGTGCTGATGATGGCCTTGTAGATCGCTACATCAATCTGGTTGCCTAGTTTGGGGATGTAATCTTCTCTCAGCCAAGCGAGTTCTGAGATCTCGCTGTATTCTATGTGTTCAAACAGTGTTGGTCTTGTTTCGGCGGTTGGGCGAATATAACGGGTTGTAAAGACTTGCGGAGCATCTTGTGTGTTGCTGCGCTTTGCAAGAATAATGGCAACCCTTTGCATGACTCCGGGGAAGATGGGCTGAGGACGGATGCTGAAATTGGAAATGCAGATTCTCTCGAACCTGCTCCTTAGCAACTGGCGTACACGCTTGTGTGCTGGCAAGCAGACAGAAGAGTTAGGGATCACGTACCCAAACCAACCCGTGTTCTTGATCGTACTAGCGACATTCTCAAACATGGGAGCGTAAATGTTAGACGGTACGCTGGCGTCTACCCGTGCGGCAAAAGGTCGCCGCTGCAAGACGATCTCCAAGTACCAGCGGATCTCGCTATCCAACACTTCGCCGTATGGTGGGTTCCCGATGACAACATCGAAGCCTGTTTGAGTCCCGTAGAACACCTCTAGAAATTCCAACTCCCGGTGTAACCAATGCCGGCCGGCATGTTGCGCCAGCAAATCGCCTAACCCCTCTGCCTTCAGCCGTGCCCAGGCAGCAGGATCACTCACCGCCGCCCCCAGTTGGGCGTAGGTCTCCTCGTCCAAGCCGTTACCGAAGTACACGCCGGTGTGCAGATCGAGGAGCTCGCGGTAGGGTTGCAGGGCCGGGTAGATCTCCTCGTCGAAGAGGCGCGCCTTCTCCCGCACCTCGTCCACGTCGTCGCTGCTCTTGGCGTAGAGCTCCTGGTAGCGTGCCCGCACCCGATCCAACCGCACCTGGAAGCGCTCCAGCGGTAAGGTGAATGCCTGCTCGCTCTCTTTCTTCGCCAGCGGGTAGACGCCCACATCTTTGAGCCAGGCGCCCACCAGGCTGTTGCCCCAGCGCAAGTGGTGATCCAGAAAAGTAAGGGGCTTGCCTTTGGCGGTTGTGGTCATCCACAGGCACAGCTTCGCCAGCTCCACCGCCAGTTCGTTCAGGTCCACCCCAAAGATGCAGCGCTCGGCTACCTCTCGCTTCCACGTCGCCACGTCAGTGTCTATCTCGTGATTCTCCCAGGGCGTCTCGTTGAGCAACTCGACGATGAAGTTGGCTACGGCATGGGTGGCATTAACCAGGAAGTGGCCTGAGCCCATCGCGGGATCCAGAATTCTCAAATCGAGCACTGCCTCACGCACGAAGCGCAGGAACTGGTCGTCCAACGCTCGCTGGATCTGGCGGTGGGCCGGGATGTCTAGTGGCGTGTCGGCTAAGTCAGCTAACTGGCGCTCGATCTCCTTTTCTTTATAGAATTCAGCCTTGACTTCGCTCAGCTTTTCCCCCACCGTGTTGCGTACGATGTAGTCCACCACGTCTTCCGGGGTGTAGTAAGATCCCGTGGCTTTGCGCTCTCCCGCTGTCTCGGAGAAGTATACGTCTCCTACTTCAAGGATCGTTTCATTGGAGCGCACCTTACCCGCTTGGGAGTAGGGCACGTATTGGGTTTGCCTCTTGCTAACCCGGACCACGCGCCGTTCATCCTCAACAAGGAACAGGTTGTACTCTAACAGCCCTTCGTAAAGGCTTCCCAAATGGCGCACCGCGAGGTCGCGATAATCAATGGGCTGTGGTTCTCGGTCCTGGTCATAGGTCTTGCCTTTGGCCGGCATAGTGCTCAAGCAGATCAGCGCGGCCTGCAGGTAGTCGTTGAGAATGCGGTGCTCGGTCAGGAAGGCACGCCGACCAGGGTCAAAGAGACCGCCGTTATAGGCCGGCACACCCGCCATTGAGTCGCCCTGGTCTATCAAGGCAAAGAGGGCCTGCAAGCGGTCCCAGATAGCGTAGTCATCGCTGTAGCTCATGCCGCGCTTGTGATTTTCACGCACTTCGGCTAGCAGGTCCCGCAGGCAGACGGTGCGGTACGTTGGCACACCCAGTGGCAACAGGTCCCGTGCTTCAGCATAAAGTACGAACAGCAGCCGATAGACGAGGAAAAGTGCGTTCTTGTAGATCTCCGTTCGGATTTCGAGACTAGTCACGTCCTCGCCTGCAGCCCGGCAGCTCTCCACCAGGCCCTGGCAAAGCTGTCGGGCAATCTCTTCCACTTGAGCTGACAAATGATCCTCAATAACCTTGGTGGCTTCATCGGATTGCTGCTTGTACAGACCGAGGCGCTGGTGACCGTTAGATTCGCTGCGCTCACTACAAGCCTGACGAGCAAAGGCCAGACGGCTGAAGAAGCGATGGAAGACGATGTAGTTCTCGATGTCGTTGTCAGCGATGATACGCTCCAGGTCAATGTGCAAGTAGGTCTCGGTAGGAGAAAGCTCGTTGCAGTGCAGGAGTCGCCAATGGCGGCCGTTGGTCAGCACGCCCCAGTCCAGGTCATACTGGCGCAGCAGAAGGATCAGTTGCTGGGCATAGTTACGGCCTTTGGGGATGATGCCCACCCCCCTTTCATCCCCCCGACCGCGGGGGGACAGAGGGGGGTCGCGCCCCTCAATATCGGCTGAATATGGCAACACCAGACAAAGGGCAGTAGGATCCTGCCTGGCCCAGTCAGCGTATAGGAAAAACGCACGCTCATCGGCCTCACAAGGGCCGTAGGTGAGTTCCAGGTAGGCGAAGATTGATTCCACGACATTGGCACGCAACTGCGCCACGTCATCGGGTGGGAAGGGCTTGGCCGGTATCCAGACAAGGCCGCCCCATTCAGATGGGGGTGGCAGATAGTATTGCCAGGTATCCCGGATCGTGCTCAGAGTAGCCCGCAGGTTTTCCAGGTCGGCGGTTTCTCTGCGGATCTGCTGGAAGAAGATCTCTGAGAAGAGGAGATGGTTGTAGACGGTCATGGGCTTGCTCCAACAGTCCTGATGATGCTTCGTTGTGGCAGCTATTGGCCCTACGGTGTTTGGTCTAGCCGACTCGGCGGAGCACGCAGCCAAGGCATGCGGCAAATGCATAGTATATCATGTTTCGCCTCGTTTTGCAACAGCAAAAAAGGGGAGCGTTACGCATTTGGGACAAGCTTCCGGAGGGTTTCAGGTGGCCAGCCCAGCAACTGGCCGCGCAAGATGCGGGAGATGGGCATCTGACTGATGTCATAGCCAGCCAGCTCCAGGGGGCACTTGCCGCGGATGTCCTGTTCTCGCCCTTTCACTGGTCGGTTGTCTTTGGCGAAAGGGATGAAACGATAGGTCAACTCAAACAGGTGTAAGTATTTGCGTGTTGTCTCAATGCTGTCGAAGCTACATAGGTTCTGATAGTGCTGGTCGAAGCGACGGGTGACCAGTTCTACCGTGTTGTTGGTCAATGGGACGAGAGGGTTCTCTACGGCGTTGACCAGTTTGGGGTAGTGATGTTCCAGGAAATCGAAGCTTGTCCTGAGCCTGTCGAAGGGTGTTTTTCGTGGTTCAAATTGGGGTGGCTTGTCTTTTGATAGCGGGAGATGGCCGTGACGAGCAGCGTGCGCTTCGCTGGAAAGCCACCCGCTGTGAAGCGCAGCAACACTACAGCCGCCCGACGTTGCCACGTCGTTTGCGGCAATGTTCGGGCGGCGAGTGTTTGCCGACGCGCGTAGCAGTTCACCAATTGATGTACGTCTCTTCTGAAATGTTCCGTCGTGCAACCGAAAACCCTGCGTGAGAGACACGAATAACTGTACCCATCCGCTTGGCTTTTGTATCGAGTTCGGGATGCCGCAGGATACGGCGCACGAAAATAGCGACCTCATCTTTTCTCACCGCAAGACAAACCAAGCAGTAGCGCGGATGGCATAGTTTACGGTCATAAAGCCCCAGGTCGCGCGTGAAGAAAGTCGTATCCCGAAGTTCGTGCAAGAATGGAATGATTTCCTCATCCTGCATCCCTTTTCGTCCTACATCAGAACCGATTTGCTGAACTGGAATTCCCCACGCCTGCAACAGACTCCGTTGGTCCTCGCGCACGTTTTCGTCAAGAACGTTCATGCTGGAACTGGCTCCAAGACGAATTCGTCTGCGTGCCTCAGGAATGCCTCACTCGATAGTTTCACTGCCTCTGCAATTGCTTCTTGGGTGATGCTATTATGCCACTGCTCGATGATTGTCTCCCAAACCACTCCTTCGGCGACCATCTCTAGCACATCTGAAACAAAAATGCGCGTGCCGCGAAATGTGGGCTTGCCGTGACAAATCTTTGGGTCAGTGACGATATATCGCCCTAGAAGTTTTGCTTGTGTCTCTTGTTTCATCGTAACGCCTCCTCATTGCTCTCCTACGACTGCAAATTGTCCATCGGGCTACGAACCCGCAGCAAATCCGACAGGCTTACTATACCACATTTCGGCTAGTTTGGCAACAAAAAACCAGGGAGCGTTACGCATTTGGGACAAGCTTCCGGAGGGTTTCAGGTGGCCAGCCCAGCAACTGGCCGCGCAAGATGCGGGAGATGGGCATCTGACTGATGTCATAGCCAGCCAGCTCCAGGGGGCACTTGCCGCGGATGTCCTGTTCTCGCCCTTTCACCGGTCGGTTGTCTTTGGCGAAAGGGGTGAAACGATCGACCATCTTGATACAACCGCCCATCACCCACAGCCCACCAGCGCTGCCCAGGGACGACAACCCCGCGCTGAACAAGGCCATCAGCCCAAGGCAATAGATATGATGAGTCCCCCGTACCAGGTAGGGATAGGCCCGTATTTTTAGTGCACCCGGCCAATACAGAGGCAGCACCGAGAGCAAGGCATCCACCACTGGCACACTCAACACCACCCCACTGAGGGGCTGTCGCTGCCACCAGCCGCTCCACACCAGCAGCATGGTCATCAGACCCAGGCGACAAAGCAAGACCATCCCCCGCCGCTTCAAGAAGTGAAGACGCCCGACCCAGGTGTGGCAATGATAACGGCAGCCAGACCGCCGTCTGCTCACCCAAGGCCCCAGCGTCTCGTCCCACACTTCCTGGGCTTGTCCTGAGCCTGCCGAAGGAGAAGGCTGCTGTATCCTGATCGTGTCCAAGGCAAGGCTTGAAACAGCAAACTGAT
>CAYUPJ010000054.1:0-21545 GCA_964446635.1 uncultured Anaerolineae bacterium
AATGATCTTGTGGATAGAAGAACTGGAGAAAATCGAGGCAGAAAGACTGGCTCCTTATGCCATGAAGAGCCTGGATTCACGGGGGCGCGCCCATCCCGAGGGTGAGCACCGCTACCGTTCAGCTTTCCAGCGCGATAGGGATCGCATCATCCACACCACAGCCTTCCGTCGCCTGGAGTACAAGACCCAGGTTTTTGTGATCTACGAGGGCGATTACTACCGCACCCGCTTAACCCACACGATAGAGGTGGCCCAGATAGCTCGCACTATCACTCGAGCGCTGCTGGCCAACGAGGATCTGGCTGAAGCTATCTCCCTGGCCCACGATCTGGGCCATACCCCCTTCGGCCATTCCGGCGAGGTGGCCCTCCACGAGTTAATGGAGGGCCATGGAGGCTTCGACCACAACCATCAGTCCTTGCGCATCGTGGAGACTTTGGAGGAACGCTATCCCGACTTCGCAGGGCTTAATCTCACCTGGGAGGTGCGAGAGGGGATCATCAAACACGCGACGGAGTATGACAAGGGCTCTGCTCTAGGATATGAACCGGACAAACGTGCTACCTTGGAGGGACAGATCGTTAACGCCGCCGACGAGATAGCCTATAACGCTCACGACCTGGACGATGGCTTACGGGCTGGGTTGATCCAGCCGGCAGAGCTAGCTGGCCTGGCACTCTGGGAGGAGATCTTGGACAGTGCAGGAGTGCGGGGGCAGGAGGTCACGGAGATGACCCGACACCGTCTCGTCCGCCGCCTCATCGACTTTGAGGTGACTGACCTTATCTGTGAGACCAACCGGTTACTCGAGGACAATGAAGTGCAATCGGCCGAAGAACTCAGAAGTTTGCCCTTCAACGCCGTGAGTTTTTCGACAGGGATGGCGAAAAAGAATCGGGAATTGAAAGATTTTCTGTTTGCCAATTTCTACCAGCATTATCGAGTAATGCGCATGCAGGCCAAGGCTAGACGTTGCATCGGCAAGCTATTCACGACCTACGTCGAAGACCCTGCCCAGCTCCCCGACTCAACTCGGAGGAAGCTCAAAGAGAACGATGTCTATCGGGTGGTTTGTGACTACATCGCCGGCATGACTGATCGTTATGCCCTGGATGAGTACAGGAAGCTCTTCGACCTGGCAGAGAGAGCTTGAGATCTTGATGGCCTGTCAAACAAAAAAGGGATTACAGAGTAGCCGCTCTGATAATCCCAACACCTACTCCTGAACGCCCAGGAGCAAGGCTGGCTGAACGCAATCAAGGGCCGTACTTTTGAAAGGAGACTGACGTGACTGAACAAAGATCAATCGTGTGGAAGAGCATCGTGTTAATGACCCTGGCGCTATTCACACTGATGACGGGTGTCGCTAGTGCACAGCCGCCGAGCCCCCCGTTCGCTGAACCCCCCCTCCTCCCGATCGGTCCGCCACCAATCACCGCTCGCGCGCGTGCGCTCCGCGAGGTTGCGGACTTTCTGCGCGCAGTGCCCAAGGCGCACAGAGTGCAGTTCCCGTTCTGGATCGTCGACGCCTGTGTCCAGCACGAGATGGAACAACTGGACGTGCCCGGGGCCGCCATAGCCATTGCCGTTGACGGAGAACTGGTGTACGAGCGCGGCTATGGGGTGAAGCACCGCGAGGAAGGCGGCGCGGTGGACGGCAACACGCTGTTCCGAATCGGATCCACCACCAAGATGATGACCGCAGCGGCGGTGATGCAGCAGGTGGACCAGGGACGGGTCGATCTGCAGGCGCCCGTCACCGACTACGTGCCCGAGTTCGAGGTGGCTGCGCCCTGGGAGGCGTCCGACATGACGGTGTGGAACCTGCTGACCCACAGCACCGGCTTCCCGGATAGGTTCTATTGGACGGACATAGACGGTCCGAAGACGGAGACCGCGCTCACCGAATGGGCCGGCGACCAGTCCGAGGTTCGGCTCTACGCGCCGCCGGGGTCCTTCTGGAACTACAGCAACCCGAACTTCACCCTGGCCGGTCTGGTCGTCGAGCGGGCCAGTGGCGTATGGTACCACGAGTACATGAAGAACAACGTGTGGGCCACGGCCGGCATGACGAGAACCATGTTGCTGCCGGCCGAGGTGCTGGAGTACGGCAACTACACCTACGGTCACCAGACCGACCCGTACACCGGCCAGCCCGTCATCTATGCACCGGACGCCTATGACAACTGGTGGGGAGCGCCAGCGGGCTTTGCCTTCTCCACACCCGGCGATCTCGTCAAGTGGGCCCTGTTGCTGATGGAAGGTGGCGGCGAGGTGCTGTCGCCTGAGTCAGCCGCAGCCATGCAGGACGAGCAGATCTGGATGCACCAGACGCCGACTGGGTACTACGGCTACGGCATCTTCATAGACGAGTTCTGGGGGGTCGAGACGCGGGACCACGCTGGCAACGTCCCCGGCTGGGGCTCGACGCTGCTCTGGGTACCTGAGCGCAACTTTGCCGTTTCCGTCCTGGGCAACACGTTTTCCTCAATGTATAGCTCGCTCTACTGTGCAACGGCCGTCATGCTCGGGCTGGAGCCACAGGAACCGCCGGACTACTCCACCGATCCCGACACGTGGAACCGCTATGCCGGGACGTACGACGTCCTGGACTACGGGTGGGTCGGGGCCATGGATCCGGCAGGCCTCGAATACGAGACTGTTGTCACCAAGGAGGACGATGAGCTCAGGCTGACGTGGCCTTTTCCGGATCCATACAACCCGACTGTCCCGTTCTCGCGGACCCTGTACCAGGCTGTTCACGACACCTTCGTGTTCGACATCAACCTCGACGGCGTACCCGACCTGGACGTGACGTTCATTGACGACCCGCAGGTATCGGGATGGGTGAGGTGGATGCGGAGCAGGGTCTTTGTGGGGACACGAGCGGCGGAGCCCTATCGCATCTACATACCGCTGTTTTTCTCTGGGCCGCCGCCAGTGCCTTTTCAGGATGTGACGTCGAGAGAGTGATACGAGTGCCCGGACGTGACGGTCGTTTTCTTCGAGACCACCCATCTTGTCGGAGCCGCAACCAAATAGAAAAAGGGATTACAGAGTAGCCGCTCTGGTAATCCCAACACTTACTCCTGAAAGGCCCAGGAGACAGGCTTGGGGATATGATAGCACAAAGCTGCTTCCTGGGCAAGTTCGGGGGCGGCTTTTCACTTATATTTGATATTGTGCTCGAAGAGATCGAAAACGCCATCGAAGGGCTAAATCAAGATGGAGCGGAAGCCTTTCAGAAAGACGACTACGAACGGATACGCGAGTTGATGGAAAAGGGCTCCCAAATGAGAACCTTTCGAGAACGGGTGAACGAGTTGCAGAAGGAAAGAGGGCTTGTTGGCTTCCGATTCTCGGAGAGGTACGTGGGAAATCACCGAAGAGGGTAAACGGTGGCTGGCAGCTCAAACGAAGCGAGGATGACCAACTACGACTGAGGTATCAAAGCGATGACTGACAAACCGAAGAAGTCCGGCGGTGAACTTTTCATTGTTGACAACGCCGACGACCAATGGAAAGTCCAGCGTTATCTGCACGACTGGTGCGAGATTGCCCGCTCCTTTGACATTGCCACTGCTTACTTCGAGATCGGCTCTCTTCTGGCCCTTGACGGCCAGTGGCAGAAACTGGAGAAATTGCGTATCCTAATGGGCGACGAGGTTTCCAAGCGCACCAAGAAGGCCTTTGAAGAGGGCCTGGCCCAGATCACGGTCCGCCTCGACGACAGCATCGAGGCTGCCAAGGACGAGGACGACTTCCTCTCCGGTGTGCCCGCCATCGTCGAGGCTATCAGGTCCGGCAAGGTTGAAGCCCGTGTCTACCGAAAAAGGAAGTTCCACGCCAAGGCTTACATCACCCACGCCAAACTGGATGTAGTGGGCGCAGCAGCGTTGGTGGGCTCCAGCAACTTTACCTACCCCGGTCTCTACGAGAACGTCGAGCTCAACATTCAATTGCGACGCGAGGTCGAAGAGCTTCAAGAGTGGTACGACCGCTATTGGGGCGAAGCCGAAGACGTTACCCCCGAGATTCTACGCGTCATTGAGCGCCACACCCGCGAGTACACGCCCTTTGAGGTGTACTCCCGGGCGATGGTTGCGTACTTTCGGGCGCACGAACTCACAGTCACCGAGTGGGAAAAGACCGAGTCTAAGATGTACCCAGTCCTGGATCACTACCAGCGCGAGGGGTACCACGACCTGATGCAGAAGGCGCGGCGATACAGAGGCGCGTTGCTGTGCGATGGCGTAGGGTTGGGCAAGACCTTCATCGGCTTGATGGTCATCGAGCGGTTGCTGTTTGAGCGCAAGCGCGTGGCCCTCTTTGTGCCCAAGGCAGCGCGCGAGGATGTGTGGGAAGTCTTGCTGCGCCGGTACCTGCCGGAGGTCCGTGGGCACTTTAGCAACCTGGTCATCTACAACCACACTGATCTGCTGCGCGGCGGCAAATATCCCGCGCTGATGCAAGAGGTGGCCGACAAAGTAGACGCCATCGTCATAGATGAGGCGCATCACTTTCGTAACATTTCGTCGGATCGGGCGCGAGAGCTGTACGAGATGACCGAGGGCAAGCAGCTCTTTCTGATCACCGCCACGCCGATCAACAACAGCCTCTACGACCTGATGCATCTGATCGAGTTGTTCTCCCGGCGCGAGCCTGGTTATTTCAGCGCTGCCCCCCTGGGCATCCACACGCTGCGCGGCCACTTTCGCAAGATGGAAGACGCCGTAGACGCGCTGGTGGGCGGTGATGGCGCTGGCCCTGTCGCACTTGATACAAGAGCCGCTGAGGAGATCCTGTCGAAAGACGACCTTTTCCGAGCATTGGTAGTGCAACGCAGCCGGGCCTACGTAAAACAGAGTCTACGACAACATGGCGGGCAACAGGTTGCGTTCCCCAAGCGAGAGGATCCCCAGGTGGCGGACTATTCGCTGGCCCAGATCTACGGCGGTCTACTCGAAAACTTGGAGAGCGCATTTGACAAGGATAATCCGCTCGTCTCGCTGCCCATCTACTATCCCCTGGCTTATTATCGCGGTGACGACGCCACCATTGACCCCCTGGAAGAGGGACGGCAGAAACAAGTGGTCGGCCTGATCCGCACATTGTTACTCAAGCGCTTCGAGAGTTCCGCCAAAGCATTTGAGGCCAGTTGTGAAGACCTGTTGCTCAAGCTGCTTCACTTCGTGCGTTTGCACAGTCCCAAGCAGGCCGAGCGCTGGGAGGGACAGCACGCCGACTTGATGGCCCGCGTCAGGGACCATTTGCGCATCCGGGGGCTGCGCGGGGTCGAGGAAGAAGAACTGGACGAGGATATCATTCCCGAGGAATTTAAGAAAAAGATCGAAGAACTGGATGACAAGGAATACAACGTCACGGCAATTGTCTTGGAAACGCTTCTGGACATGGGCCAATTGGCCCAATTCCTGGACGAGCTGCAGGACTTTGATCCGGCTCAGGATGACAAGCTGCAAACTCTGATCCACATGCTCCAGACGGACTCCACCCTGCACACCCACAAGGTGCTCATCTTTACCGAGTATGTGGAAACGGCACGCTACCTGGCACGCGAGTTGCGCGCCGCTGGCATCAGGCCGCTGGACGAGGTGGACAGCCTGAGCAAACGCGACCGTAGTGCCATCATCTGTGCCTTTTCGCCCTATTACAACGAGAGCAGCAGCGCCAAATTGGCCACAAAGGGCATGACCGAGATCCGCGTCCTCATTTCCACTGACGTACTCTCCGAGGGGCTCAACCTGCAAGACGCCACCTGCGTCATCAACTACGACCTGCACTGGAACCCGGTGCGCTTGATGCAGCGCATTGGCCGCGTTGACCGTCGCCTCGATCCCAAAATTGAGGCCGAGATGATCGCCGACCACCCTGAACTGGCCGAGGTGCGGGGCACGGTGCGCCTGTGGAACTTTTTGCCCCCCGACGAACTGAACCGCATTCTCAGTCTCTACGAGCGGGTGGCCCACAAGACGCTCCGCATCTCCAAAACCTTTGGCATCGAAGGGCGCAAGCTGCTGACCCCTGAGGACGACTATGAGGCGCTGCGCGAGTTCAATCAGGCTTATGAGGGCACGACCACGTCCACTGAAAAGATGTATCTGGCTTACCAGCAGTTGCTCAAAGACTACCCCGACCTGGCTGAGCGAGTGGCAGACATGCCCCTGCGGGTTTTCAGCGGCAAGGCTTATCCTTCTGCCCCATCGCCCAATGCCCGGGCGGTCTTTTTCTGCTATCGTCTGCCAGCCAAGGATGCCACTACCGACGAATGGGACGACGAGGCTGGCTTCACTCGCTGGTACCTGTACGACCTGGCAACCGGCGAGATTGAAGACGATTCCACCCGCATCTTTCCGCTGATCGAGAGCGAACCCGACACCCCGCGCCAGACGGCGACGCCCAAAGAGACCCTTACCGAAACCCGACGCAAGATGGACACCCACATCAAGAACACGTACCTGAAAAAGGTGCAGGCTCCCGTCGGCGTCAAGAGCAAGCTGCTGGCATGGATGGAATTGGTGTAGACAGGTGAGTCAGGTGACGGGCACTTCTGAAGTGCCCGTCACCTCAGAAAGGACAGGACTATGGACCCTAGCGACATCGCCAAACTTCGCGCCCTAACAGATTTTCCCGCCCTGGTCGCCTACCTGCGCGATGAGCTGGACTGGCCCATTGAGGTGGAGGACGCTGACGACATCACCTTTGACTACAACGCGGCCGAGTTGGGCATAGACCCTAAGCACGCGGTCAAGATCGAGAGCATCAAACAGGTACGCCCCTTGGCGGACAACCAACCCTGGGGCATCTTCTACATCGAGTTCGAAAGCAAGCGCCTGCCTGTGGTGGTGCTACGCCGCATCCTGCACACACTGGTGCCCAAACGCCGGGGCGACCCCGACCGGCCCGTCTGGGGCATGGACGACCTGCTCTTTATCTCGGCCTTTGGCGATAAAGCCTCTGACCAGCGCGAGATCGCCTTTGCCCACTTTCACCAGGAGACGGGTGACCTGCCCACCCTGCGCGTCCTGGGCTGGGACGGCGCCGACACCCCGCTCAAGCTCGACCACGTGGCTGCCACGCTAAAGGCGCGGCTGCGCTGGCCGAGTGACCCCGGCGACGCCGACGCTTGGCGGCAGCAGTGGACACCCGCCTTTCGCCACCGCGTGGGGCACGTCATCCGCACCGCCGATGCCCTGGCCGAACGGCTGGCGCTCCTGGCCCGCGGCATCCGCGACGCCGCGACCACGCTCATGGCCCACGAGTCCGAGCGCGGCCCGCTACGCCGGTTGCACAAAGCCTTTCAGACGGCGTTGATCCACGACCTGAGCGAGGCCGACTTTGCCGACACCTACGCTCAGACCATCACCTACGGCCTGCTCACCGCCGCCATCTCGCGCACCGAGATGAGCGAGGGGCGCTACGGCACCGCTCTTGTCGCCGGCAACGTCACCGACATGGTGCCCATCACCAACCCCTTCCTGCGCGAGATGCTCCAGACGTTTATCCAGGCCGGCGGGCGGCGGGGCGGCATTGACTTTGACGAGCTGGGGATCCAGGACGTGGTGGAGCTGCTGCGCGGCGACGAGACCGACCTGCCCGCCATCCTGCGCGACTTTGGCAACCGCACCCGAGGCGAAGACCCGGTCATGCACTTTTACGAGCACTTTCTCGCCGCCTATGACAAAAAGCTCAAGGTCCAGCGCGGCATCTTTTACACGCCCCAGCCCGTTGTGTCCTACATTGTCCGTAGCGTCCACGAGCTCCTGCAAACCGAGTTCGGCCTGGAAGACGGCCTGGCCTCCACGGTCACCTGGGGCGAGATGGCCGCCCGCCATCCCGGCCCGAAAATCCCCGACGGCACCGACCCGCAATCGCCTTTCGTCGTCATCCTCGACCCCGCCACCGGCACGGCCACCTTCCTCGTTGAAGTGATCGACGTTGTCCACTGCACCATGACGGCCAAGTGGAAGCAGCAGGGTCTCAGCGAGGCCCAGCAGCGCGCCGCGTGGAACGACTACGTGCCGAAGCACCTCCTCCCGCGCCTGCATGGCTACGAGTTGATGATGGCCCCCTATGCCATCGCCCACATGAAGATCGGGCTCAAACTGTTCGAGACCGGCTACCGCTTTGGCAGCGATGAACGAGTCCGCGTCTACCTCACCAACACCCTGGAACCGGCATCAGATAGTGGCGCTCAATTGGCCTTTGCCGATTGGGCCCCTGCGCTCGCCCACGAGGCCCAGGCCGTCAACGCCATCAAACGCGGCCAGCGCTTCACCGTCGTCATTGGCAATCCGCCTTATGCCGGGCACTCGGCCAATAAGGGTGTTTGGGTCGATGACCTTGTGCGTGACTACTATCAAGTGGATAGGCAGCCAATCGGCGAGCAGAATCCCAAATATCTTCTTGACGACTATGTGAAGTTCATCCGCTTCGGCCAATGGAGTATTCAGCAGACTGGTGGTGGTATGCTAGTCTTCATTACCAACCATGGGTATCTTGATAATCCCACATTCCGAGGCATGCGCCAGCAGTTGATGAACACATTCACTGATATGTATATCTTAGATTTACATGGAAGCGTCAAGAAGAGTACACGTTCTCCCGATGGTTCTAAAGATGAGAATGTTTTTGATATCCAGCAAGGCGTAGCCATAGGGGTTTTCATCAAGAAACCAGGAAAGAATGGCCCTGCAACCATCCGTCATGCCCACGTATGGGGCACACGTGAGCTAAAGCATAAGAGACTTTCCGAGGAAAGCGTGGAGACTACATCGTGGATCCAGATTCATCCGCAGTCACCCTTCTATTTATTCATACCACAAGATACGGCTCTACTGTTGGAATACCAAGATGGTTGGAAGGTCACGGACGTCATGCCGCTCAGTTCAACCGGAGTGAAAACACATCGAGATCATTTTGTGGTGGACTTCGAGAGATCGGCGTTGTGGAAGCGTATAGGAGATTTCAGAAACCTATCAGATATTTCAGACCAGGACATAGCTCGAATGTATAACCTCCATGACACTCGTGACTGGAAGCTAAGCCAAAGACGACGCTCTTTAGCAGGAGACCGGGAATGGGAAGATTACTTCACACAATGCCTTTACCGTCCCTTTGATTTAAGAGCATATTATCACCATGAGGACGCGGTTGAACTTCCCAGACACGAAGTTATGCGCCATATGCTGGCTGGAGAGAATGTGGGTCTTATTACAACCCGCCAGCAGTCACAGCAGGGTGTGCCCTGGGCTCTAGTTGGCGTAAGCGACCGGATAATTGAATGTTGCGCTATATCAAACAAAACCAAAGAAGCAAACTACTTTTTCCCTCTCTATCTCTACTCTGCCGATGAAGGAGGAAAAGGCCAACAAAGACGCCTCTCATTGGAAACCTCAGTGTCGCCGCCAGGGAAAGAGGGTCTCGTACCCAACCTCAGCGCCCAATTTGTGACTGGCTTGGAAAAACAATTGAGCCTGCACTTCATCTCTGATGGACGCGGCGATTTATCCCACACCTTCGGCCCAGAAGACGTTTTCCACTACACCTATGGCGCCTTTCACAGTCCCAGCTACCGCAGCCGCTACGCAGAGTTCCTGAAGATTGATTTTCCGCGCCTGCCGTTGACCTCCGACCTGGATCTTTTCCGCTGGCTCTGCGCTCTGGGCGCGGACCTGGTGGCGCTGCACCTACTGGAAGACGACTATCCCGCCGCCTCATGGAACCAAACCGGTGGGGAGTCTCCCCTGCAACATCCCATCACCACCTTTGTCGAGGGCGTCAACGGCACCACCATGGGCGCGTTCGGCAAAAGCACCTGCTACCAAGACGGCAAGGTCTACCTGGACACCTCACAGCGGTCGCGCAGTTCCTACTTCGACGGCGTACGCGAAGACGTGTGGAACTTCCACGTCGGCGGCTACCAGGTCTGCTACAAGTGGCTCTACGACCGGCGGGGCACGGGCAGCGAACTAGGCCGCACCCTCACCCCCGACGACATCGCCCACTACCAGCGCATCGTCGTCGCGCTCAAGGAGACGATTCGGCTGATGGAGGAGATTGACGAGGTTATTGAGGCTTACGGTGGGTGGCCGATTGAGTAGTCTTGCAGTGCAGGCTTTCATGGAGGATGGCAAAGACGACGGCGGCATCACACGCTTTGCGGCGGGATGGAGGGATGTCCTCAAGAACCTGCAAATCTGGTTCGTGCCATGGGAAGATGTGCTGGCGGAGATTAGTTGCGAGGATTTGGATCGGTTTTACGATCTGTGCAAGAGATTTAACAGGTAGTTGTCGCTTCTGGCACACCGGGATCTATCACACTCGCCCGCGTAGTCGCACCCGACTGAGTCCGCCGCCAGGTCTGATGTTCCTGGTAGCCGCATCAGTGGTTCGCGTTCCGAAGGACCAGGTGTCTGCATCATTAGAGGATATGAAGGAGGTCCAATGAGCTACGATAGCATCACCATCTCAACCGCCATGCGTCGGATCGGGAACAGCGAGCTCGTTCTGCCGGCCATCCAGCGCGACTTTGTCTGGTCGCCTGACCGCATCTACCGCTTCCTCGACTCCCTCATGCGCGGCTACCCGATTGGCACACTCCTTTTCTGGAACACGAAACAGCGGGTCCAGTACCGGAAGTTCACCGCGGACCACACCGACAACTTGCGCTACACCTTCCACATCAAGGAAGAAGGCAAACGCGGCACGATGGTCCTCGATGGCCAGCAGCGTCTTCAGCTCTTGTATCTCTCACTTCACGGTAGCCTTCACGGACAGCAGCTACACTTCAACGTTCTGACTGGCAACGATACTGAAGATGCCTCCGAAGTGAAGTACCACTTTGAGTTCCTGTCTGACAAGAAAGCAGTTGAACGAAACGCGCAGCACAAGGGCCATCAGCTCTGGGTGCCGCTCACCGAAATCTACCAGGTCATGAACATCCCCCAGCGCAGTCACTTGGTCGAAGAATACCATGCGCAGGCCGGCCTGGACAGGCAATCCGAGGCCAGCTATCGCCTCATCCAGAACGTCGAGGTCGCGTACTCGAAGCTAAAAGCCGAGCAAATCCTCAGCCACCACACCATCGACCCGAACTATGGTGAGGATCTGTCTCCCACGCCCATCAATGAGATCCTTGAGATCTTCGTGCGCATAAACTCCGGCGGCCAGGTGCTCAGCAAGTCCGACCTCATGTTCTCGCTGCTGCAGCTTGGCTGGGAGGGCGCCGCCGACAGCATTGAGGACCTGCTGGACGAGCTCAACGGCATCGGCTTCTTCGACTTCGACAAGGACTTCGTACTCCGCTGCGCGCTTGTCTGCTGCGGCCGGGGTGCCCTCTACGATGTGAACAAGCTGCGTGATGAAGCGACAATCGCGCTGATCAAGGCTGACTTCCCACGTATTGTTCGGGCCCTGCAATCCTGCGTGGATTTCCTCGTCACCGACGCCAGGATTCTGGACGGCAGGATCCTGGGATCCTACAACTCCGTGATTCCCTTCGTGTACTTTCTCTATCACCAGAACAATCAGGTGCCCCACAGCGAATCGATGGTCCAGGCCATGAAGCATGCCCTGTATCTCTCGCTCATGACTTCCGTCTTTGCTCGATACGCGGAGAGCCGCATTGATGGCATCATCCGCAATGTGCTCGATCCAGCTCAGCATTCTTCGCCGAACGCGTTCCCTCTTGATCAGTTCCGTGCCTTTGTTAAGCAGCGCGAGGGTCGGGACCAGATCGACAACTGGCTGCTCCAGCGCAACATTTGGCTGGTCATGAACATCCTTGAAGGTGGGACAGTCTTGCCCCAGGGGCGGCGCCGGCATCGGCCGGAGGTCGATCATATCTTCCCGTCCAGCAAGCTCAGAGACGCCGACTATGAAAAGGACGAGATCAACGACTTCGCCAACCTTCGGCTCGTCTCCAAGCGCGACAACATCTGGAAGAGCAACCTCGACCCCAAGGAGTACTTCGAGGCGCATCCAGGCGTCGCTGACCAGTACCTGATTCCGGCCAACCTGCTCAACTACGACCAGTACCCCGAGTTTCTCCTCGCTCGCCGTCAGAGAATCTGGGAACGTATCCAGGCATTCCTCGGCCTGTCTGATGAAGACCTGCCGGACGATAATCGCATCTCACCAGGCAAGGAGATCACGGCCATCGACCAGGTGGAGCGACAACTACGTGATCTCATCCACGACCGTCTGAGCGAGGAGCTGGGTGAAGGCTATTGGAAGCGGGCAATTCCGAGTCAGGTACAGCAGGCGGTCAAGGCACGCATCCAAGATCACCTCTCACGTCATCCAGACAAGTCGGCGGCCAACTATGCCACCGGTCGGAGCCAGCTCGACTTCTGCGATGTTTCCGACTACGAGACGGTCATCATCATGAAAGCGAACTGGCCCCTGTTCGAGCCCGTCTTCCGCCGGCGCGGCGAGTTTGAGCGCCACATGTCTGCCTTCCGTTGTTTCCGCAACAGCGTCAAACATGGCCGCGAGATCGACATGGTCGAGCGCCTGAGCGGTGAGGCCGGTATCCTCTGGCTGCGCAAAGCTCTCGGGGCGTACGAAGAAGCCGGTAACAGGAAACCACCGGAAGCACCTGGCGGCACTGACAAGCCGACACCGGAAGACTACCGCCGGCTGCTGACGCACATTCCAGTACCACGTGGGCAGCAGCAGCTGTACAAGGCACTCTACGATGCTGGTGACGCCGGGCTGACCCATGACGAGTTGGTCAAAGTGATGGGACGACGAGATCGAAGGGATCTATCAGGTGTTCTAGGCGCCCTCGGGAGACGGGTTAATGGAACGCCAGGTTACGGACAGAGGGAGAGGCCAGCAGGGTATATGGTCCTCTCTTGGGAACGGCTTGATGATGGACAGTGGTGTCTGCGCCTGCTACCTGAAATGCGAGCGGCGTTAGAGGCTCTCAACCCGGACTGGTTGCACAAGATGGCACGATGACACTATAAGGGATCACCTACAAGGAACTCCAAATGCTTGACCACGCTGCGAGCTGGACGCCGCCTACTTCCACCTCTACGGCATCGCCCGCCACGACGTGGACTACATCATGGACACCTTCCCCATCGTCAAGCGCAAGGACGAAGCCGCCCACGACGAGTACCGCACCAAGCGCGTCATCCTGGACATCTACGACGCCATGCAGCAGGCCATCGAGACTGGCCAGCCCTACCAGACCTTGCTTGATCCGCCGCCGGCGGATCCACGGGTGGCGCATCCGCCAAAGAATGAATCTGAGGAGAAATAATGCAGAGAAGAAAAAGCCCCTTCAAGACGGAGCAAGTGGCCTACTGGTTCTTTCGCCTGAATGGATGTATGAACCTTGTCAATTTCCTGGTGCATCATGAACAGCCAGGCCGGGAAGGGACCGAGGTGGACATATTGGCTGTTCGATTCCCACACCGGCGAGAACTGGCCATGTCTGACGATCCCATGCGCGATCACCCTGTTTTTGACTCAGATGGCAGGATCGACTTGATCATCGCCGAGGTTAAGACAGGCATGTGTCGTTTGAACGGCCCGTGGGTTAACCCCGATAAGCAGAATATGCACCGCGTTCTGTACGCTGTAGGTGCTTTTCCTGAAGATGCTGTACCCCCCGTTGCTGACGCTCTCTATGATCGTCAATTCTATTCCGATGATCAACTCCGTGTGCGTCTATTTGCTCTTGGGCGAGCAACGAATTCTCAGCTTTCTTCCCAAGTCGCACAACTAACTTGGGCAGATGTTTTGACCTTCATTTACAAGCGGCTGAAGAAGTATGGCCTGATCAAATCGCAGCACCGTCAATGGGATCAGTGTGGGAACCGGCTCTACCGCGAAACGCAGCAGCACCCATCGGCCGAAGACTTTGTCCAAGATGTGCTGGCGCGAATAGAGGGCTGAGAGAGAAGCCGACGTTGTACCTGGAGAAGCTGTTGGTGGGTTGAGTCCGGTTATGGTGATAATCAGACGCTTTCGCATCGTCTGACGGAGGGCAAGCCTTATGGCAAACGAGGAACATCTCAAGATTCTCAAGCAAGGGGTGGAAGCTTGGAATAACTGGCGAGAAGAGAACTCTGACATAGAGCCAGACCTCAGCAGGGCGGACCTCTGCGGGGCGAACCTAAGGGGAGCGAATCTCAGCGATGCGGACCTCAGCGAGGCGAACCTCTACGAGGCGGACCTCATCGAGGCGAACCTCTTCAAGGCGAACCTCAGAGAGGCGGACTTCTACAGGGCGGACCTCTACGGGGCGTACCTCATCAGGGCGAACCTCTACGGGGCGGGCCTCTACCGGGCGGACCTCAGAGAGGCGGACCTCTACGAGGCGAACCTCAGAGGGGCGAACCTCAGAGAGGCGGACCTCTTCAAGGCGAACCTCAGATGGGCGGACCTCTTCGGCGCGTACCTCAACGAGGCGAACCTCAGAGGGGCGAACCTCAGCGAGACAGACCTCAGCGGAGCGGACCTCAGCGAGACGGACCTCAGCGGGGCGAACCTCAGCGAGGCGAACCTCTACGGGGCAAACCTCAGCGAGACGGACCTCATCGGGGCGAACCTCGGAGGGGCGGACCTCTTCGGCGCGTACCTCAACGAGGCGAACCTCAGAGGGGCGATCCTCAGCAAGGCACACCTTATCGGGGCGGACCTCAGCGGGGCGGACCTCAGCGAGGCGAACCTCTACGGGGCGGACCTCAGCGGAGCGAAGCTTACAAGGGCTACTCTTGTCGAGACAAATCTCACTGGCACTGACCTTACGGGTTGTTCAATCTACGGAATTTCCGCTTGGGAGTTAAAACTAGAGGGAGCGACACAAACAGACCTGATCATCACTCGCCACGGCGAGCCTACCATCACGGTAGACAACCTCGAAGTCGCCCAGTTCATCTACCTGCTCCTCAACAATGAGAAAATCCGCGATGTCATTGACACCATCACCTCCAAAGTCGTGCTGATCCTGGGGCGCTTCACGCCAGAGCGGAAGGCCGTCTTAGATGCCATTCGGGACGAACTTCGCAAGCGTAACTACCTCCCCGTCTTATTCGACTTCGATAAGCCCGCCAGTCGAGACATCACGGAAACCGTTCGCACCCTGGCGCACCTGGCCCGGTTCATCATCGCCGACATCACGGAGCCGAGAAGCATCCCCCAAGAATTGCAAGCCATCGTCCCAGGCCTTGCGGTGCCAGTTCAACCATTGCTCCTGGAAGGTTCAACAGGTGAATATGGCATGTTCCAGGACTTGATGAAATACGACTGGGTTCTAGAGGTGCACCTGTACGATAGCCTGGAGGGTTTACTTGCGTCGCTTGGAGACAGAGTCATTGCTCCTGCCGAGGCAAAGGCAAAAGAGTTGGCGAAGAGGTGACCACGACACCATCTGGCCGGAGGGCTTCGAGGTCCCGGAGGGAGTGGTGATGGAGGACTGAGAATGAGCGAGTACACCAGGGAAGAGATACTGAAGCTAATCGAGGAGAACGGTGAGTCTCAGGGATCGTTGCCAGGATGCTAAGCAAATTGTGTTCTAGGAGGGGTTTACCATGGTGGAATTGAATGGCATTGGGGTACTTGTGGCCTTCGCCCTTGTGTTTGGTTTGATCGGCTTTCTGCGCGGTGTGGCGCGAGAAGTCATTACCAGTATAGGCATCACTGCTGCCTATTTGATTGTCAAGTGGGGTGGATCATTTCTTACACGTTGGACGAATATGCTTTTCAAGATGGCTATTTTCACTGCCCGAGGGGGGCTGGCAGCCGATGACCCTACTGTCATCTGGGGCCAAGTGAGTGGTATCCATCCTGTTATCGAAACGGATGCCGAGAGGCTCATCTTCAACCTGGTTGTTTCTGCCTTACTGGTCATCTTAGCCTATATCGTTGCCAACAAACTCACTCCCTCTCGTGCGATTCCCATCAGGCCAATATGTCTTGGTTCGCTTCCTCCATCAAGATTGCTGGGCTCGGTGGCGGGTTTATTGAACGGCTATTTGGTTGCCAACTATGTGATTCCTCACAACCTCCCCACGGGGATAACTATTACACTTCCCAGCACCAGGCTAGCCCTACACTTCTTTGTTACCGGAATAGCGATAGCTATCTTAGCGCTATTTGGTAATGCCTTTCTGTCACTATTCTTACAGCTCAAAAAGGTTCCTCTCTCTAGTCCCCAATTGCGATGGCTTGATGCAAGAAGACAGACTATCACGTTACTGGCATCAGTGCTAAGCATTGCCTGTCTGTATCTTGCATTCTCTCTCAAATTCGCCTTCTCTGGCAGCTTCCTTCTGGTGCTACTGCTAGTGGCTGCCCTGGCCATTATCGTGTGGCACTGGAGCATTAGGGAACCTCGACAGATGAGAATAGATAGAGGAAAAAGCCCGTGGCTTCGCGGTGCAACAATTCAAGTAGACGGTGTCTCAATCACGATTAGGCTGGCTAAAGAATGGTCGGGATGTACTTTTTTGCGAGTCATTGTTATATCCTTAAGTGTGCTGGCATCATGTATGACTTCGGTAATACTAATTGAGACGCCGCCGCAAATTGCCGTTAATTTCATAGGCGTCCTTGCAGCATGGACAGGTCTTGCAGCCTTTTGCGTTCCTTATTTGCGACATTTTAGGGAGAGTGTTAAAGAGAACACCTTTTTTCGAAGCGAAGTACGTTGGGTAACTGTGGTCACTCTAATCACTGCACTATGTGGCGGGGCTTGTGCTCTGGGGGCTTATGGCACGGGAATAAAGGTATTCAATTGGGTGTTCTTCTCCATTGTGCTATTTGCAGGGGGATTAACATCCCTGGTTTCTGTGTACACTTTGGGGGGAAGCGCTGATTCGTGGGCACGACAGAACATGGAATAGAGAAGATCCCAACATCGGCTGAGTGCTTACTGAGACCCAACTGACGGGTGACACGGCTGGGGGAGGCTTTCCAGTTCCTACCAGCCACCGCCATGCAGGAGACTGGCAAGTTTGGGCTTGTGAGCGTGGCAGAGGTTGATGGTCGGTGGTATTACACTTTTAGGGGTGCAGGTGAGGTGTTGAGCATGGTGAGGGCAGAGATGAGCAAGGAGATGGAGAGGGAGGTGCGGGAGGCAATGCGGGTGATACTCGGAGAGGAGAGGTTGCTTTGAGTGTTCAGGGGAAGCATGATTGATGCGAGGGCAACACCCCAGATTAACATTTCCCCCGTCCTACCCACCCAAGATGATGTTATCCAGATCACCCCTTCTGGAGTCTGGCCTGATAGCTGTATCCCCCTGTGAGGAATTGCGGAGGATTCACCTGCCCCTCGTTGTCAAGTAGTACGGCAGGGACATGGAAGTGGAATCGGTGATCGATGCACTACGTACGAGGAGAGTAAACCTTATCGCCTGGATCGTCGCCAACGTCTTGGACGCAGGAGCACCTACGTTGGCCTACAACCAGGCGGAGTGGAAGTCAGCCCCCTTCCTGCTTTCGTCCTCGCCAGGTTGGGGGCGGCTGCTTTCTGGACTCTCAAGTTGTGTCTTGCCCTTGCCTTGCTAGTTGCTATGGTGTGTCTAGCCAGGCGATACCCCTATGCTGAGAGCTTCGCCTGGCAACCTTAGCGGCATCAAGTCTAGCCTGGGTTTTGGGGGCTCCAATCGAGAGAATTGCGCATTACAACGTGTAGGGACGAAATGCAAACACGGGATAAATCACATACAACAACCGCTGGACAGTGGCGGATACCTAGCGACTCTATCACTGAAAAAAGAGTCCCCGCGGTATGCTGGCCCTCAGGGTACACCACTACCCTACCCCGTGTTTTCGTACGAAAAAAAGAGAAAGAGCCAGCGATCAGGGCGGGCTGGCGTCTTCCTCCTTTCGTGCGGGTTCTTTGCCCCGCTTGCCTTAGAAGCAACTATATTATACCAAATTATTTGGTATTTGTCAATGGCCGAGCACTTTCTTTCAACGATTGACAACCATTCTGTTTTGTAGTATATTGAGTGAGGAGCGGTGAAGATTTCGCGTTAGTGTAAGTGGATAGAGGAAACGCAGTGGACCTTTTCGCCCATGCACGAAGGGAAGAGATAGCCCGTGAGGCGCCGCTGGCGGCCCGCATGCGCCCCCTAATCCTGGACGAGTTCGTGGGCCAGGGGGAGATCGTGGGGCCGGGGAAGCTCCTGCGCCGGGCCATCGAGACCGACCGGCTCTTCTCCAGCATCGTCCTCTGGGGGCCGGCGGGGACAGGGAAGACCTCCCTGGCCATGATCATTGCCCACACCACCAAATCCCACTTCGAGACCCTCAGTGCGGTCATGGCTGGCGTGGCCGACATTCGAAGGATCGTTGCCGAGGCAAAAGAGAGGCGTAACTTCTATGGTCAGCGGACCATCCTGCTCGTGGACGAGATCCATCGGTTCAATAAAACGCAGCAAGATGCGTTGTTGCCCCACGTGGAAGACGGAACCGTCATCCTCATCGGCTCGACCACCGAAAACCCGTATTTTGAGATCACCGGGCCGCTTCTGTCCAGGTCGCGCGTCTTCCAGCTCCGACCACTGACCGAGGAGCAAACGGTGGTTGTTCTGCGCCGCGCGCTGCGGGATGCCGAGCGAGGCTACGGCCAGCGCCAGATCGAGATCACCGACGAGGCCCTGGAGCACCTGGCCCACGTGGCCGGCGGCGATGCCCGAATCGCCCTGAATGCCCTGGAGCTGGCCGTCGAGTCCACCCCACCCGACCCTGACGGCATCATCCACATTGACCTCGCTGTCGCCCAGGATTCCATCCAGCGCCGGGCGGTGCGCTACGACAGGGCCGGCGACGAGCACTACGACACCATCAGCGCCTTCATCAAGTCGGTGCGTGGCTCCGACCCCGATGCCGCACTTCACTGGCTGGCCAAGATGATCTACGCCGGTGAGGATCCCAAGTTCATTATGCGCCGCCTGCTGATCCTGGCCTCAGAAGACATCGGCCTGGCCGACCCCCAGGCCATTGCCGTGACCACCGCCTGCGCCAGAGCGCTGGAGTGGGTTGGGCTTCCGGAGGCCCAGTATCACTTGGCCGAAGCCACGGTCTACCTGGCCACGGCGCCCAAGAGCAATTCGATGGGCGCCTATTTCAAGGCCCTGGCCGAGGTCGAAGCGGAGGGCAAGACCGAGGTGCCGGATCATCTCAAGGACGCCAGCAGGGACGGCAAAGCCCTGGGCCACGGCGAGGGCTATAAGTATCCCCATTCCTACCCCGGCCACCATGTTCCCCAACAGTATCTGCCCGATGAGCTAACGGGCCGCCGCTACTACGAGCCCGGCGATCAGGGGTATGAAAAGCTCATCAAAGAGCGACTGGCTCAGTGGCGGAGAAAAAGCGACGCATAACCTCGGAAGTGACTACTCAGGCTGTCATTGCGAGCGAAGCGAAGCAATCCCCTACCCTCGCTGGAGATTGCTTCAGGCGCAAACCCCGCGCCTTCGCAATGACAGGATGGACGGTAGTTCCTGCCCTCTACGAATGGCGCGGCGCGACATGGAAAAATCGCAACGACACGGGCTAAACAGTTACCCTCGGAATAGGTTACCTACCTCCTTGCCTGGCCCGAATCGGGATCTACCATCAGCGACGACACGTCCACCGCTTCGAAGTTCGATCCTTTGACCTGATGCAGCTCGGGGACGAGCACGTCGTTGTTCCAACGCTCGTCGGGCGCGCCAGAGATGAACCAGGACGCGCCGTTGTCGGCCAGCATCATGCCGTACGTCTTGAGCGCCTGCAGGATGACCTGCGCCTCCGGCGAAAAGCCGGAGATGTCGAAGTCGGCCTTCAGGCGAAAGCGCTGGCCCATGGGCGGGTATCGCTGGTCGGTGAGGCTCGAGGCGTAGTGGCGGGCCGGCCAGATGTACTTTCGGCGGGTCTGCGGGGCGGTGACGCGTATGGCGTGGCGGATCTCGCCGCTGGCTACCTCATCGTAGCGCACCAGCCCTGGCAGGATGGGCAGGCCGGCTGCGTCGGCCGAGGTCCAGCCCGCGGGACGGAGGGCGTGGGAGTTCAGGTCGAAGACGGTGCCGGAGCCGGCTTGCCAGCTCCCATCAGGCTGCGGCCAGGCATAGTACAACTCGTAGAGAATGCAGTTGTCGCGGTCCACGATCAGGACGTGCCGGTCGCCCTCGCTGTCCGGACCGCCCTCGATGGGTGGATCGGGCGGGATGGGGTAGGGGCCCGGGTCGCTTTCGTCGGCGTAGTCAACAAAGGTTACATCCACCAGGGGCTGGGTGCCTGGCACGTCTACGTAGGGGATGCCGATGGGACTGCCGGAGCCCGGCGGCCAGTCGCCGGAGCCGAAGTCGGGATGGAGATAGGCGTTGGCGCCGATGGTGGCGACGTAGGCGGCCGAGTTGGAGTCCAGGGGCAACGTATCCACCGGCACGTTCCAGATGTTGTCGGCGGGAAACACGGGGCAACCGGCCACCTCAGGAGGTTGGGGTTGAGACGGCGTGGCCGTCGGGGTGGGGGTGCTGGTTACTGTGGGCGTCGCCGTCGGGGTAGCCGTCGGCGTGGGAGTGGCTTCGGTACAGTCTTCCCCCCAGTGTATCGCTACCAGCATGATGTCCACGATGTCAATTCTGCCGTTGCTGTCCAGATCGTAGAGGGGCTCGTAGTCTTCGTCCCCTACGGCAGTATGCCAGCGGCTGGCCACCAGCATGATGTCGGCGATGTCCACGTGGCTGTCGCCGTCCAGGTCTGGGCAAGCCAGCGCGCCCTCGATGATGTCCGCCAGCTCGGCCCGCGCTGCCTCCCAGTCGTCGGGATTGGTGGACCAACTTATATCGCTGCGCACCCAGGTCGGGTCCTCTGGATCGTCCACGCCGTATTCCCACAGCACCTTGGGCACCATCTCGTTGACGATCTCAGTGGTGCGCGTGGGGTTGACGGACGCGGCCAGGGTTAGGTAGTCCACGTCCTGGATGCCGCGCCGCCACAGCTTGAGGCGTAGGGAGGCAAAGGGCCCCTGCACACCATAACTCTCTTCGGGATAGCGCGTGTCGGTTCCTGGATAGAACAGCACCCCATCGCCATTGAAATAGTTCCAGCCAGCCTCGCCCAGCGATTCGTCGTCGTAGTCATAGCATCCGAAGGTTTGCGCCTGCTGGAAGAGGTTGGTGTGGCTCCTGGGGTCGTAGTAGCCATAGCACTGAAAGTTGACGTAGTACGTAGATTCCCAGTAGAACCAGCGGTCAACCCGCTTCTTGTAATGCCCCCACGCCAGCTCGCGCAGGGCCACCCCCTCATCCTCGGTGGCGAAAGAGCCGGAGGCTGGCCGATGGCCGTTGTACATGAAGAAGCGTTTGGATGGATCGGCCCGCAGCGCGGCCAAAGCGTTTTCCCACTCCGACGTGATCCCGATGCCTGCGCCGCTGGTGGGTATGTCCAGGCTGGGCGTGTTGGCCAGGGCCTCGGGCAGGGAAATGGTGGCCATGGACATTAAACGCTGGCCGGGCCCGGGGTTGTTGTCCATCCACTGCGCCCACTGCTCGATCTGGGGGTAGTCGTCGGACT
>CAYUPJ010000055.1:0-21349 GCA_964446635.1 uncultured Anaerolineae bacterium
GCGGCATTGCGGGGATCGTCCTCCGGAATGCCTTTCTCGATTTTTCCGACCAGATCCGCGCCGATGTCCGCCGATTTGGTATAGATCCCCCCGCCAATCTGGGCAAACAAAGCCGCCAGGCTGGCCCCAAATCCGAACCCGATCAGGGGATTCGGATCCCGGAACACAAAGTACAGAATGGACAGGACCACCAGGCTGAAGCCAGTGATGGAGAACCCCATGACCGAGCCCCCGAGAACCGCCGTGCGGAAAGCTTTTATGGGCGAGGTAGTGGCATCTTCAGCCGTCTTCTCGTTGGCCCGGATAGCGGCATTCACGCCAAGAAGGGCAGTGATGAGGGAGGTGAAAATGCCCAGGGTAAACGTAAGCGCCACCCAGGGGCCAAGAAGAGCCCAAACGACGGCGGCCAGGAAGGGCGTGACCAGCAAGATGGTCCTCAATTGTCTGGAAAGATAAGCTCTCACCCCAGTGGCGATATAACTGGCGATTTCGGCCATGTTCGGAAACTGAATCGGGGCCTTCCTAAGGTCTAGGAAAGTGAGAACGGCAACAGTGATGGCGACAAGACCGACGCCAGCAGAAATAAGGAGCAGCGACATCAGTGCCTCCTCTCGATGCTTTCAAAAGACAACGAATCTCTACAAAGTCAAAAAGAGTGGCCCCAAGGTATGGACCACTCTAGAATTAATTTTACCACATTTTCCCGGTAGCGTCAACTGCGGAAAGACACAACTCGCCAAAAGCCCGCCTCCTGGCAACCCAGCAGGCGGGCCAAAGTCAAAGACAGTTATCATAATGGGAGGCGAGGCGGAGAGAATAGCGATTAGAGTGATGTGGCGCAGGTTCTCCAGCCTGCTGGAAGCCGATCAGACAGGCGGGGAAACTGCGCCACAAAGCGACTAACTAGAAACCACAACCTATCAGGTCTAGCGAATAGCCTTCTCGGTCTGGGGATCGAAGACGTGCATGTTGTCCATGTTCACCACAGCCTCTATCGTATCCCCCACCCTGACACCAGTCCGAGGGTCAAACCGACCCACGAAGCTCTTCTCCCCCGTCAAAAGATGCGCATAAACCTCATTCCCCATCAGCTCCGTCACATCCACTTGGGCCTTGATCTTGCCCGCCGTGATGTTGGGAGGGGTAAACTGGGGGTCATGGACGTCATCAGGCCTTATGCCGAAGGTGATTTTCTTGCCCTTGTAAGGAAGAAACGTCTGGACCTCCCCCTGGGGAACTTTCAGGCGGAAAGTGCCACTGTCCACGTAGAGGTCCCCATCCTCGCCCACCAGGCTGGCATCGAAGAAGTTCATGGCTGGGCTGCCAATGAATCCAGCCACGAAGAGGTTAGCAGGATAGCTATAGAGGTTCTGAGGGGTGTCCACCTGCTGCAGGATGCCGTCCTTCAATACCACAACCCTCGACCCCATGGTCATAGCCTCCACCTGGTCGTGGGTCACGTAGATGAAGGTCGTCTCGAGACGATGGTGCAGCTTGGAGATCTCGCTCCGGGCCGCCACCCTCAGCTTGGCGTCCAGGTTCGATAGCGGCTCGTCCATGAGGAACACCTTGGGCTCCCTGACAATGGCCCTGCCCACAGCCACCCTCTGCCTCTGGCCTCCTGAGAGCTGCTTGGGCTTGCGATCCAGAAGCTCCTCGATCCTGAGGATGCGGGCTGCCTCTTTCACCCTCCTGTTAATTTCGTCCTTGGGCGTCTTCCTTAGCTTCAGGCCGAAAGCCATGTTATCGTAGACGCTCATGTGAGGGTAGAGGGCATAGGACTGGAAAACCATAGCGATGTCGCGGTCCTTGGGGGGGACGTCATTGACTAACTGGCCTCCAATGTAGATGTTGCCATCGGTGATCTCCTCCAGGCCGGCCAAGAGGCGGAGGGCGGTGCTTTTGCCACATCCCGACGGTCCCAACAGGACCAGGAACTCCTTGTCGGCGATCTGGATGTCCAGGTCGTTGACGGCCACCACCTCGCCAAAATGCTTGGTCACATGCTCATAGGTTACTTCTGCCATTGGATTTCCTCCTCTCTTTGGCTTCTAAGACTCAATTAACTCCATTAAGTACAAGTCTTTTCACAATTATAACACATTACAAAAAAGAGGGCAAGTCAAACCTGTAAACCAGCAGGCCACTGGGAAGTTTCTACTTCGCCAGGTTGCGCACTGCCTCCAGCAGGGCCTCGCTGACGGTTTCGATGTCGCCTGCCCCGTCCACCTCCACCAGCAAGCCCGCCTGGCGATAGTAGTCAATGAGGGGCGCCGTTTGCTGGTGATAGACGGTGAGGCGGGCTCGCACCGTCTCCGGCCGGTCGTCGTCCCGCTGGTACAGCATCCCACCGCAGGCGTCGCACACCCCCTCCTTGGCCGGCGGGCTGAACATGGTATGGTAGGGGGTCTGGCACTGGCTGCAGATCCAGCGGCCCGACAGCCGACGCACCAACTCCTCCTCAGGTACGGCAATGTACAGCACACCGTCCAACTTCCGACCCATGTCGGCCAGCATCTTGTCCAGGCTCTGGACCTGTGGCAAGGTACGGGGGAAGCCGTCGAGGATGACGCCCTGGACACAATCGGGCCGTTGCAGCCGTTCACGCACCATGGCGATGGTCACGTCGTCGGGCACCAGATTGCCCTTGTCTATGTACTCCCTGGCCAGTACACCCAATTCTGTCTCGTTCCTCATGTTCTCGCGGAACAAGTCGCCACTGGCCACGTGAGGCAACTTCAGCTTTGCCTCCAGTCGCTCCGCCTGAGTGCCCTTGCCAGCACCGGGTGGGCCAAGCAGGACGAGATACATTCAGCCCTCCCCCACCTCAGTTCTCTTGAAGCCGGTGAAACAATCGCAGGTAGTCAGCCAGATGGTGGGTCGAGAGGAAGTTCTGTCGCACGTGCTCCCGCGCTGCCCGCCCCATCTGCTGCGCCTCCTCCGGGTGCCGTAACAGATACAGCGCCTTCTCCCCGCACTCCTCGACACTGTCCACCAGGAAGCCGGTCTGGCCGTCTATGACCTGCAGCGGGATGCCTCCGGCGTTCCCCCCTACCACTGGCTTCCCCTTCCACAGGGCCTCGGTCACCACCAGGCCAAACCCCTCGCGGGTGGACTTCTGGATAACGACGTCGCTGGCCGTCTGGAAGGCCCCCACCTCTGATGCGCCCACACCGTGGAAGTTGTGCAGGATGTAGATGTCGTCATCCTCGCCAGCGTGGCGGCTGGTCTTGTCCAGGTAATACCAGCCCTCCGGGTCGTCAGTGGCCATGGAGCCGACCAGTGCCAGTTGCACCTCCGGCACTTGCGCCTTGACGATGCGGTAGGCGTCAATGACTCCCAGGGGGTCCTTCCAGGGGTCGAAGCGGCTGACCTGGGTGATGAGGGGGCGGCCTGTGTCTATGCCGAAGCGAGCCACAATCTCCCGCGCTCTGTCTTCCGCCATCGGTACGTTCTTGGGTGAGAGAGGGTCAATTTTCGGGGTGATGATGGCCAGGTGTTTGAAGCTAGCCCCTGGCCCCACATACTGCTCCATGGTGAAGATGCCGGCCTGGTACTCGGAGATGTAGGGGGCGAAGAAATCCCAGTAGGCCGGGTTAGGGTGGGAGGTATCAATGTGGCAGCGCCAGGCCCAGTGCTTTCCTCCCGCGTGCCCGTGGTAGTGGAGCAAGCCAGCGGGTTGAGGGTCGTGAACGATGACAAAGTCGTACTCTCCCTCGAACTTCTGAGCGTTCATCTCGTTGTAGCGCCGCCAGATGGCCTTCATCTCCTCGGTGAAGGGGATGTCCATCCCCTGGAGGCCGTTGTGGCAGGCCTTGGTGACGTTGAAGAACTCGTCCGTGCCCTCGATGACCTGCCACCCGGCATCGAGCCCTACGTCGCGCATCAGCGGCACCAGCGTGACCAGCATCTCGGCTACGCCGCCGCCGAAGGCCGTGGCGTTGATGTGGACGACGCGCGCTCCCCGCACGGGTTCGGCCAGGGCACGGATCTCTGTAATGGCCTCTTCGCCAACGATGGGGCCGTAGTCGGCCAGTTGCTTTTGCTTCACTTCAACCTGTGGTAGCATGATTCTCCTCTTCTAAATCTGCTTCATGTATTCTTGGGCAACCAGTTCATCATACGTATTCAAGTCACCGAATTGCTCGCCTTTCCATCTCCGCCCGCTCACGCATGGCCTGGCGCAGGGCCTCGATGTCACGCGGCACCAGGTAGGCGACCACAGCGAAGAAGATGGCACACAGTACCCAGGTGATCTCGCAGACGATGAGGATGGCGTCGTGCAAGGAAGAGCGCACGGCGATGAGCCCGGCCAGGAGGGGAGCTGTGGCCGCTCCAGCCGACTCGATGAAGTATTGCACGGCCAAAGCCGTCGAGCGCACCTCGGGCAGGGTAACATCGTGAACCGTGGAGATGACGTTGGGCGCGGCAAAGGGGATGAACAGATATTTCGCAATCAACAATCCCTTTTCTTTGGCTGCCAAGTATAGTATAGCAGATTTCAACTCCTTTGGCAATTGCAAAAGCCACCCGGTTGCGTTTGACACAGGTGGCTTCTTGGGCATTCAGGTGCCAGGCACTTTCGCTGGGGATTTCACGCAAAAGCACCCTCCAACTTATCCTCGGTGTTGAGATAGGTGGGTTTTCGGAAGTGCCTGGCACCTTATTTCAGCAGAGCTATTCGCTTACCACCACCGACTGGCTTAGGGTTTCTCCTTTCCACTCCGGCTTGTAATAGGCATAAACCTGAGAGGTCACGCCCTTGGCCTTCACGGGGTAGCTGGCCAGGGCCTCGAATTCGAACTCCACTTCATCCCCCGGTGCCATGTCCTCGATGTAGAAGATGACCTTGCGGGCGGCCACGTCGTAGCGCTTGATCCGCGGCTCGGCCTCTACCACTTTCTGGATGCTCTCCTCCACGGGCACGAAGCCGGTGGGCACCGAGATGTCCAGGACCGTCATCCCAGCCTCAATGGGCAGGGGCGGATCGAACTCCACTTTCACCCCGATCTCGATGCGGTCGTTGACCTCCACCTGCTGGGTGTCGTAGTCCACGTTGATGTGGAAGATCTCTGCCTCCTTCTCCGCCTGGGGGAGGTTGTAGCGCAGCACCAACTGGGCCACGGCCTGGCCTTTCCCCGCTACCGAGATGGCCACGTCTTCGCCCACGGGAAGCTGCACCAGTTGCAGCACGTCGTAGTTTTCGGGGTTGATGCGGAGTTGCTTCATGGTCCCCCCCGTCTGGACTTCCACGACCAGGTCCACATCGGCGCGGCTACCGGCAGCGAAGGCGGTGAGGGCCTGGATGCCCACCACCGTATCCTGGGTCGAGTTAAATCCACCGAAGGCGTTGCGCTGGATCACCAGCCATCGGGCCGCCCGGCTGGCGTTGAGCGGATCGCCGTGCTCGAGCAGCGCCATCAGCGCGTAGCCTGTAGCTTCCACCGCCAGACTCCCCTGCGGTTCCCCGACCTTGCTTACCGCCCAGTGGAGACCATCTTCGTTCTCCACGGCCAGGTCCATAAGCTTCTCATAAGCCCTATCCCTGACAGGACTTTCGCCAAGCTCCAGGGCATAAGTCACCAGGGCCATGGTGTAAGGGTCGTTGATGGCCGAAAGCTCCTCTGCCAGGTAGCGAAGCGCGGCTCCCGAGGCCTCCTTTTCGCCAGCCTCCAGGAGGGCGATGGCCACGTAGGCCGTGAGAGCGTTCTTACCTGTCAGACCTCCCATCATCTCCTGGTGATGGACGAAGCCCACCGGATCGAAGGAGCCGTCGGCGTTCTGGTGCTGGATGATCCAGTCCTGAGTGGAACTGAGAACCTGGGGGTCCACGTAGATCAGCCCCTGGGCCCTTCGACCAGGCTCAGGGCAGGCCTGGGCAAAGGTCTTGAGCACGAAGGCGGTGAGAAAGAGGCTTCCCTCCGGATCCTCCTGGCCGAAGGCGGAGAAGCTGCCATCGGAGCGCATGAAGGTCAGCTCGCGCTGGTAGCCGGTGGTCATGAGGAGCTCGGCCTTGGCCATCACCTCAGGCTTCATCTGGCCGGTCTCCTCCAGGTATTTGGCGATGAAGACGTCGGGGGCCAGGCCCAGCATGTTCTGCTCCCCGCAGCCGAAGGGCATGATGAGCAGCCCCTCCAGGCCCTCGATGGTCTGGGCCAGGTAGCTGGCGGTCACGGCCAGATAGGCGCGGGCCGAGCCCTCCACGATGCCAGCGGGCAGCGCGGTGCTGAGCACCTTAGAGGATGGCGCGGCGAGAACCAGGTTCGTTACCTCCTCTCGCTGGACGCCCTCCGGCTCGACGATGATGTCCTTGATCACCGCGTCGGCGGCCTGGGTGCTGCGGGCGGTGACTTTGACCTTTTGGCTGCCCAAGGAGTTCGGGCGGATGTCGAAGGATACGCCCCCGATGTCGCCAGCGGGGATGGTGATCACCTTGGTGGGCTCATCGTGCAGCTCGAACCATTCCGCCTTCTCGATCTCCACGTAGATCTCCTGGGGCTCCTCCAGGTAGTTGTACAGGGCGACCCTGACCGGGAACTCCTCGCCACGGATGCAGGAGTAGGGCAGGTCAACCGTGAGGAAGAAGGGCTGGAACACCCTGAGCTGATCCTCGGCCAGGCCCAGGCCCTTCTCCTTGGAGATCCCCACCGCGCGCATCTGCCAGGTAGTGATAGTGTCGGGGGCGACTACCGTGAGGCTTCCCTTGCCGTCGGGGTCGGTATCGAGAGTGGTCCAGATCCACGTCTCAGGGAAGAACTGGCGCACCCTCTGCACCTCGGCCAGCCCTGCAGGGGCGCCAGCGGCAGAAGCAGGGGCGGGGGTGGCCATAGCCATAGGCGCCTCCAAGACCACCTCCTTCTCGACCACCACGGTCTCGACCACTCCCTTCTCGACGAGCATTTCCCTCTCTGGCCTCTCGTATTCCTTCCCCGTGGGGAGGTTCCGGTTGGTCAGCACCACCATGCCCGCCTGCTCAAAGGTCTCCCAAGCGCCTGGGGTGATGATCGTGGGCATCCACTGCGCCTCGTGGAGCTCCACCTGGGGCTCCATGTAGAGCTTCTCCAGCTCGTCGAAGACCTGCTGCAGGTTGAGGCGGTTCTCGGCCAGGATGTACACCGAGCGGTCCACCACCGCCAGGCCCACTCTGGACTGGCCCTCGGCCTGGACCTGGATGTCCAGCTCATCACCGGGCCCCACCTCATCCTGGCTGAAGGTAGCCGAGAGGCGGTGGGGATAGTCCCCCGCAACGTCGAAGGGGAGCCAGTCGGCGGCCACCTCGCTGTTGGGCAGGATCTGGTAGACCAGCAGCTTGGAGGAGGGGGCCATGAGCGGGGTGAGCTGAAACGAGATCGTATCCGAGCGGGTATAGTCGGTGAACACCACCCTGCCCCGCGAGAGCACCTCGTAGTAGAAAGTGGCCGCTTCCTTGGTGGAGTGCACCTTGAACTCGGCTTTCCCGCCTACCGCCAGCGGGCCGCTACTAACCTGCTCCAGGTGGATGAAGTGGCCGGAGGGAGAATAACCTGCCTGGACCATCTTCCAGGCGTAGGCGTCGCCAGCTTGGGCTTGGGCTTCCAGGGCGATGGCGCCGCTGGGCGGGGTGGCCTTGACCAGGGCCTTCCCCTTCTCTGTCTGAACTCTCTGCATCTCCTGGTCGAAGTACTGGAAGTCCTTGTCCAGATAGGTGATGGAGAGTTCCACGTCAGTGTCTACTGGCTGGTTATCCGGCGTCTCGGTCACCAGCAGGAAGTTGAAGGGAAGGCCGGGCTTGAAGGAAGAGCCCTCCGGAATGAGCTGCAGGGAGAGCTCGCTGGGGGAGATAGTGAGGAGGCGGGTGGTCTTCTCCTCGTAGCCGGTGGCCTTCTCCTGCACGACCACTTCAAGCTGAACGTTCCCCATGCCGCGCTGGGCCGGGACGCCGGCCACGTAGCCCACGGGGGGAATCTCGAAGGAGGCCTGGCCATCTATGTCGGCGGTGAAGTGGGCGAATTCCTCCCACTGGCCCACGTAGCGGAGGGCCGTGATCATCAACTCTCCCACCACTTTCTTGCCGAAGCTGTACTCGGCGGCGACGGTCCCCTGGATGGCTTCCTGGGGAAGGAACCACTCCCGCGGAAGCTCCACCTTGACCTCATACTTGGGGAGGACGTACTTTTCGACCCGCACGTCCACTTGCGCCTTCTGCTCCCCAACCGAAGCGGTGATCTTCCACGTACCGAGATTGGGCTCGGTCGAGAGGGGTAGCGAGAAGTGACCCATGCCATACTCGTCGGTGTCCACCTCTTGGCGAGCCACCTTGATGCCCTTGGCGTCCAGCACCTCGATAGTCACCAGGGACGGCTTGGGGAGGAGCTCCGAGTCCAGGGTGATGATGCGGGCTTCGATCTGCTGGCCGGGCTTGTAGATGGGCTTATCCGTCTCCAGGAAGATGAGTAGACCATCAGCGACTTGCACCTGCGCCTTGTCCTCGAAGCCTGGCCCAGACACCACCAGGTCGTACTGGCCAGGCTGCGATGGAACCTGGAACGGGATGGTCTCCTTGCCGGAGACAAACTCCTTCTCCCGCAGGATTTGCTCGCCCCCCTTGTGGAGGCTGATCTCCACCCAGCCCGACGTTGGCCGGTCCTTTGCCCACAGGGACAGACTGACCGCCTGTCTCTCCCCGGCGTACATCCGGGCCGGGGCCAGGGCCATGTAGGCGCTTACCGGCTCCGGGGTAGGGATGGGGCGTCGGGCACAAGCCGGAAGGACGGCGATGAGTAGAACCAATAGTGTGAGTTTGCGTAACATCTTGCACCTCCTGAGTTGAAGTGAACGAGGTAACGAGTCAACGGGTCAACGAGGTGACAGGCGACTTGTTACTCATTTCTGGTTATAAGACGTTGTATAGCGCCATTGGGTTCCGTTGGGTTGCTATCTCCCTCGCCCAGTCGCGATTCTCTTGATACCAGGCAACCAGCCGGGCCACCCCTTCCCTGAATTGTGTCTGTGGCCGCCAGCCTTGCCCTGAGCCTGGTCGAAGGGCCTGCCCTGAGCCTGGTCGAAGGGTCAGCAACTGCTCTGCCTTGCCGATGTCGGCCCACGTTGCCGGCACATCCGCGGGATGGCGCGGCTTGTACACCAGTGTCGCCTTCTTCCCCACCAGTTCCTCCACCAGCCGGATAGCGTCCATCACCATGACTGGCCGGTCTGAACCCAGGTTGATCACTTCGTAGCCCAAAGGCTTCAGGGCAGCTATCGTGCCCTGGGCAATGTCGTCCACGTAGGTGAAATCCCGCGACTGCTTGCCATCGCCATACACCATCACCGTCCGTCCCTCGCTGATCCACTGCACGAAGCGAAACAGGCTCATGTCCGGCCGTCCCGCCGGGCCGTAGACAGTGAAATAGCGCAGCACCGTCACGTCCATGCCGTACAGGTAGTGATACGTATAGCATAGCACCTCTGCCGCTTTCTTCGAAGCGGCATAAGGCGAGAGCGGCCTATCGGTGTTGGCATCCTCCCGGAAGGGCTGGGGGTTGTTGGCCCCGTACAGGCTAGACGTGGACGCCTGCACGAATTTCTTGACTCCAAACTCCCGGCACAACTCCAGCAGGTTCAGTGTGCCAGTGACGTTGGTTTCGAAGTAGACCCACGGGTTCTGCACGCTCTGTCGCACCCCTGCTCTCGCTGCTAGATTGATGACTGCGCTGAATGGCGGATCTCGAGTGGCAAATTGCGAAAACAAGCCCGAAAGGGCGGCTCGGTCCGTAAGGTCGAGGCGATGGAAGTCAAAGCCGGGCCGGCCCTCGAGCTGCGCCAGTCGCCACCGCTTCAGGCGCACATCGTAGGCGTCGTTCAGGTTGTCCACACCCACCACATGGCATCCTGAGCCTTGTCCCTGGCCTGCCCAAGGCGCAGGCGACAGAGCATGCTCTTCAGCCAGCAGGAACTCGCACACCTTCCAGCCTATGAATCCGGCGCAACCGGTTACCAGATAGGTTATCAAGCTATTCCTCCCAAATCCTTATGGAATTTGTAGACGCTTCGGTCCATTCACTCAACGCCCGACAGTTCTGATTATACCAGAATCTAGGTGACAAGGCAATAAAAGACATTGACATGGTTTGCGTTCTAGTGTATAATCGTCTTGCACTGAAGGGAAGGCGAAGGCAGGCCAACCCTCAAACATTCATTACAAGGAGGATTAACAATGAAGAAGAATAGGATCACCCTCATATCGTTCATCACAGTTTGCCTGTTGCTGCTCACCTTGGTAGGGGGCTCAACATCCATAGCTGGGGAACCGGATCGAGGCCCCATCGCAACCGTGAAGATTGAGCCAGGCGTGATCTCCTGGGAGGCGCAAGCCGAGAATGGTGGGCTGGTTTTGACCATCGCAGGGCCAGGCGATTGGTACTTGCGACAGGAGTATCCATCGGGCGCCCACCCCACCTTCAAGCCTGTGGATGGCTGGGGCAAGGCGCTGCCGGACGGTGTTTACAACTACGAACTCCTGCTTCTCCCGGCCAAGGTAGAAGTCCCGACCGAGTACGATGAGTCGCAGAGGGGCCTTGCACCACCGAAGAGCAGCGGAGAAGCGCTGGTGCAGTCGGGGAGTTTCTCCATCCTCAATGGAGGCTTTGTGACCCAAGACGCAGTGGAAGGCGGTGACCATGGAGAGGATACCGCCCAGTGGGAACTGGCTGACATTGTTCACGCGGACGACGTGATCATTACGGGCAGCCTGTGCACCGGCTTTGACTGCGTGACCGATGGAACTGAGAACTTCGGCTTTGACACCATCAAGCTGAAGGAGAACAATCTGCGGATCAAGTTCGAGGATACCAGCAGTACCGCAGGTTTTGCCAGCAACGACTGGCAGATTACGGCCAACGACAGCGCCAGTGGCGGGGCCAATAGGTTCTCCATTGACGACATAGATCACGGGAAAACGCCCTTCACCATCGAAGCCGGAGCCCCGAGCAACTCTCTCTATGTTGACGATTATGGCAATGTCGGTTTCGGGACCTCCACACCAGTGCTGGAGTTGCACGTCAAAGATTCGGATACACCATCTGTCCGGCTGGAGCAAGACAGCTCAGGAGGATGGACGGCCCAAACGTGGGACGTGGCCGGCAACGAGTCCAACTTCTTCATCCGCGACACCACCAATGGCTCCAAGCTGCCCTTCAGGATCCAGCCCAACACACCCACCAACACCCTCTGCCTCAAGTCCGGCGGGAGAGTGGGGATTGGGACGTGGTCGCCTGAGGGGCTATTCCACGTCCAAAACACCGCCCCCGACCCCGACGTGAACTTCATCGTGACTGATGATGGGAAGGTTGGGATTGGGACGACGGGGCCGAATCCCCTTCTAGCGATAGGCGGTGCTGGTAATGCAGCTAATACTGTGGCTGTTTACGGAACTAAGCAACAGTTCGCAATGTACGAAACTGACAACTCTAACTACAGTTGGGAATTCGAGGTTAATAATGGTCAGTTTCGCATAACTGATCGCGTGGTCCCGGTGACTAGATTGGCGATTGCTACAACTGGCAACGTCGGCATTGGGACAACGGGCCCGGCGTACAAATTGGATGTTGCCGGCTCAGCCCATGCCTCGAGTTTTCCCACCTCATCCGATGCCAGATTCAAGACCAATGTCACCCAGCTAACCGATGTGCTGGAGAAGCTGGAGAAGGTGCGGGGGGTGTCGTTCGACTGGAACGACCTGTATGAGTCGCTGGGCCGCTCGACGGGGCATAGGGAGATTGGCGTGATCGCTCAGGAAGTGGAGGCTGTGTTTCCAGAGCTGGTGACCACGTGGGGCGATGAGGATTACAGGGCCGTGGATTATGGCAGACTGACGGGTGTGCTGATTGAGGCCGTTAAGGAGCTAAGGGCCGAAAAAGATGCCGAAATCGCGGCGATGAAGCAGCAGAACGCCGACCTGGAGGAGCGGGTGGCGGCGCTGGAAGCGTTGGTGACGTCGTTGGTGCAGGGAGGAACGGAATAGGGACGCAATACAGAAACGATTTCCTTTAAATGTGAAAACAAAAGGTTCTGGCGAACCATCTGCCAGAACCTTTTGCCTCGACAGACCTGACAGGTTTTTGAAACCTGTCAGGTCTACGCGCTTCTGCGCCTCCTGACCAGCACGACCGTGAGGGCAGCGAAGGAGGCCAATGCCGCCAGCCCCAGCCACGGGGTCAGAAGCCCCAGCTTGTTCACCGGCACGGCGATGCCGCCCACGGGGTAGCCGAAGGTGGCAGTACAGGTCTTGTCGTCGTCCACCATGGTGACTGTGGTGGTGGGCTCCGTACCGGCGCAGTCCCCGCTCCACTCAACAAAGTAGGATTGGACACCCGGGTGGGCTGTCAGGGTGACGACGGTGTTCTCGACGTAGTCTTCTGTGCAGTCTGTGCCGCAAAATATCCCGCCGGGGTCGCTGGTCACCGTCCCGGTCCCCACTTTGCTCACGTTGAGGGTGAACCGCCAGGTGATCGTCGCTGGCTCAGGAAACTCACACAGGAGCTGCTGACCTGCCTGAAACACTCCCGTGTTCCCTTGCCCATTGATAAACGTCACTTGCGTGCCACCCGCTGGCAAGGCCGCCATCACCTTGAAGCGTATGGTGGCGACGATGAAGGCCCCGCCAGCCTGTCCCCCGATGATGGCCTGGGAGAACTCGATGGCCCCTTGAGTATTCGAGGCGGTATTCACTACATTGAAGCCTGGAAGGTCGCCTGGCTCAACCTGGGAGGCCGGATCGCCTGCGGCATCAACCACTTGAAGGAGCGTTTGATCAAAGTTGATCAGGAATCCTACCGCATCGAAAGTCACTCCATCAGCATCCAGGGGAACCTGGAGCATGACGATGTCCCCAACCTGGGCGACCGAGGCAGATGTGGAACTAAAAGCCATGGTGGCGCAATTCTGCTCAAGCGGCAATGCCAAAATGGGCAAAGCGAGCAAAAGAAGTAAGATGATGCCAAGTACCACCTGCGTTCCGTAGCGAATAGAAAGACGTTGATGTGACATTGTTTTGCCTCCTGAATATTTTGTGCCGCCCGCTTGCTCACCCCGGCAAGGGACAGAGAAGTGCCTGGCGGCCAATTTCACCTGGGAGAGAACTTTGAGAGAAGACATGGCCTAGCCTCATTAAAGGACATGTCTCACCCCAGTGGATGACTACGAGCATGACATCTACGATGTCAATGTCCCCATCGTGGTCCAGATCATAGGTCGGGTCATATAGCCCATCACCGACCTCATTGCCCCATCGGCTGGCCACGAGCATGATGTCACCGATGTCCACCCCAGTCGGCGGTTGGAAGTCATAGCAGGGGGCGGTCGTTCCCATTATTGTCGCCGACTGGTGGTCTTCACACAATTTGTCGGCGCCTGCCTCGAAGACCCCCGTGTGCTTGCTCTGCCTGCCTACGAACGCAACTTGCGTCCCCTCCGCGGGCAAGGCCGTCATCACCTTGAGGCGGATGGTCGCCACCGTGAAGGCGCCACCAGCCTGCCCCCCGATGATGGCTTGAGAGAACTCGATGGTCCCTTCAATGTTCGAGGCGGTATTCACTGCGTTGAAGCCTGGAAGGTTGCCTGCCTCAATCTGAAAGGCCGGGTCGCCTGCGCCGTTGACCACTTGAAGAAGCGTTTGATCAAAGCTGATGAGGAATCCCACCGCATCGAAGGTCACCCCATCAGCATCCAGGCGCACCTGGAGTATGACGATGTCCCCAACCTGAGCGTCTGAGACAGTTGTAGGACTGAAAGCCATGGTAGCGCAATTCTGCTGAAGTGGTGATGCCAAGATGGATGAGGTGAGCAGAAGGAGCAAGGCAATCGCAAAGACCACTCGCGTCCCGATCATCAAAAATGGTGGGCCGCTCGTTCCATATCGCCACATCTGAATCCCTCCCTGTTTTCAGTGAGCCCTACTCTCCCGTAAAGGGCTGGGAGATCAAGGGCACTCTCCCCACTGTGAAATGAGGATGCTTAGGTCAGCGGTGTTTACCCATCCATTACCATTGAGATCAGCTAGACACCCCTCACATTCTCCCCACTGTGAGATCAGGATGCTTAAGTCAGCGGTGTTCACCCAGCAGTTACCATCAAGATCTGCCGGGCAAAGGGTCGGATCCTTAACGATAACCTGGTAATCCTCGACCTCACCGTCTGACGCCTGACCGTTGGGTTCCACCGCCCCATCGGTGGTACAGCGGAAGCGGGCGTAGGTGGTGCCAACCACCGCATCGGCCGGAACCGCGAAGCTCAGGCTGTTGACCCCGGCCACGAGGGCCTGACCACCGGGAAACAGCTCCTCGCCAGCATCCGACCATTCACTGTCGGCGTCAAAATCCACCCACGCGCTCAACGTACAGGCCGCGTTGGCCACCACATCCACGTTCGCCCCTACGCCGATGCGCAAACAGGTCGTGAAGATTACGCCGTCCTCGTCGTCACCGCCCACGCAGGTGCCGTAGGCCACGCCCCTGGTCGTGTCATCGCCGTCCGCACCCGCCGAGGGCTGGCCATCCAACTCCGCATCCACACAGGCGCCCAGGTACACGCTTCTCCCCAGAACGTGGCTCGCTCCCGTGCTGGCCAGCAGCGTGGGATAGCTGGGGTCCGGAGCGTCGCCAAGATCCAGGCCGGTCTCGACCGTCACCAGGTAATCCTCGACCTCACCATCTGACGCCTGACCGGTGAACGTCACTGCGCCGTCGGTGGTGCAGCGGAAGCGGGCGTAGGTGCCGCCGACTGCCGCATCGGCCGGGACCGCAAAGCTCAGGCTGTTGACACCGGCTGCGAGGGCTTGACCACCAGGGAACAGCTCCTCGCCGGCGTCCGCCCAGTCGCCGTCGTCGTTGAAGTCAATCCACGCGCTCAGCGTGCAGGCCGCGTTGGCAGTCACGTCTACGTCCGCCATCGCGCCGATGTACAACGGGGTGGTGAAGGTCACGCCGTCCTCGTCGTCATCGCACGGGCCACTGCCGTAGACCTCGCCCGTGGCCGTGTCGTCGCCATCTGCACCGGCCGTGGGCTGGCCGTCGTCCTCCGCGTCCACGCAGTCGCCCAGGTACACGCCGCTACCCAGACCGTGGCTCGCTCCCGTACTTGCCAGCAACGTCGGATAGCTCGGGTCCGGCGCGTCGCCATAGTCCAGCCGCAGTCCGGTGGTAAAGGTCATGTCGGCGCCATAGGTGGTGCCGAGGGCATTCTGAGCCACCACCCGGTAATGATACGTCGTGTCGGGAGATAGATTGGAAAGGGATGCGCTAACCGCTGTATTCGAGGAACCGGTAACTGTACCTGGGTTTGCACTGACGATTCTGCCGTAGGCAGTAGTCGAGCCGTACTCAAAGGTGACGGTGGTACTGTTATTTTTGGCATTCACCGTACCGTTTAGGGTAGCAGTTGTGGGGCCTACCCAGGAAGCCGCATTGGTGGTGGCCGTGGGTGCTGCTGTACCCGTGTAAAAGGTCATGTCCGCACCATAGGTGGTCCCTGAACTGTTCTGCGCCCCCACTCGGTAATGATAGGTAGTGTTGTTGGTCAAGCCGGTAATGGCTTTGCTCACCGCGGTGTTGCTGCCACCGGTAACCGGACTTTGATCGGCGGTCACCGTGGTGCCGTGGGCGGTGGTCAAACCGTACTCGAAGGTGACGGTGGTGTTGTCATTATTGGCATTCACCGTCCCGTTTAGCGTGGCCCCGGTACTGCTTACAGCGGAGGCTGCATCGGTGGTGGCAGTGGGGACTGAACCGCCGGTGGTAAACGTCATGTCCGCGCCATAGGTGGTACCGCCTGCGTTGACCGCCACCACCCGGTAATGATACGTCGTGTTAGGAAGTAGATCGGAAAGAGATGCGCTAACCGCTGTGTTCGAGGAACCTGTGACCGTACTGGGGTTTGCTTCGATGGCTCTGCCGTAGGCGGTAGTCAAACCGTACTGGAAGGTTACGGTAGTCGTGTTATTATTGGCATTCACTGTGCCGTTTAGCGTGGCTGTGGTGGTGCCAACGGCAGTGGCTGTATTGGTGGTGGCCGTGGGCGGAGTCGCCCCGGCGGTAAAAGTCATGTCCGCGCCGTAGGTGGTACCGCCAGCGTTTACCGCCACCACCCGGTAATGATAGGTGAGGCCGTTGGTCAAACCGGTAATGGCTTTGCTCACTGCCGTATCGGTGGAACCGGTCACCGGGCTCTGGTCTGCGGTGACGGTGGTGCCGTAGCTGGTACTGAGGCCATACTGGAAGGTAACGGTGGTGCTGCTACCATTGGCATTCACCGTGCCGTTTAGCGTGGCAGTGGTGGTTCCTACTGCCGAAGCCGAATCAGTGGTGGCGGTGGGGGCCATCGGCAGCGTGGTGAAGGTCATGTCCGCGCCATAGGTGGTGCCGTTGGCATTGGTGGCCACTACACGGTAATGATAGGTGGTGTTGGGCGTAAGCTCGCTGAGGGTTGCAGTTACTGCCGCGTCTGTGCTGCCGGTCACCGGGCTCTGGTCCGCGGTCCAGGTGCTACCGTAATTGGTGTCCAACCCATACTCGAAATAAACCGTAGTGGACGCACCATTGGCATTCACCGTGCCGTTTAGGGTGGCATCGGTTGAACCTACTCCCGTAGCAGCGCCGGTGGTTGCCGTTGGGGCTTGAGCGCTGATGGTAAGGGCGGTTAGCAGCACAAGCACGAGCGCAATCCCCAGCCGGACGGGGACGCGCAGAAGATGCCACTTCTTCGTGAATGGATGTTGACCTATCATGGGTAACATATGAATGTACTCCTTTCGAGATTTGTGCCCAGCTCAGGGAGGCTCGGATGATGTCGGCCATTGTATTATACTATATAGTGCAAAAAAGGGCCATTTCGATCCTACACATCAACTTCAGGCCGACGGCATAGATGGAAGTCACTTCCATTCTTGACCAGGAATCATAATCATACTATAATAACCGATGAACTGCCCAAGCCAATACTGGAGGAAAATGTCTATGGAAGAAGAGATTGATCTGCGAGAATATATCAACGTCATCGTCAGGCGCTGGAAATGGATCCTGGGTATCACCCTGGCGGCGGTGGTCACAGCGGCCATCGTCAGCTTCTTTCTCTTGCCACCGGTCTACGAGGTTAAAGCAAGTGTGGTCGTCGTCAAGTCCAGGTCGGAGGTCGCTTTCGAGCCTAAGTATCGCACATTAACAGAGGAGGATATCGTCTCACGGCGCAAGGCCCTGGAGGCGCTGGTGAGGAGCAGCTCGGTGGCTGCGGAGGTGGTTAACAAGCTGGGATCCGGCTTGGAACCTGGGGAGCGAGATGTGAACACCATCCTGGGGATAGTAGAGACGGAGGCTAACGGCGATCTAATTGGCATCAAAGTCAAGGGGGATGATCCCAGCAAAATCGTGGCCATCGCCAACGCCTGGGGGGAGGCCTATGAAAGGTACGTTAACGAGTTGTACAGTGAGGTAGCCCAATTGCCAACGAACATCCAGGCCCAGGTTGCTGAGGCTGACAATAGCTACCAGAAGGCCGCGGAGGCTTTGGCCCGGTTCAAGGGAGATAACCAGATTGACACCCTCACCCAAGAGATAGGAGCCAGGCAGAACACCTTGGCTGACTACTACACTACTAAGCAGCAGCTCGATCGGCTCATCGCCGACGCCAGGGCGTTGCGGGATCAGTTGCGCCAGGGGAATTCGTCTTCCCCCACGGGAACAGGGAATGGTCTCTCCATCATGCTTCTGCAGGCGAGCGCCTTTACGTTGTTATCGCCTGGATTGCCAGTTCAACTTCAGCTTGCTTTTAATGAGAGGGCAAGTCTGGAGGGCAGTGCCGAAGAACAGGCACATAACCTCGAGGCTCTACTCTCTATCCTGGAGGTCAGGCGGGAGGAGGTCCAATCGCGCATAGACGAGAGGACTTTCCAGCAGGAGATCTTGCAGCTCCAGGAGCAACTGGAGCGGGAGGAGGCCAGGAAGCGGGAGCTGACCCAGGCCCGCGATTTGGTCTGGGAGACCTACCAGACATTGGCCCGCAAAGAGGCAGAAGTAGGAGTTGCTGTTCAGGTGACGGACACCGAGGTACGTTTCGCCGTGCCCGCCATCGAGCCCAAATATCCCGTGGGTCCCAAGAAGAGGCAGAACATCGCCATCGCCGGAGTGCTGGGGCTGATGGTGGGGGTGTTTGGGGCATTTCTGGTGGAGTATTTTGAAGGATGGGGGGAGGAGACTTCCTGCGACAAAGAGAAGAGGTGATATATGACTGAATTGATGAGCGTACAGGAAATACAGGAAAAATACGCTGGAGAATGGCTGCTAATAGGCTATGAGGAATTGGACGATGAATTGAACGTCATCAGGGGCGAAGTTCTGGCACATTTCATTTCACGCAAAATTCACGCCAGCTTTACGCCGATTTCATGCCCAAATAGATCAAACGATGGTATACTTTTAGATGCAAGAGGTGGGGTAGCCTGCGAGAGGAAAGCATTAACCAGATCTTAACCTGATCTTAACCTTATCTTCCCTCTTTGTCCTTGACAAAGGCAGAGCGATTTGTTATAATGTAAATGCACAAAGCAAAGGCACTCCCCAATTGCATAAGGTCCGCTAAAGGCAAACCCATCGAAAGGGGGGGGCACAAAGCCACGGGTCTACGTTGGCGAATGGCAGGTGGCTGATGGCAGATGGCGGATAGCAGATAGCAGATGGCTGATAGCAAATGGCTGATAGCAGATGGCAAATTACTATCAGCCATTGGCCATCAGCTATCAGCCAATAGGATGGCCGGGCTGCCGAAGACAGATTTCAGGAAGCGTGCTGTTCGGAAGCAGGTCGGCCGGCAGCACGCTTTTTGGTGATGGGGCGGCGTATGTACAGTGTCTGCACCCTGGTGAGACGCAGAGGAGCAAGGGAGCAGAGGCGCAGGGGAGCAAGGGGGCAGGGGGGAAGATGGAAGGGGGAAAGGTTCGGATCACCTGAGGGACTTATCTTGCTGACGGCGAAGGCCCGGTATGGGCAAGGTTTCCCAAGGGGGTAGGTTGAGATGAAAATTGAATATGATTCGGTTCGGGATCTATTGTATATCTGGTTTGGTCTTCCAGGGGAGAGAGCGGCGAGGACCGAGACCGTGGTGCCCGGCGTGCATGCTGATTTCGATAGGCAGGGTAAGTTGCTGGGCATTGAAGTGTTGGATGCCTCGGAAGTATTGCGGCACAAGGTTCAATTTGAAGTCATGCTCACGCCTTCGCTTGCCGAAATGTCCCCGGCTTAGCAGGGGAGCAGGAGCACAGGTCGAGCTTGATTTTGCCAAAGGGACGGTGTGCGTAGGCAACCCGTGACGAGCTAGCGGATGATTGCCGCCTGATAGTCGGGCAAGGAAACAAGGATGATCCCTATCCTCGACTTGAAAGCGCAATGCGAATCCATTGATGGAAGGAGGCAAAGAGATTGCGAGGAGCGCTTTTTGCGACGAAGCAATCCCTTACACACGTTGGAGATTGCTTCGGGCGGATACACCGCGCCCTCGCAATGACATTTGCCCCAGAACTGAAATGCACCTGGCAGAACAGGAAAGGAGACCTCAGGCTATGGGAATAATTTATATCGAAGGCGTCGTTACTGGTCCGGCTGGCAAGCAGGCCGTCGTGCGCTTTCTGGTGGACAGCGGTGCAACCTACACGTTGCTACCGCATAAGGACTGGCGGGCGATAGAGTTGTCGCCGAAGCGATCTGTTACCTTCACTTTGGCTGATGGCACCTCTATCGAGCGCCAGGTGTCCGAGTGCCACATTGCGCTGCCTCAGGGAGAAGGCCATACTCCTGTGATTCTCGGAGAGCCTGGCGACGAGTCGCTCTTGGGTGTGGTTACCTTAGAGGTCCTCGGGCTGGTCTTGAACCCATTCACTCGTGCTTTACAACCAATGCGCATGTTGCTTGCCTGACCAAGTCGCTCGGTACTAACCAACTTGTGGTAGCAATCGGCCAGCGATTGTGCAGACTGTACGGAATGTGCTGAACTGTCAGCCTAATGCTGGATCGCCCTGACCTTTAAGATGGGCGGACCCTTCGACAGCCCTTCACTTCGACAACCCTTCGACAGAGCTCAGGACAAGGCTCAGGACAAGCGACAAGCTCAGGACAGGGCTCAGGACAGGCGGCGGAGCGGATGGTAAAGACGTTGTGTAGAGGAGGGCAGATCGCATGAAAAGGGCCTTGGTCTGTGGCGCGGGCGGTTTCATAGGTGGGCATCTCGTCAAGAAGCTCAAGAATGAAGGCTATTGGGTTCGCGGCGTGGATATCAAGGAGCACGAATTTGCGCCGGCGGCGGCGGATGAGTTCCTGCTGCTGGACCTGCGAGAGCCGCAAAACTGCCGGGCGGCGCTGACGCTTGACGACGGGCATCCTTCGACAAGCTCAGGACAGGCAGAGGAGCAGGGAAGCGGAGGAGCACGGGAGCTGAAGAGCGGAGGAGGAGGAATATGGAACGCTTAGAGGTAGGAGAGAAGCGCAGGTCTGGATCCACATTCGCCTTACCGGTGAGTGTCGAACAGGTGGCGGTTGTGATCAAGCAGATGGGGCCGGCCGAGCGGCAACGGTTGCTCAAGCTAGTACCCGAGTTGCGCCAGGCGACCATACAGGCACCGTCTCGAACGCCAGGTGAGATCCGTACTGCTGTGGAGCGAGTGCGGGCGGAAGTGATGCAGGCGCTAGGCGGCCAATTCTTATCGCCGACCGAGCCCTTCCTGGGCGATCTGACACTGGGGCAGTATATGGATCTACCGGACGAGGATCGAGCCCGGCTGTGGGATGAGTGGGCTGGGATAGACCTGGAAGAGCTTGAGGAGCTGGATGTCCGACCCGACGCGGTGTCTGCTGGATAAAGTTACTGCCCGCCGTACAGTGGAAGGCCTGCTTAGGCTGGCGTTTGCAGCACGTCCACGCACTGGTTGAGCGCACAGGGCACCTTCAGCGATTCATCATCTTTGGCAGCTACGTTACCGCCAAGCCGGATCCAAACGATGTGGATGTGGTGCTGGTGATGGACGATGCTTTCCGCCTGGAAGATTGCCCCATTGAAATACAAGGGCTCTTTGATCACGCCGTGGCCCAGGCCAGGTACGGCGTCAGTATTTTCTGGGTGCGCCCAGGACTGCTGCTCAGCGAGAGTATTGATGACTTTGTCGCATATTGGCAGATCAAACGGGATGGTTCCAAACGGGGGATTGTTGAGGTGATTCCATGATTAGGAACGACCAAGAACTACAAGTGACGCAGGAACGGATCGCGCGATTTCAGCGCTGGCTGGCTGACTTGCGCCAAACCGCCCGGACTGAGGAGTTTGAGGCGATGAGCAGTAG
>CAYUPJ010000056.1:0-21205 GCA_964446635.1 uncultured Anaerolineae bacterium
AGGTTCAGGTCGCCTGCCCGCTCCGCCAGCCAGCGTTCTGCCTCGGACAGGGATGCATCGCGTAGGAGCATCCCCTTGCCCTTTTGCCATTCGTCCAACCGCTCGCCCACACGCTGCCGCCACAGCAGAAATTCCCGATCTTCGTCTAGCCAGCGCCGCAGTCGTTCCCAGCCCCTGATTAGGGCTTCGTGGGCCACCTCCACCATTTCCTCTCCCGTTGCCTCATCCCACCCTGCCACCAATAGGCGAGCGTCAGCCAGCGCTTTGACCACCGGCCTGGTTGCCTCGTCCAATTCGGCCAGGGTGGCCTGCTGGCGGGTGTCCTTCGTCCCCTCCTCCGGGCGAGCTACCCGCACCAGGCGGCTAAACACCCGCCGGGCCATCGCTTGTTCCTCCGGCGTGAAATGGTCAAAAACCATCTCTGCTCGCTGGGCGATGGCCCCACCCACCTCGCCAATCTCCTCGTAGGCCTTGTGGGTCAGCAGGCTGGCCCGTCGCCGATCCCACAGTCCGGTCAGGGCGAACTCCAATAGCGGCAGTCCGCCTGGCTCCTCCGCCACATCCTCCAGGATACGCTCAGCCAGCCCGGCTTCGAAGTGCAACCCTACAGCCTTGGCGGGCTCCTCGATGGCCCGGCGCAACTCCTCCGGCTTCATCGGCCCCAGGTTGAACACCCGCCCATTGAGCCTATCGGCCAGGGAGCGATGCTCCAGGCAGCGGCCATAGAAGTCGCCCCGCAGGGTCAGCAGCGCCATCACCGACCCCCGGTCGGCAGTCGCCGCTAACAACTGATCCAGGAACAACGTCTGCTCCGCCTCGTCCCGACTCAGGGTGAACAGCTCCTCGAACTGGTCGGCCACCAGCAGCAATCGCTCCGTGCCGGGCTGTTTCTCCAGCACCCGCTCCACCACTTCGGCTAGGCTGACCCTACCCTCCCGGAGGTAGTCCGCCAGTTCAGCCGTCTTGCCCAGCCGGGTTATTTCATCCATCTCCGGCTCCAGCAAGGCCACCAACGGCGCAGCCAGCCGGCGCAAAGGAGCATCACCGGGGGTGAAGACAGCTACCTCCCAGGTGGTGTCACCCTGGGCCTCCCCCCGCCGCAGCGCTGGCACCAGTCCGGCCCGCACCACCGATGACTTGCCGCTCCCCGAAGCGCCCACCACGGCCAGGAAGGACAAGCGCTCCACTTCCTCCACTAGCTTGTTGGTGAACTCCTCCCGCCCGTAGAAGAAACGGGCGTCCTCCTCGCGGAAGGCCCGCAGGCCGACGTAGGGGCGGACGGTTATGGCGATAAGGTCGGCTATCTCGGGGCCGGGGGCCTCGCCCCGGATGCCTGCCAGCAAGCAGCGGAAGGCGACTTCGTCGTCCATACCCCTGCGCATATCCACCCAGGTGTTACAGGCCAAGAAGAGGGACGGGACTTCCTGGCTCCCAGGGAGCAGTACAGGGATGACAGCGAAAGTCGGGTCACGGGCCTGGCGGTCCAGGGCGACCCACATCTCGCGCCGCTGCCAGCGGCCCAGCCCCTGTGGACCCAGGAGCACAGCACAGGCACGGCTGGCCGTCAGCGCCTCTTCCAGCGCTTCCAGCCAAGGACAGCCGGGGAGCAAGTACCAGCGATCTAGGAAAGGCTTCAGGCCAGCCTGGCGCAGTTGCTGGGCCAGGTATTCCATCGCCGGTTTGTCGGCGCTGTTGTGGCTCAGGAAAACGTCGTAGCACTTCTCACGCTGCATCTCGGCCTCATAAGATGAATCACTGCGGGGGGAACTTCCCGCCTATTTACGCTATCTCCTCGCCGTACAACCCCGCCTCATCGAAGCTCAACACCTCAACTGTTTCTCGACGCACACTGATGCCGTACTCGATGAGCAGGTCGGTCAGGCGGTCGCCATCAAGGAGGGTAATGGGGGCCACGTTGCGCACCCGGGCCACATCCTTGGCACCCTGGGAGAAGCCGCCGGTGGTGATGATCATCCCCTGATCCACATCCAGCAGAGCCATGTCACCCCGGAGCTGACTGACCACCGGACGCTGAACGTTGCCCTTCATGCGCTTGACCTGCACCGCTGTCCGCAACTGAAGGATGCCGATCTCAATGCCGGCCACCACGTCAATGCCCCCGTCGCCGCTCCGTCCGGTCACCGTGACATTTTCGTAGCCCATCGCCCCCAGCAAGCGGCCGATGAGTTGCTCAAACTCGACCGGAGGCATGGTCAGAAGCCGTTCGTGCAACTTGCGTTTGACTTCCTGCCGCTGACGTGCCGCGAGCCGTGCGATACCGCTGACCTCCTTCTCCCATTCGGCCAGGCCGAAGAGGTTGCGGCCTTCCTTGCGGAAGAGGGAGGCAATGCCCCGCCGATTGATGTCAGTGTAGAGTTGAGCGCCCATCGTAGCGTCGGGGGTCAGGCCCTGTGGATTGATGAGTTCCTGCTCGATGGCCCGTTGGGTGATCTCTTGGGCGCTAAGAGGCTCACCGACCTCTCGCAGCGCTCGCAAAGCCGCTTCTTTGTAGCTGAGGTAGGATGGCTGGGGTTGCTCTTCGGCGGTCGGTGGTGGGGGCATAACTTCTCCCCACTCCCTTAAACCGAACACGCCCCGATCAACGCGTACGAACGGAGACGGCGGACCGCTTTCCTCTGCCCGTTTGATGTTGACGGCCAGTTGAGCATTCATGGTGGCCTCTGGTGTCTTGCCCCTGCTCTCGATGAGCCCTTGTTCGAGAGCTCGTCTGGCGATCTCTCTGTAGTGTAGGGGATGGCCCGCTTGTTTGAGAATTTCATGTGCTGCCTCGAGGAAAATCATACCTCTCCCTCCCCCAATATCATCCGCTCCACCTCCGCCTTTGCCTCCGCCAGTATTCGCTCTGCTTCCTCTCTCAGAGCCTGCGCCCGTTCCCGTCTTCTTTGTATCTCGGCGGCAATCTTTTGCTGTTGGTCCAGCGAAGGCACAGGGATGAACACGTCTTCAAGCTCGCCAGGTCGAACCCGTTTTCTACCACTATGCCCGGCGGCCATCGCCTTGAGCAGATCGGTGAATTGCAGTGTGCGTAGCACAACCTTCAGGTACTCGGCTAAAACACCCTCTTTAACCCGATAGACAGGATACTCGCTGGTCACAGCTACCCGCCCAAGTTCGTCAGTCACCAGCCCGATAGCACCGTTGCGAGCGTCTATCTTGGAGTAAACCAGGTCGCCAGGATAAGCGAACCACAGCGTTCCTTTGATGTCTTTGCGCCAGGCTTTCACATCACGCGCTGACATGGTGCCATCGAAGTGCAGACTGACTAGTTGCAGGTCTTCGAACGCGTACTTGTTCCTGTCCACCTTCTCCAACCGGCGTGTTAGCAGGTCGCCCAATCTTCGAAGCCCTTTGGGTGTTGGCCCTTCTCGCTGATAGCGGTACCGCTTTGGGTCCAGCCGCTTCACATCCCGCCGCCGCGTGCCAAACCAAATAGCTTCGTGTCCTACAGGCTTGCCCCGATCCGGCGGCTTGCCCCAGTCCGTGCCCAACTCCCCCAATACATACCCATCAATGCTCTCTAGCAATGCCTTCGCTTCCGCCTCCAACTGGCGCTTGTGCTGGTAAGCAGCGTCCATTCTATCTGCAATGGCGTCTTGAACATCCAAAGGTGGAACAATTACCAAGATATGCCCTACCTCCTCGGTATTCAGCTCAGGCCGCGTTGATTTGCTGCCCCAGCGATAGATTTGCCGATTGCCAAACTCAGACTTCAAATAGAACGACAGATACCGATTTCTCACGAGGTCCCTACAACGAACGCTTACAGAATGTGAAGTGATGTTTCCTTCTGGCCACCTATCAGGGAAAACTGCAGAGTATCCCAGAATCGCTCCAGCTTTGGTCAAGATGATATCACCGGGCAACACCTGGCTTCGCTTCAGTTGTTCCTGTTTCTCTGGTGTGATAAACACTAACTCATCATCAACAAGTTCTCCCGTTTTGACATCAGATACCCGAACCAAGGGAACACCAATGGATACATATTCCTCCACCTTCAACTGTGAACCGAAGGGGCCATCCACAACCTGTAGGGCCAGATCATGAAGATGCTGAACTGAATAGGGGCATTGTCTGAGCTTGTGTTCGAGCTCCAAGTATTTAGGCTGGTAGAATTGGGCTTCAAGCCTTTCCTCAATCTCCCCCCGCTCTACTCCAAAGCAGAGCGGGTTACTCAGAAAAAATCCGCGTACTCCCGTTTGAATTGGCGGTAGGCCTCAACGATGGCTGGCAGATCGTTGTCGTCGTCCTTGCCGGTGGCGGTGTAGCCTACGTGCTCGGCCATAGCCATGAAGATGGGATAGTCTTGCTCCCGATCTTCCCCTTCCTTCCACTTGCGCAGGAAGAGCAGCGACGCCTTGACCCCCGCTCCAGCGGGCACGAAGGTGTGTTGTGGCAGGCTGACCACGGCCAGCACCTGTGCCTCGCGCATGATGAAATCGCGCACGTACTGGAGCGAGGAGTTGGTCAGGATGCCGTCGGGTAAGACGATGCCCATTCGCCCACCGGGGGCCAGCAGTTCCAGGCAGCGCTCAATGAAGAGGATCTCTGTGCTCTGACTGTTGCGCCGCCGCACCTTGCCGCCCAACTCATAAGTGTCCAGATAGGGATGCTTAGCCCCCTTGTGCACGCGCGTCACCTTGGCTCCAAAGGGCGGATTGGTCATCAGCAAAGTATAATCGCTGGGCTTCACGGTGATGTTGTCGCCCAGGACGTTGATGTCGTCGAAGACCTGCAGGGCATCGGTGCACTTAATGTTTGTGTGGCCGTCTTCGTGGATAATCATGCCCATCATGGCCACGCGGCTGATCTGTTCGTTGATCTCTATACCGTGCAGCCGATACAGTGCCCATTCGCGCCAGGTTTGATAAGCATTGGTCGGCTCCAGCCGGGCCTCGGCCTCCTTGCGCACCCGATCCATTGCCTGTAATAGGAATCCGCCCGACCCACATGCCGGATCAATGACCATATCGCGCCGATTTGGCTCCAGTATGTCCACCATGAAGTTGACCAGATTTCGATGAGTGAAATACTGGCCCATCTCCCCCCGGAACACCACTCCCAGAAACTTCTCAAAGGCCGCTCCCTTCACGTCCAGGTCCATGCGGTGCAGACTGATCCCCTGCAAAACCTGCACCACCCGATACACCAGATGTGACTCGGCTTCGATGGGCCGCTGGAACACAGTGGGAGCGGTCTCCTGGGCCTCCTTGTAAATGGCCTGAACCCGGCCCATCACCTCGTCCACGGTTTCGTTGGTTCCACATTGGAAGGCGTATGCTTCGCCGATGCCAGTGCGCCTCCGCTCATCCTGCAACTTGCAGAACATCAGCTTGCTCATCTCATCGAAAGCCTGGGCCGGATTGCGCCGCCCACCTTCCCAAAGGATGTCATGACACTGCTGGAAGGCGTCCCGCAATTGCGATTCGTTGACTATCACCAGATCGGGCCAACCCTCCCGCTGCTTCCAGTAGCGATACTTGGGTGCCTGGCCGTAGCGAATTGGCAAATCGGCGATGATGCCGCTATCGAGAGGGCGCTTGGGGGTCCACTGTTTGGCGTCAAAAACCACCCGCACGTTGCCGGCCACCATCATGCCATAGGGAGCGCGGAAATTATTGGCATTGCCCCCAGCCTGCTTCACCGCCTGCTCGATCTCTGCCTCGCTTATGCCATCCTGCTTGCACTCGACGACGCAGTACGGGCTCTTATGGGCATCATCGCGGAAGATGACCAAATCAGCCGAGTCTTCGGGTTTACGGCGCGGGGTCTCCACCTCAAAATCAATCAGCTCCGGGTGATACTGATAGCGCTCTACCAGTTCCACAAAGAACTCCGCCCGCACCTTCTCTTCGGGGTCCCGGTAGTTGTCAGGGAAAGCGCCACCCCGGTGGCCACATCTGTAGGTGATGCGGTTACCATCTGCGCTGATGCTGATCAGTTCTTTGCTCAGCCCTAGTTTGATCCAGCCCTCTTCGGGCTCCGACACAATGCGTTCTTCAACCGGTAAGTAGCTGATCTGCCTTGCCATTTCTACCCTCCATTCAGATCAGTCCCAGCGCCTTCAGGCTGGTGTAGCCATTCTGGGTCACGATCACGTGATCCAAGATTTCGATTCCCATCAAACGACCAGCCTCCACCAGACGTTTGGTCAAGGCTCGGTCATCATCGCCGGGTTCGGCGTTGCCGGACGGATGATTGTGCACCAGTATGATACCCGCTGCCGAATGTCGCACGGCTGGCTCAAAGACCTCGCGGGGATGCACGACGGCCATGGTCAGCGTGCCCACCGAAATCTCCTCCTCGGCAACGACCACGTTGCGGGCATTGAGCAGATAGGCCAGGAAATGCTCCTTCTTGGCCCTGTGAATACGTTTGGAAAGCTGGTACACATCCTCTGGCGACTCGATGGTCACCGCGTCCTCCTCTTGCCCCAGCAATATCCGCCTACCCAACTCAAAGGCAGCCAGCAACTGTCCAGCCTTCACCTTGCCGATACCTGGCTCATGCCGCAACTCGTCAAAGCTGGCCGCAAACAACCCCTTGGCCCCAAATTTGCGCATCAGGTGGTCGGCCACCTCAAGCACATTCTTTCCTACTGTGCCAGACCCGAGCAGGATAGCCAGCAATTCGGTGTTGCTCAAAGCTCCCGGCCCCTTACGCTCCAGACGCTCACGGGGGCGGTCTACTTTGGGTATGTCACGGATGCGATAACCTTTGGGCATGTTTGCGCTCCCCTCACTTCACCGGCGGCTCATACCGCTCATAGTAGCCCAGAACCTGGCCGTCTGCATCGCGCACGGCCCGCATGTAGATGCGGTGCTTTTCGTTGTCGGTGATGAGCCGCTCCTCTTCGCCGGCCTGCATGGCGGCCAGAATCTCGATGATCTGCTGCTGCGATTGCTCATTGTGACAATCCAGCAGCGAGCGGCCGAGCAGGCTTTCTCCCTCGCTGTAGTAAGCGATAGCGGCCTTGTTCATGTAGCGGATAACGTGCTCCGTATCGGTGAACAGCAGTGGGTCTTTGAGGCTGTCCAGGATGGCAGCCATAAGTGTAGCGTCAATCATTGCGCCTCCCTGTTCTCGGTGACATAACTTTCCAGCAGTTCAATTGCGTGTTCACTTCAGCTCTCCAATTTCTAGCTCAGTATGCTCCAGTATTTCCGCCAGGATTCCCCCGGCGGTGCGCCCGCGCAATTGGCTCTCCGGCTTGACAATCAACCGGTGGGCCAAAGTGAGAGGAACCAGCGCCTTGATGTCGTCAGGGATGACGTAGTCACGGCCTCGCAGCGCCGCCAGCGCCTGAGAGGTCTTGTAGAGGGCCAACGACCCACGGGGGCTGGCTCCCAACGCCACGTCGCGGTGGGAACGGGTGGCCTGCACGATGGCCAGGATGTACCGCTCCAGCGATTCGTCCACCTGCACGTCGGTGACGGCGTCGTGCAGGTTCAGCAATTCAGCGCCGTCCACCACCTGGCCAATGGTCTCAATGGGATGCTGTTTTCTGAGGTTGCGCAAAATCTGGATTTCGTCGTCTGTCTCTGGATAGCCCAGCGATAGACGGATGAGAAAGCGGTCGAGTTGAGCTTCGGGCAGGGGGAAGGTGCCCTCGTATTCGATGGGATTCTGGGTGGCCAGCACCAGAAACGGCGCCGGCAGCGGACGGGTGACGCCGTCCATGGTGACCTGTTGCTCCTGCATGGCCTCCAGCAACGCGGCCTGGGTGCGGGGTGTGGCCCGGTTGATCTCGTCGGCCAGCAGGATGTTGACGAAGACCGGGCCGGGCTGGAACTCGAACTCGTTGGTCTTCTGGTTGAAAACGCTCACGCCGGTGATGTCGTTGGGCAGCAGGTCGGGTGTGCATTGCAGCCGCTTGAAGAGGATGCCCATGCTGGCAGCGATGGCCCGGGCCAACATCGTCTTGCCGGTGCCGGGCACGTCCTCGATGAGCACGTGGCCCTGGCAGAGCAGGGCCACCATCAGCCACTCGATCTGCTGTCGCTTGCCGACGATGACGGTTTCGACGTTACGGATGACGCGCTCAGTGAACTGGATGACCGGGGTCACGTGTCCCCTCCTTTCACGCTGTACGGTTAAATGAGGAGTGCGGACGCCAGTCCGCTCCAGCAGGCTTGCGCCTGCACTCCCCTCGGTAAGATGCCTGCCCTAAGTATAGCACAGACTTGCGTCGGAGACAATAAGAGGAGTCATCGTAACTGTTCCCCTTAGCCCGGCCAATGAAGCGTGTGCCGCCGATGACGAGCACATTCATCTCGACCCTCTCTCATTTCACCAGCACCAGGCCAAACAGACGAAAGGGCGACTCCGGGGTCTGGACCACCTCGATCTCCCACCCGGCCTGGCGCACAGTGGTGAAAACGTCTATCCCACAGCTTTCCATGGAGGGCCGCGCCTGACGTGGGAAACGGCAAGGGCCGGCTAAGTTGCATGTCTCGCAGAGGAGGCAGGGGCCAGCGCCCATACCCCAGGCTCGATGGTGCCCGGCCAGGAAAAGCTCGCGCTCCAGGTCAGCCACCACCTTGCCCAGCCGGCGGCATTGTCGGTCCTCTTCTTCCCAATCGCCGCCTGTCCCCTCCACGCGCAGCAGCAACGCCTGCCGATAGTGGTGCAGCATCTGGCGGGTAACCTCCGGTGGTGACGAGTATGGCGGGCAGGTCAAGCACATTCCGTATCCGCCGCAGCCATACTGGCACTTTAGCCGCACCCACTCGGCTACTACCACCTGATCGGGGTGGATCATCTGGGCAGCATCTGCACCCAGTTCCACTGCTCTGGCGATCCAATCGTTCATTCCGTTACCTCCTGTGGGAAGCGAATGGCCGGCTGCGCTCGTGCCAGCAGGACAAACCCCAACGCACCTACCAGCCCCATCGCCAGGCCGCCGTACCAGATGGCCACCGGCGCCAGGTTGTCGTTCAGGAAGCCCCCGATCACCGGCCCGATGCCGAGACTGATGCCCCACGTCAGGCTGTAGACGCTCATGTACCGGCCCCGCATAGTCGGCGGAGCCAGGCTAGCGGTCAGCACCGTGGAGGTCGGCATCATGATCATCTCGCCGATGGTGAGGACGACCATGCTGGCCACGAACGTGGGGAAGTTCCACCCCAGCGCCACGCTGCCTGCGCCCAGGGCGTAGAACAGCGATCCGACGGCCAGCACCGGCAGGTGATGGTAGCGCTCGGTAACTCGCGTGACAGCGTACTGGAACAGCACCACCATCGTCGCGTTGGTGGCCATGATGAAGCCGTACTGATTCTCTGGCACGCCGAAGTTCTCCTTGGCGTACACGGGCAGGAGCACCATCATCAGCGCGTAGGCCATTCCGGCCAGGGTGTACACCCCGCAGAAAGCCAGGAACGGCCGATCGCGCAGAATGTGGCCGTAGCCACCATCGCCCGAGGGTTGGTCGGGGGCGTCTAGTAACCGAGGCACGGTTTCGGCCACAAAGAAGAGGATCAACACAGTGAAGGCGGCGTTCGCCCCGGCGGCGATGTAGAAGGCCAGGGCGTAGGATGCAGCGGTGACAAACCCGCCGACCGAGGGGCCTATCGCCACGCCCAGGTTGTTGATCATACGTAGCAAGGCATAGGCACTGGCCCGCCGTTCGGACTCGATCAGGTCGGCCACCATCGAGTTGACCCCCACGCGATACAGCGGGCCGAAGGCGCCGTTGACCGCCATGAGGGTGATCCACAGGGGCAGTGTGCCGGCTGTGCTCATCGCCACAAAGATGGCACCGCTGGTGGCCAGGCTCAGCACCATGACTCCTTTGCGGCCGAACCGGTCCACCGCTGGGCCGGCGGCGATGGTGGCAATCAGCCCGGCGGTCGAGTTCAGGGTGAGCAGCAGGGCGACGGTGGTTAGTGGGATGTTCAGCCGCTGGCGCATGTAGATGGTCAAGAACGGCCAGACCATGCTGCTGCCAGTGGCGTTGATCAGCATGCCCCAGAATAGGAGCCAGAACTGGCGTGGATAGCCAGCGGTGGCCTGTCTGATTCGATCCAGCATACGAGTACTCCGCCAGCTTGATTATAGCACGACAAACTGCGCTTTGCAATTGTGGCTTTTTGTTATATACTTGTCTGAGTTAGGTTCAGTTCAAAAGGGAAGGGATAGGCGATGGCAATGAAGGACTCCATATATGGCCAGACGATCGAATGTGAGTGTGACAGAACGCATCATATCGAGCCGCAACAGGTGATTTACGAGAAGGGTGCCTTGACCCGATTGCATGAAGTTCTGCAATACACAACAGGTCGCCAGGTAGTTTTGCTGATGGACATTCGGACACGTGAAGTGGCTGGCAAAGAAGCGGCAGCGCTGCTGAGGGAGGCCGGTTGGAAGGTCTCCGAAATCGTCGTGCCGGACCCGGCCGAGGGCGCGGCACCGATCTGTGATGACCACACGCACGACTGGCTGCTCCGCCAAATCGAGGCGACCGATATCGTTGTCCCTGTTGGCAGCGGCGTGTTGAACGATCTCGGCAAGTGGATCGCCTTCGATTTGAGTGTTCCCTACGTTTGCTTTGCCACGGCGGCCAGCATGAATGGGTACGCTTCGGCGAATGTGGTGACAACGATCAAGGGGGTGAAATCGCTTCTGTGGGCGCGTCCGCCACGAACGGTGCTTTCCGACCCTGCCATTCTCCGCGACGCGCCATACCAACTAACCACCGCAGGGCTGGGGGACATCCTGGCCAAGTCGGTGAGTTCCGCCGATTGGCGCATGAACCATTTCCTGTTTGGGGATTACTTCTGTGAGCGTTCGGTTTCCCTAATTGCTGACATCGAGCCGCTATACCTGGATCACCCTGAGGATTTGTGGGAACGAAAGCCAAAGGCCATGGAGGCCCTGTTTCATGGCCTTCTTCTGACCGGCATCGCCATGACGATGGCCGAGACTACCTCACCGGCTTCGGGAGGAGAGCACCTGATTTCTCACACTCTGGACATGATGTCTTCCCTCGATGGGTTGCCCCACGATCTACACGGCAGACAGGTCGGGCTGGGGACGGTGTTGGCTTCTGAGGTGTATCGCCGCGTCATCGGCCTGGAATCGCCCGATTTCTCTCGTCCCTCGATGGAGATTGACAAAGAATTCTGGGGGGTGTTGGGAGATGAGATCGAAACCCAGTACGCCCCCAAAGCGGAGCAGTTGCAGAAAGCGGTTGAGGTCCTCTCACGGGGTGATTCGTGGGACCGTCTCCGCGAAGAAGTGAAGCCGTTTCTCCGGCCGCCGGAACAGATCCGCAACTGTCTGAAACGGGCCGGTGCTGCTTATCGGGCTGAGGACATCGGGTGCTCGCGGGAAAGGCTGCTGCGTGCTATGCTCCATTTGCACGAGATCCGCCCTCGCCTTACCGTTATGGACCTCGCCCGCCTGGTGGGCCTGCTTCCCAAGGCGGCGGCGGAAATCGTCGACTTGTGTTGAGCCTGTCGAAACCTTGTGTTGAGCCTGTCGAAACAAATGGGCCTGACTGCGCGCAAGTTAGCCTTCCAACTCGGCGTAGCGACGCTAGCACGGTTGCTCATCAATACCTCTCGCCGCTTCGCCTATCCCTTCGCCTCGACCCTCAGCCGGGGGTTGGGCGTGCCGCTGGCTGCCATCACCTCCCTCATTGCCGTCAACCAGGTGACCGGGGTTCTCAGCCCGCTGTTTGGCCCGCTGGGTGACCGCTGGGGCTATCGGGTGATGATGCTGGCCGGGCTGGCCATGCTGGCTGTGGGCATGCTGGTCGGCGGGCTACTGCCGGCCTACGGCGTGGTGTTGCTGGCCCTGTTCCTGGCTGGTCTGGGCAAGAGCGTGTTCGACCCGGCCTTGCACGCCTATGTGGGCCAACGAGTGCCTTTCCAGCGCCGGGGGCTGGCCATCGGGATGATCGAATTTGCCTGGGCCGGGAGTGCGCTGGTGGGCCTTCCGTTGGTCGGCCTGCTGATGGAGAAGATTGGATGGCGGGCGCCCTTTTTTGTGTTGGGTGGGCTTGGCCTGCTCAGCCTGGTCGCGCTGGCGATACTCATCCCCAGCGACAGGCATCAGCAGCACGGCACCGAGGGCCGGCCTGGTTTCCACCAGGCCTGGCGGCGGCTGAGCAGGGAGCGAGCGGCTGTGGGTGCGCTGGGCTTTGGCCTCTTGATCAGTGCAGCCAACGACAACCTGTTCGTGGTGTATGGTCTCTGGCTGGAGTCCGCTTTTAGCCTGAGCGTCGCGGTGCTGGGGGCAGCCACCACCGTCATCGGCGTGGCCGAGCTGCTGGGCGAGGGACTCACGGCTTCCATCGCCGATCGGTTGGGGCTAAAGCGAGCGACCGTCGCCGGCCTGATCCTGTCGGCGCTGAGTTACGTCCTGCTGCCGCTGGTGGGGCGTACCTTGCCGCTGGCGCTGATAGGACTGTTTTTCACCTTTCTCACCTTTGAGTTCACCATCGTCACTGCTATCTCTCTGTTCACCGAAATCCTGCCTGCTGCGCGGGCGGCGATGATGTCGTCGAATGTAGCCGCTCTCAGCGTCGGGCGGGTGATGGGTGCGCTGGTTGGTGGGCCAGTGTGGCTGGCCGGCGGGATGCTGGCGACTGGTTTCGTCTCGGCCGCCGTCAGTGGATTGGCGTTAGTTGTGCTGGTATGGGGGCTGCGCGGTTGGCGCGATTGACAAAGTAAGAATAGTGTGATATAGTAGGAAATACGAGGTTTTAGCACCGCTCACAGACTCTCGAAAGGAGGGGATCATGAAACTGAGTGATTATGAGCGTTCGCGCAACCCGCGCGGTATGCACGGCTGGGGCGATCTTTGGAAGGGCTATGACGGCTGGTATGATAAGATAGCGGAGATGAGGTTGGGATGGATCAAGATCCTGGACGATGGTGGCAACCAGAGGCACGCCGCTGCCCGTTTCCGCGGGCTGGGCATCATGCCCATCGTACGTCTCTATCGAGGGGAGCCCAATCCGGGCACTTTGCCCCAATCGCACAAAAACATCGTCAAGGAATACGTGGATCAGGGCATCACTCGCTGGTTCGAGACCAACAACGAGCCCAACCTCGACGGCGAATGGAAGCCGGCCTACAAGGGCATCGTCCAATACGGTGGTGCTGAGATGGTCATGCCCGCCTGGCTCGATGATGCCGAGGCGGTGATCGAGCGCGGTGGCTACCCCGGCTTCCCCGCCCTGGCCCCCTGCGGCTTCGACGCCAGGCACAGTAGCATCCTCACCTACCAGGGCTACTTTCGATGGCTGGCGGACAATACCTACGACCGGGCCAAGGCGGTTTTCGAGAACGGGGCATGGTTATCTGTTCACCCCTATATGTGCAACCACTTCTATAAGGACGATCAGGGCGAGTGGCACTTTGAGTATCCCAATGACCCCATCTGCCAGGCCGACGACCCAGGCCGCACCATCATGGACGACGACGTGAGCTTGATGTGCGGCGAAGTCGCCCAGAATCTGCTCCGCCAGTATTTCGGACTGGAGGTGCCCATGATCGGCACGGAGGGCGGAATATGGGTTCCCACGCCGGGCGAGGTGAAGCGAGAGGACACCAGGTATCCCGGTTACAATCTCCAATCGCACGCCGAGGCCACTGTGGGCATGTTCGAATGGATCGCTCAGAAGGCGCCTCCGTACTTCTTTGGACACTGTGTCTGGCTGCTGGACGGCTATTTCCCCGGCGGGCAGCCGGTTCCGGCGGTGAGGGCGTTGAGAGACACAGAGCCTGTATTGCGGCCTGAGATTGCACCGATTGAGGTGCCGCCCGTGATTCATTATCGCAGCCACTACGTTCTATTCCCACAAGGCACATCGTGGGAGTGGTACGAGGCAGCCAGCGGCTATATCACCCACTTCCGAGTCACCCTCGGGCAGAGTCACGACGACGCAGGGGTAGTGCACGGCGACCTTGGCCATACTATCACGACTATCAATCCCCCCGATGACGTGCTCGAAGCCTTGAAGAAGTTCGGCGCCACTTTGGACATCATCCGCGCTGACACGCCGCAAGCGTTGAAGGAGGTTTTGGACGCCAGGGTGGAAACGAACACTAGGTTTGGGTGATAGGGAGTGTGAGCTGGATACGCCACCAATGAGGTAAGAGAAAAAGAGAGGCCCCGATTTCGAACCGGGGCCTCTCTTTTTCGAGTCTTCACCTTTCACGACTTACTTAGCAAGCTCTACAGCTCTTGTCTCACGGATGACGGTGACCTTGATCTGGCCTGGATACTCCAGGGTTTCCTCCACCTTTTTGGCAATGTTCTTGGAGAGTTGTATGGCCGCCAGGTCGTCAATCTCTTCGGGCTTGACCATGATCCTGATCTCGCGGCCGGCCTGGATGGCATAGGCCTGGTCCACGCCCTCAAATGAGTCGGCTACTTCCTCCAGGGCCTTAACGCGCTTGAGATAGATCTCCAGGCTCTCGCGGCGAGCGCCAGGTCGAGCACCGGAGATGGCATCGGCAGCCTCGACCAGGATGGCCTCCAGGCATTGATGTTCTTCTTCGCCGTGGTGGCCAGCGATGCAATTGACGACTTCCTCGGACATGCCCAGACGCCTGGCGATATCGGCACCGATGAGGGCATGGGGGCCATTCACCTCATGGTCAACGGCCTTGCCGATGTCGTGCAAGAGCCCCCCCTTCTTCGCCAAGTTAACATCGGCTCCCAATTCGGCGGCCATCATACCTGCCAGATGAGCCGTTTCCAGCGAATGAGCCAAAACGTTCTGGCCGTAGCTGGTGCGGAACTTGAGCCGGCCCAGCAACTCGATCAGCTTAGGGGGCAGGCCGGCCATACCGGTCTCCAAAGCTGCCCCTTCCCCCTCCTCGCGGATGATGGCGTCTACTTCCTCCTGAGACTTCTCCACGATCTGCTCGATGCGGCCGGGGTGGATGCGGCCGTCTAAGACCAGCTTGCTCAAAGCCACACGGGCTACCTCGCGCCGTACAGGGTCGAAGCAGGAGAGGATCACCGCTTCGGGGGTATCATCAACTACCACGTCTACTCCGGTGGCCTTTTCGATGGCCCGGATGTTGCGTCCGCCACGGCCAATGATGCGTCCTTTCATCTCATCGCCCGGCAGAGGCACCATGGAGACCGTCGCTTCCGCCACCTCGTCGGAGGCGAAACGCTGAATCGCCAAAATGATAATCTCCCTGGCCCGACGTTCAGCTTCCTCGTGGGCCTTGGCCTCTACTGCCCTGATCACGCGAGCCATGTCCTGGCGAGCTCCCTCCTCGACGCTCTGCAACAGCAGTTCTTTTGCTTCCTCCCTGCTCAAGTTCGATACCCTCTCCAATTCCTGGATTCTCTCTTGGTGTAGGTTCTCCAGCTCGTTCTGCATACGATCTATCTTGCTCTGGCGTTTGTTGAGCTGGTGCTCTATTCTATCAAAACGTTCCATCTTGTGGTCGGTAGCTTCTCGTAGCCTCTGCAGCCTTTCCTCCTCCTTCTGGAGGTCAAGGCGCTTTTTCTTGGCCTCTGCCTCGGCCTGGCTACGGATCTTTAGGGCCTCATCCTTCGCTACCAGTACCAATTCCTTTGACTCCGTTTGTGCCCCTTCCAGCAAGCGTTTGACTTCCGCTTCGGCCGATTCCAGGCGTGACCGGTTCCGATACTGGTTGAGTAAGTAGCCCAGGACCAAGCCGAACAGCAGAGCCATCATAGAACCTGCAATAATCCATCCGTTCATCTCCCATCCTCGCTTTCGTGAATATTTTCAACCTCCGCTCCAAGCTCCTGCCAGGTGCGTTCCACTACCAAGTTTACCACCTCGTGTGGAAAGCCACGCCGCAATAAGTATGCGCCCAGCTTCTTGCGGAAGGATACCTCGTCCAGGTGGGTCAGCCTACGGCCTCGCCGCAGGCCAGCCTGATAAGCACTCTTTTCCTCATCGAGGTCTGTCAATGCCTGGGCAATGGTCTCTGCGCTCAGGCCCTTTTGACGAAGTTCGTAGCGTAACATGCGTACACTGCGCGGCTTGAAACTCTCCCTGTTCTCCACCCAATAACGGGCAAAGGCCAGGTCATCTAACAGCTCGGCTCTGGTTAAACGCTCGATCACCTCCTCTTCGATGGCGGGGGACACAGCCTTGCCCCGCAGGTAGCGGCGTACTTCGGCCTCGCTGCGGGGGCGGTAGGACAGAAAGCGCAAAGCGCGGTCGTGGGCCTTCTCAAAAGAATCCCTCTCCTCCAGCTTTTCGATGTCCTCATCGGAGAGCACCTGGCCGCGTCGCAGCCTGGCGGCCTCGATGGCCGCCAGGCTGAAGGCATAACGACCGTCTAAGTAGACGTTGACTCGCTGGGGATTCCTCTTTTGGGCTTCCAGAGCTGTTATTATCCCTGCCATAAACCGTCGTAAACAAAAATAGCCGTAGCAATTGGTTGCCACAGCTATCGCTGAACTTGCACGCAGGAGCGCCTGTTGCTTCGCCATGCCCTAAACAACGAGCGAAGAGAACCTCTGTAGTGACAGATATACTTCGTCTAGCAGCATTCGCCGCCGGAGTGAGCTAACAGGATAAGTAACACATATTGATTTTGCGATTGCTGCCTTTTGTCACACATTCGATTCGCCATTTCGTGGCATTTGCCTCGATTCGGATGAGGCAGGTCACCTGGGCAAGTCAATACTAGAGAATCTTGACGATTTCCCACCCCCACCCTTCCTATCGTAGGGGGAGGGGGTAAATTGCGCCAATAGGACCATACTGAGATTTCACAATTGATAGCTGTGGCTGTGGTGAGATCAGCCTTCGTCCAGCTCCTCGTCCCCTGAGCTGGGAAGGGCTTCGTCAGTGTCTTCAGCCGGAGGCACGTAACTTCTCTGAGGCAGGCTGGCCTTCTCTCGAATCTGGTTCTCGATCTCGAGGGTCAGCTCTAAGTTGTCTCTCAAGAATTGCTTGGCGCTCTCTCGGCCCTGGCCCAAGCGAGTCTCACCGTAAGAGTAGTAAGCGCCCTTCTTGTCAACTAGCCCCATCTCAGTAGCTATATCCAGAACATCCCCCACGCGAGAAATGCCTTCGTTGTACATGATGTCGAACTCGACCGTTTTGAATGGGGGAGCCACCTTGTTTTTCACCACCCGAACCTTGGTACGATTGCCGATGATTTCTCCTCCCTGCTTGATGGACTCCACTCGCCGCATGTCCAGACGTACCGAGGCGTAGAACTTGAGGGCCTTGCCCCCTGAGGTGGTCTCCGGGTTGCCAAAGAGGACCCCGATCTGCATCCTGAGTTGGTTGGTGAAGATCATGGCCGTGTTGGACTGCTTGATAGCGCCTGAGAGTTTTCTGAGGGCCTGGCTCATCAAGCGGGCCTGCAGACCGATGTGGGCATCGCCCATCTCCCCCTCGATCTCGGCCCGAGGCACCAGCGCGGCCACCGAGTCAATAACCACCACGTCCACCGCCCCCGATCTGATCAGGGCTTCAGCAATCTCCAGGGCCTGTTCTCCAGTATCGGGCTGGGAGATGTACAGGTTATCCACGTCCACTCCGCACTTGCGAGCATAGGTTGGATCCAGGGCGTGTTCCATGTCTATGAAAGCAGCCACGCCGCCCATCCGCTGGGCCTCGGCGGCGATGTGTTGGCAAAGGGTGGTCTTGCCAGAGGCCTCGGGGCCGTAAACTTCAGTAACTCTTCCCCTGGGCACGCCGCCTACCCCCAGGGCAATGTCCAGGGAAATGGATCCGGTGGGGATGACTTCCACATCGAGATGAGTGGCTTCGCCTAGCCTGACGATAGCCCCATCGCCAAAACGTTTCTTGATGGTGAGCAGGGTAGTCTCCAATGCCTTCCCACGTCCCTCATTTACCATACTTTTATCTCCTATATCTGGCTTGCACTCCCGTTAACTTCCTCTATAGTTTACAACAATTGTCGGGAAAAGGCAAATCTTGCTTGCAACTGGGCTTGCGCAGCGGTTCATTATCATGGGGTAGCAGGCCAATCGCATTGGCCATCTTTGCGCCAGAGCCGCCCAATATGATTGGGCTTCTACCCGGTTTTGAGGTAGGTTGCCCCACAAATTCGATTTGCTGCGCAAGCCCGCAACTACGCCTGGTGCTGGCTGAGATAACAAGAGAGCATCGCGGGTGAACTCAGCGATGCTCTCTTTCCAAGCCCTTACCAGACTTGTCCTCGTTGAACAAACCGATTGGCCACTTATGGTGTTCGGTCAAGGCTCTTCATCAGCCGTGACTTGCAGCGAGCGGCCTTGTTTTTGTGGATGATACCCTTCTCGGCCGCTTTGTCCAAGACAACGATAGCGCGGTGGGCTTCTTTCCTGGCTTCCTCGGTCTTCCCCTCCGCCATAAGCCTTCTGGTATTATTGATAAAGGTCCGCGCCTGGGAACGAAACACCCGGTTGCGCTCTCGCTTCTTAGTCGAGCTTCTGATTTGCTTTATAGCTGATTTAGTGTTAGCCAAAGCTCTGCCTCCCTCCTCAAACTTTGGTACACTGGTAAATTGGTTCCCAGTCTACCAATCTACCAATCTACCTTAGCAAGCTGCGTCAGTGATCTCCAACGCTTTTTCAACGATGGCCAGGCCTTCGTCAAGCTGCGCTTCGGTAATGCACAGCGGTGGGACGACGAAGAGGACGTTGTGGAAAATGAACGTAAACAGGCCGTTGGCTCGCAGGAACTTGCCGGTTTCCGTTAGCGGGTCAATCGGCTCTTTGGTGGCTTTGCTCTTGACGATCTCAAGCGCCGTGAATAGTCCAATGTAACGAACGTCACCGACCGAAGGGTGGCGCGCTTTGATGTCTTCCAGCCGCTGGCCCAGGTGCCGTCCGACTTTGACCGCATTCTCAATCAGGCTGTCTTCCTCGTACACTTCGATCGTGGCGACTGCGGCGGCACAGGCCAGCGGGTGACCACTGTAGGTGAGGCCACACCACAGCATTTTGTCTTCAAAGTACTCAGCGATTTTGTCCGTGACGATCAGTGCTCCCAGGGGCACGTACCCCGACGTGAGGCCTTTGGCGGTGGTGATCATATCGGGCACAACGTTCCAGTTGTCCACCGCGAACCACTTGCCTGTTCGCCCCCAGCCGCTCATCACCTCGTCAGAGATTAGCAGAATGTCGTACTTATCGCAAATCTCGCGGATGCGCGGCCAATAATCGTCGGGCGGGACGATCAGCCCATTCGAGCCGGTCACGCCTTCCATGATGATCGCCGCTACCCGGTCGGGACCTTCGTAGCTGATGACTTCCTCGACGTGGGAGATGCACTCGCGATGGCAGGTCTCGCGCGTCCAGCCGAAGGGACAGCGGTAGCAGTAGGGATCGAGGAAATGCACCACACCAGGCATGGCCGGTTCCACCGGCAGGCGGCGGTAGTCGCCGGTGAGGGCAATCGCCCCGTGCGTCGCCCCGTGGTAGGAGCGATAGCGGGCCATGATCTTGTGCCGTCCAGTGTAGAAACGGGCCATCTTGATAGCATTCTCGTTGGCTTCGGCGCCGCCCAGACACAAAAACGTCTTCTTAAGATTGCCGGGAGTGACTTCGGCGAGTTTCTTGCCCAGCAGGCCGCGTGGCTCAGTCGCCATACCGGGGTGAGCGAAACAGAGCTGAGCTGCCTGTTCCTGAATAGCGCGAACCACCTTGGGATGTTGGTGGCCGATATTGACGTTCATGAGCTGGGAAGAAAAGTCAATGTAGCGTTTTCCGTCCGCATCCCAGAAATAGACCCCTTCGGCCCGCGTTATCGAAATCGGGACGGCAGCAGACTGAACAGACCAGGAGAAAAAGGTGTACTCCCGGTTCAGGGCCGCCATCTCTTGAGCACTCATCTTCGATGTAGGACTCATGAGAAACTCCTCTCTGTGGGTTGGTACATTGGTAGATCGGTAAATTGGTTGAGCCTCCCCAATCTACCAATTTGGGTTATTCTTCGCCCAGGTAGGCTTTGCGCACCATTTCGTTGGCAGCCAGTTCTTTGGCCGTTCCCTCCAGGACAATCTGGCCGGTCTCCAGGACATAGCCCCGGCGGGCTACCTCCAGAGCCATCAGCGCGTTTTGCTCGACCAGCAGGATGGTGGTGCCTTCCTGATTGATGCGTTGGATGGTTTCGAAGATAGCCTCCACCAGCACCGGGGCCAGACCCATGGATGGCTCGTCCAGTAGCATCAGGCGAGGTCGGCCCATCAGCGCCCGACCGATAGCCAGCATTTGCTGCTCGCCTCCTGAGAGCGTGCCCGCTTTCTGGCTAATCCGCTCCTTCAGGCGGGGCAGCAAGGCAAAGACGCGCTCCATGTCCTCCTGGATGCCATCGTGGTCGTTTCGGACAAACGCGCCCATTTTAAGGTTTTCCAGCACCGTCATACGCGGGAAGATGCGGCGGCCCTCCGGGGACTGGGAAATGCCGCGCCCGACGAGTTTATGGGCTGGTACCTGATCAATGCGCTCACTATCCAGGATGATTGTCCCCTGGCGAGGGTGCATCAGGCCACTGATAGTGCGGATGGTGGTGCTCTTGCCCGCGCCGTTGGAACCAATGAGGGTCACGATTTCACCCTTGTCAACGTGCAGGGTGATGCCCTTGAGGGCGTGGATGTTGCCATAATAAGAATGGACGTCCTGCAGTTCAAGCATCGGCATGGCTTCTCTAGTCCTCCCATGCTGTTATTAGAATAGCTGGCATTGTCTGTTAGTGAATCGCTCGCTTGCCCAAGTAGGCTTCAATCACGGTTGGATCACGCTGAATCTCGGCTGGCTTGCCCTCGGCGATTTTCTTGCCATAGTCGAGGACGGTGACCTGGTCGGAGATGCCCATCACCACCCGCATTTGGTGCTCAATCAGCAGGATGGTCATGCCGAGTTCGTCGCGCACACGGGCGATGAAGCGGGTGGTCGCTTGCGTTTCGTGCGGGTTCATGCCGGCCGTGGGCTCGTCGAGCAGGAGCAGGCGCGGCTCCACCGCCAGGGCGCGGGCTAGCTCCAGCCGGCGCTGATCCCCGTACGGCAGGCTTCTGGCCAGCATGGGACCTCGCCCTCCAAGTCCCACGTATTCCAGCAATTGCCCGGCTTTCACACGGGCGGCTTTCTCTTCTTCTCGCACCGAGCGAGGCAGAAAAATCGCACCCACCCAGGTGGCCTTTAGCCGGGTGTTCATCCCCACCATCACATTTTCCAGCGCCGTCATGTTGTTGAACAGGCGAATGGTCTGGAAGGTGCG
>CAYUPJ010000057.1:0-21110 GCA_964446635.1 uncultured Anaerolineae bacterium
GTTCAGCTGGAAGCAGGTTGGGGGCTATCGCGAACAGGCGAAGCGTGCCGCATTCCATAAACCGCATTCTGTCACAGACGCCGGGATCACACGGGACCGATCCACACAGAGAGTAAGATGACAAGGTGCTATCACGGGATAATGGCACGACCGTGGGCATCTGCGGCGGTGGAGTCGGAGTGCGGACGACAACCTCGTCAGGGGTTGGCTCCCCTGGCCAGCCCATCACGGGTCCGGGATCAATGCCGGAAAGACCGATCAATGTGATGACCAACACAATCGCTACGACCGAGGCGAGGCCAAAGCGCTCAATGAGTATCCGTATTCCTTTTTTCATCGAAGTTCCTCCTCTTGATGATTCTGCTCTCAGGTCAGCCTGCCGAAACAAGAAACGCCAACGACAGGCACAAAGCTATCCCTGCGTTGGCGCTCGTTTCGGACCACCAATTGCCACTTGCACTTTAGCTTGAGGATTCGTCGAGAGGTCAATGCCAGGCTCCATCGCTATGCCCTCCCGTGCTTAAGTCACTACAATTCTCGTCAGCCTCGTGAAACCGATGTGTGTGGTGTATCAATTGATGGCCAAAGCCTACAGCAAGTCGAGGACTCGGGCGAAAAGGGCACGCACCCGCGCCAGATCAGAGGCGGACAGCGCTCCCAGCTTGCGCCCACCAAGCGGACGTCGAAGGACAAAAGAATCGGTTTGTGGGTCTGATTGTACACATCGCCACTCACCACAACAGACGGACGTTGCTTGGTCCCACTCTGGTCGCTGAAGGGGTATGGGACGAGGAGCACATCGCCTTGCCTATAAGCGGTCATAAACGGCATCTTCCTCGTTATCCCACACACGGGCAAATGCTGCTTCCGAAAGCTTCATCGCATTCCACACCAGCACCTCATTCGACGGCTCTTCACCGAGGATCGTGACCAGCAGGCGCGTGTCAGGTTTCAGTTCAACCCCTACATCGAGCCGGATTTGGGTGCCGTCGAAGTGAGCAGGAACGGTCATCAGTACTGTCTTCATCTTCAACCTCATCAAAAAGCTGTGGTCCATGGTCAAAAAAGGCAACGACGCGCCATGAACTGCTTCTGAGAAGTATATCAGAAATCCGAGTTCTGGTCAAGGTCACGCTGCCAATCTGCCCGGACGTTATTCTTCACAAAGTGCCCTGTTCGTCCCGGGCACCAAAGACCTGATCAAAAAACCATTCCTGATCCAGACTTGCCTGCCACTGCCGGTGCCGTCGAACCGATTCGAGGCGACGTCGTCGCGGTAGGGTCAGAAAACGAACGGTCTCTACCGGCCCTAACGCTGCCATCAGGGCCTCCAAACCACGGCGGATCATCTTATCTTCCGGTAAGTAAACCTGGGCTTTCATCGCAAATCCTCCTTCACGCAAAAAGCAATTGGCGAGCCGCACCAGATGCCTGGCCGAATGCGGCGACACTTACGAAGCAAACGGTCGTCACAGGTTACAAAGTCGCTCCCCGTTTGTTCAGCCAGAGCCAGATGAGCAGCATCAGCAGGGCCCAGTCCCTGTTGTACTAACTGATCGGCTCGCTGTCGGGCCTGGGGCAGATCAAACGAGATACGGGTTCCAATCTCTTGTAGCAACAGTTGCAAGTGCTCTCGCTCAGCCACTTCCTTGATAGCAGCTATCTCGACATCATGAGCCGGTGAGACGATCATGGTCAAAGACTTTGAACGAATATGGCCGATGATCAGCAGAACCGCAGCAGTCTCCAGGTGGATGCGCATTTGATCCTGATTGTCAAAGGGCCTACAGAGAGCACAGACATCAATATAGACGCGATGGGTTTGGGGCATCTTTAGCTTCTCGCAGGTTGATCAATGGTAACGTGTGACCATGTTTCGGGTTAACCACAGTGTACCACAGCTTCCCACATCTGTCAAGGCTTGGCCGCGTGGGTTTGCACATAAGTGTATTTCAGGACAGGCCCGCGACGAAGTCCACTGCCCATCCGATGCAGCTAAGCAAGAGCGTTGCCAAGCCAGAACTCAGGAGGCTGCGGGTTAAGCAACTTCTGGCTCCAACACATAGCTCGGCACGTAGCGATATTTCGCCTTCAGCCGCCGAATCAAGGCATGATGCTCCTCCGTCACGTCTGTACCCAACTCCTCAGCCAGATCATGCGTGGCCCACCATGCCCGTTCCTCTTCCTCAGAGGCGAATTCAGGGATGTCTTCTAAAGAGTAAGCGATCTCGCGTTCCGGCACTTTTCCTCCATCCATAACGGTGCTTACCTCACTTTCTCAAATACCTTCTCCGCTGCGCCGCCGACATCTCCACGGCGCTGATAGGGCGAATCAGGGTTTCGCCATCACGCGTGGTCCGCAAGGTGTAGACGACGCGCAAATACTTGCCGGAGGTCGTTGAACGCCCCAGCAGAACATAGCGCCGTTCGCCTTTGACCAACCTATGCTCAATGATGCGAGAGCGAGGGTCCTGACAGGCGTCCTCAATCTCCCAGTCTTGCACACCGTGCTTGAGGTTCTTGTCAATGTTTCCCTCATCCCAGTCGAACATGCGCGTCTCCTCAATCCTTGCCCGGCCACCAGGAGGGTCTGATACACCCACCCGTTAGCATATCACAACCAGGTACGAAAGTCAAACGCATGGTTGATCCGTCAGCCGATTCCTGACAAACAGCAGCCGCAGACTGGTCACGCGGGGATCAATGATCACCTCTCTCCTTTCCTTCGGTCTACGGCATCGGGACAGGGAATGGCTGATGTTTTACCCAGGCTGCGACTCAAGCGTCGTATCGGGGGCTAAAGCAATCTGTAACCGACGCCCATATTCCAGATAAATGTGATCACCTTGAACGCGAATGGGGCTGGTCAACGGCGCGCTGAGCTGGAGACGTCCGCAGCACCCGCCGGGGGAGCGAACGTTACCAACAACTCCCCGATGACCCGCTCGATGAGGCCGGGCACAGTTTGCTTCTGACGCCTGGCCAGTTCTTCCAGCGTCAAGTAAGCCGGTTCGGGTAATTCGATAAACACGCGCCGCAAATACTCCTCGCGCTCGAAAGCCCGCCACCGTCCTTCCGAGCGCTCCGCATCACGGAAAGCGTCCTCGACCGAAAGCACTTCCTCTTCCGGTTCATGGGATGCGTACTGCTTGCTCATGTCAGAACCTCCTCAGACGATCGTAGATTTCCTCGATGAACTGGATCGAGTAATGAGTCCCCTGTCGTTGACACTCCCGCAGTGCATCTCGAACTTCTTCTGGGATCATCAAACCCTGTTTGCAGGCTCGGATCAAGATGCCTGGGAAGCCCACGATAGCAGCGCCCTGGCGCTGGGCTACCTCTCTGGCTGCCAGTTCATCTACCAGCAATTCCATCGCTTCCAGGTCGGTTCTGCCCATCAATACTATCGCTTCCGCCTCGGGATAGTGATGGGAGGGCTCCTTGTCCCTGGACACCGGTGAAGTGCTGATTTCTTCAGCGATGGCTTGGGCAGCCTCCTTCTCTGAGGCAGTCAGGTCATCATGCACCACGATGAAACCGGCCTCGATTAACGCCTGTATTTCCTGCCCGGCGCCGTGTTTTTCATACTCTGGCAACTCGCTGGCGGGGATGTGAATCACATCGTAGAATTGGCGTAGAATATGACTGTTCCAACGACAGCCCCTGCTCTTGGATCATCTGGTTATAACGTCCTCCCAGGTATTCCCAGGCCAGCGAGTTTAGTCCAGTTCTCAACCGCTCTCAATATAAGATGTCAATGTCTGGTTTGATGTATCAGGTAGAGTAGTGCGGCGGATAAGAGAGGCACAGTGAGGTTGTCCATGTGCCAGGGGGAGAGGGCTTCGACCAGCGTGGCGAAGACGGCCACGGCGAGAGAGTAGAGCAGGCTCGTTTGCCAGCCCAGGGGCGGTAGGAGCCAGAGGGCCAGGAAGGTGGATAGCCAACTGAAGAAGAACATGGCCAGCGATCCTTCCACAGAGCGGGTGGAGCCTAACACGCTGTACTTCCGCTGCCCATAAAGCCGGCCCAGGACAGCCGCCAATGCATCCCCCCAGGTCATGGGCATCAAGCTGGCCACCAGGAGGTTGGGCCTTGTCCACAAGAGGTAGAGGATAACGGCGAAGGAGATGGGGAAGTAGACCGTGCCCAGGTTGCCTTTCTCGCCCGTCTCCACAGCCTTGAAGATCTCTCGGCGATAGGAGATGTAGTTGAGGGCTACGAAGGAGAGCGGAGGGATGATGGCAAAGTACCAGTGCTGGAAGAGGAGCACTGTGCCGAAGGCCCATAGGCCTACGGAGATGTGGATGAGCTTGCGGGTGAACTCCGTGGAGTATCCCCGCCACTTACGCAGCCCCTCGCCGACTCCGATCACGGCGAAAACATAGACGTAGGAGATAATCAAGGCTAGCCAGTCCGATTTCATTGCTACCTCCTCAACGCCCCCCCAATCCGCGCCGCCACAGCCGCATTATTTCTCAACAGGGCGACGTTAGCCACCAAGCTCCTGCCCTCGGTGACGCGGGCGATCTGGCTCAAGAGGAAAGGGGTCAGGGCCTTTCCCTTCACTCCTTGCTCCTCGGCCGCTGCCAGGGCCCGCTCGATGGCCTCCTCAGCGAACTCACGGGGCAGTTCAGCCTCCTCAGGCACGGGCACCGTCACCAGCACGCCACCTTCCAGGCCCAACTCCCATTTCGTGCGGATGATCTTCGCCGCTTCCTGAGGGGAATCCACGCAAGCGTCCACCGGCAGGCCGCTTTGGCGAGTATAGAAGGCGGGGAACTCATCGGTCTCGTAGCCCAGGATGGGCACGCCGTGGGTCTCCAGCCACTCCAGGGTCAGCGGGAGGTCGAGGATGGACTTGGCTCCTGAGCAGACCACGGCCACGCGGGTCTGGGCCAGCTCCGGCAGGTCGGCGGAGACGTCAGAGGGCTGGCCACGGTGTACCCCGCCGATACCTCCGGTGGCCAGAACCTCGATGCCGGCCAGGGCGGCGATGTACATCGTCGCTGCCACCGTCGTCGCCCCGTCCTCACCCCGTGCCACGGCGATGGGCAGGTCCCGCCGGCTGACTTTGCGCACTCGCTTCTTTGTAGCCAGCCGTTCCAGCTCGCCCTCCGCCAGCCCTACCCTGATCTTCCCTTCGATGATCGCAATCGTCGCCGGAACTGCTCCGTTCTCTCGCACTGCCTGTTCCAGGGCCTGGGCCGTCTCCAGGTTCTGCGGATAGGGCAGCCCGTGAGAGATCAGGGCGGATTCCAGAGCTACGAGAGGTAGGTTAGCGTCGAGGGCGCGCTGAACTTCAGGTCGAATCTCCCAAGTCGAATACATCTTTCTCCAAGGTTATCCCGTTAACTTCCAAATAGAAGTATAAACCAGGATGCCTCATTTGTCAAAGAGCGGCCCACGGTGGTATAATTGTAACCACCGTGGGCAAAGGATAGATAGCATGGTCAACTCAGCAAAGCGTTTCCTCCAAAAGAGCCAAGTGGGCATAGTCGCTGTGGCGTTGTTCGTGGGCAGTCTTCTGCTCTACGTCAGCACGATGGCCCCGTCGGTGGTGCCGGGGGACTCCGCCGAGTTCCAGTTCGTGCCCTACATCCTGGGCATCGCCCACCCCCCAGGCTACGCTCTCTACATTCTATTGGGGAAGCTCTTCACCTTCCTCCCTCTGGGCAGTGTCGCCTACCGCATGAACCTCTTCTCCGCTCTGTGGGGATCGCTGACTGTCTCCCTTACCTACCTGATCATTCTGCAATTATCAGAAGGCCCACCCTCCCCTAACCCCTCCCTCCAAGGAAGGGGAAATGCGCTACTCACCACCCAGGTGTCAGCCATCCTGGGCGCCGTCGCTTTCGCCGTCAGTGCCAACCTCTGGCAACACGCCACCTTCGCCAACGCCCACACGCTAACCGCAACTTTGGCTGCCCTGGCCCTGTTCCTGCTGCTGGCCTGGGATCAGAGCAGGGACGACAGGTGGCTGTACGCCTTCGCCCTGACTTGCGGCCTCAGCGTGACTCACCACCCATTGATTCTGATCAGCTTTCCGGCCTTCGCCGTCTTCATCCTTCTCGTCTTTCTAGCGAAGCTCAGAAACCAGGTTTTTGGCCGAGGGCCTGGTTCTTTAGCACCACAGAGAGTCCCGAAAGCGACGAGTCATCCATTCAGGCAAGTAAAAACCTGGTTTCTCCGCCAAAACAAGAAGCTGGCAACCTTCGGCCTTCTATTCCTGCTCGGCCTCTCGGTTTACTTGTACTATCCCATCAGGAGCGCGCCTCCTTTCGGCCCGCAGGATACGAACACCCTGGACGGCTTCCTGCGTCTGGTCACAGCCCAGGGGCTGCGCATGAACCTCTTCCCTTTCAGTTGGCCGGAGCAGCCCCAGCGCGTGCTGGCCCTCAAGACGCTTCTGGGCTTGCAGTACAATGCCCCCGCTATCCTGCTGGGCATCGTGGGGGCCATCTGGCTGGCTCTCAAAAGACGGAAGGCCTTCGTGCTGCTGGCGCTTTTCTTCGCCCTGAATTCGGCCCTCATTATGAATACTATCCAGGACGTGATGAAATACCTGCACCTGCCCTTCATGGCCTACGCCGTCTGGATCGGCTGTGGGGCCATGGCCCTGTTCGCCCTCCTGGAAAGATGGCGACTCAAGCCCCAGACGAAGGCCCTCTGCTCGGTCGGCCTGGCCGTCCTCTTGCTGGTATCTCCCCTCAGGATGGGCCTGCTCAACCTCTCGCGGGTGGATCTGAGCGACTACCGCTTCGCCGACGACTTCGTACAGGCCACCTTCGATTCCTTCCAGGACGATGGGGCCGTCCTCCTATGCGACTGGGACCACATCACCCCTTTCTGGTATTACGAGTTCGTCGAAGGGCGGAAGCCCACCATCCAGGCCAGGTTCGTGCCCGCTGGCACGGCCAACCCCTGGCTGGAGTGGGTGGAGGCCCACCTGGGCCAGGGCCCCGTCTACCTCTCCGGCTACCGGCGCGAGGTGGCGGATAGATACCGCCTGCTGCCGGTGGGGCCCTTCTACAAAGTGCTGCCCGAGCCGATATCTGAGCCTCCGCCTATGCAACATCCCCTGGGCACGACCGTCGAGGACAAGATCGCTATCCTGGGCTACGACCTGGACCGCCAAGCGGCACGGGTGGGCGAGACCCTACACCTGACCCTCTACCTGCAGGCTCTACAGAAGCTGGACGAGTACTACATGCCCTTTGTCCACCTGGCCCTTCGACAGGCTCAGGACGCGGCCCACTGGTACCGCTTCACCACCGACAGCCGTTTCCTGACCCCCTTCTGGGAACCAGGCCAGGTGGTGGCCGAGCGCTACGATATTACCATTCCCTTCGAGACTGAGCCCGGCCAGTACCCCCTGGAGTTGGGGATCACCTCCCTCTCACGCGGGCAGGACCTGCCCCTGTCCAGCGGGGGCACCACCATTGAGCTGACGACGATGCGCGTCGAGAAAGGCGATATCCAGCCAAACCCAGAGGTCATAAAGAACGCTCTAGCCAACTTCGACAGCAAGATCCTGCTTGCGGGGGCAAAAGTGAAGCCGCCTGCTGTGCGCCCAGGCCACGCTCTTTATGTCACCCTCTACTGGCGGGCACTGCAGCCCATGGAAGAGTGCTACACCGTCTTCGTCCACGTCATAGATGCAGCGAACCGCATCTGGGGGCAGAAGGACTTCACCCCCCTGGGCGGCAGCTATCCCACCTTCTTGTGGATTCCCAAGTGGCTGGAGGGCCAGGTCATAGATGACCGTTACACCGTCGTCCTCAACCCCCAGACGCCACCGGGGGAGTACTGGATCGAAGTAGGAATGTACGGCATCACCACCACCAAGCGCGTGCCCATCTTCGACAAGGAGCTGAACCTGACTAGCGACAGGGTTATCGTGGGGAGCATCCGTGTGGAGTGAGAACAACCTTGAGCATTTTGCCAACCTGTGGTATGATATTCCAGTAACCAGTGATCAGTCAATGCCATTGAGATAAGGGGGCGAGCGTCGGCCGAGTAGGTCTGGAGCGTAGCGGAAGACCGTATCGAGGCCACGCGAGCGGCTTTTGCAGTGTATCTCGAATTGCATGGGCCGCGCCTTGGTCTCGATACGCTACGCTACTCGACCGACGGCGCTTAACTTAATGGCATTGGCTCTATAGTAGTCGCAATGCTCTCGGAGGACGCAGGTGGCGCAGCGAGGCTGCTGCGACTTGCAGACCTCTCTTCCGTGGGCGATGAGGTTGAGGTGAAAGGTGTAGTAGATTTCGGAGGGAAGCAGTTCCTCCAGGATTTCGTGGGCCTGCTCACGAGAGGTCTTGGGCCCAATGAGGCCCAGGCGTCGGCTCACCCGGTGGACGTGAGTGTCCACCGGGAAGGCGGGCTTGCCTAGGGAGAAAAGGAGCACGATGGCGGCGGTCTTGGGGCCCACCCCGTTGAGCGAGGTCAGCCACTGCTTGGCCTCGTCAACTTCCATCTCAGCGATAAAGTCCAGGGTCAGCTCGCCTCGCTCCAGCTTGATCGCTCGCAGGGCCTCCTGGATGCGCGGGGCCTTCACGTTGGCCAGCCCTCCCGGCCGGATGGCCTCAGCGATCTCAGCGGTGTCGGCGGCCAGCACATCCTCCCAGGTGGGGAATCTCTCTTTCAAGCGACACCAGGCCTGATCGCGGTTCACGTCGGAGGTGTTTTGGGAGAGGATAGCCGAGATGAGCACGCTGAGGGGCTCACGCGGGTGCCATTCCTGCTGGCCGTATTCCTCGATCAGGAGTTGGTGGACTGTCAGGGCCTTGGCTAATAGGCCATCGTTTTGCTCGGAGCTTGTCATTGGCTAATCTGAATACATCAAACCAAAAGAGTGATGCGTGAAACGTGAGTGCCCTTCACGTTTTACGTCTTCACGTTTCACGACAAGGAGGTTCCAATGATTGAGGGCGCTAAAGTGCGCAAGCTGCGGCTCATCCCCGACGAGCGGGGCTATCTGATGGAGATGCTGCGCTCCGATTGGGAGGAGTACGAGAAATTCGGCCAGGTCTACGTCACGGCAGTGTACCCCGGCGTGGTCAAGGGCTGGCATTACCACAAAACCCAGACCGATCATTTCGTTTGTGTCCACGGCATGGCCAAGGTGGTGCTCTACGACGGACGGGAAGGTTCGCCCACCCACGGCGAGGTGAACGAGTTCTTCATGGGCGAGCAGAACCCCATACTGCTCAAAATCCCCCCCGGGGTGATGCACGGCTTCAAGGGCATCAGCCAGGAGATGGCCCTCATCGTCAACGTGCCCACCGAGCTTTACAACTATGAGCAGCCAGACGAATACCGCCTGCCCGCTCACACCGACCAGATACCCTACGACTGGTCCCGCAAAGACGGCTAATACCCAATACCCAATACCCAATATCCAATATCCAATCTCTAATCTCTAGTTTCTAATGCTCTTCTCACCGCCTCCCGATCATCCCACGGATACTCCGTGGTGCCAAAACACATGGACTGCTCATGGCCCTTGCCGGTGACGATCACCAGGTCGCCGGCTTGGGCCATTTTCACGGCGAATTCGATGGCCTCCCCACGGTCGGCGATGCGCCAGTAGTCCTCCCCTTCCCTGCGCCCCGCTCTCTCGCAGCCGGCAGCGATTTGAGCCATGATGGCGTCCAGGTCCTCGGTGCGCGGATCCTCCGCCGTGATGACCACGCGGTCGGCCAGTTTACCGGCGATCTCGCCCATCATGGGCCGCTTGGCCATGTCCCTGAGCCCCGCACAGCCGAAGACGACGATGACCCGGCCCTCGGTTAACCCGCGCGCCGTCTCCAGAGCCCGCTCAAGAGCATTGGGGGTGTGAGCGAAGTCCACGATGGTGGTGAAATCCTGCCCCAGGACGATGCGCTCCATGCGCCCCGGCACCCCTCGCACGGCCTGGATCCCCGCCTGCATAACCTCGAAGGGAACCTCCTGCGAAATCCCGACGGCGATGGCGGCCAGGATGTTGTAGACGTTGAAAGGGCCAGGGAGCACTGTCCGCACCGCGAACTCTCCCTGAGGAGTCCCGGCGGTGAAGGCGGTAGCTGTGGGCGTGGGCACGATGTCTTGGGCTGTGACGTCGGCTGGCCGCTCCAGGCCGTAGGTGAGATGCCGATCGGCGGGGATTTTGTGCAGGTATTCAAAAGAGGAGTCATCGGCGTTGAGGATGGAGATTTTCGGCGTGTCGGGCTTGCGGAAGGAGCTAGCCAGGTCGCGGAAGAGGCGGGCTTTGGCTTCCCGATAGTCCTGGAAGGTTTTGTGATAGTCCAGGTGCTCGTGGGTGATGTTGGTCACTACTGCCACGTCGAAATCGCAGGCTGTCACCCGGTGCTGGGCCAGGCCGTGGGAGGTGACTTCCAGGACAGCGTATTCCATCCCCGCCTCTACCATCCGCCTTAGATATTCCTGCACCTCCAGCGCGTCGGGGGTGGTGACGTGGAGGCCGGTCTCGTAGTGCTCGTCGCCGATGAGGGCTTCCACGGTGTTGATCATCCCTGCCTTGTGGCCTGCGGCGGTCAGGATGCTGCGGATAAGCTCGACGGTGGTGGTCTTCCCGTCGGTGCCGGTGACGCCGATGATGCGCAGCTTGCGAGCCGGGTAGCCATGGAAGGCGGCAGCCAGGTGGGCCAGAGCTTGACGGGAGTCGGGTACCAGGATGCAGGAGGCAAGAGGCAAGAAGCAAGAGGCAAGACCTGCTTCCTGCATCATGCATCTTGCATCTTGCACCACTAGGGCCACTGCTCTGCGTTCGAGGGCCTGGGGAATGAAGTCGTGGCCGTCGGTGCTCAAACCCTTTATGGCCACAAAGAGGTCGCCGGGCCTGACCTGGCGGGAGTCGTAAGCCAGTCCCTCGATTTCCACGTCCACCGACCCGTGGACTTCCTTACAAGATAGGGCGGTTAGCAATTTGGAAAGCTCCATATTCGTCGCCTCAGTAACGTGATTATACCCTATAAAGAGAAAACGTCAAGGAAAAGATTTCCTTGACGTTTCTGCCCGTCCGATCTGAGACCCTTGGGGTTTTGAAAAACCCCCAAGGGTTTATCAGTCAACCAATGGTCTCGCCTCCCGTTTGCTGAGGACGATACCCACCGCCAGCGCAATCAGAGCGAGGCCAGAAAAGATATAAGTGGCAGTACGCATCCCGCCACCCTGCTGGGCCACGCTGATCATCAGCGGCGCGGTCAGCAAGGATACCAGGTTCACCACTTTGATCATCGGGTTCAGCGAAGGACCGGCGGTGTCCTTGAGTGGATCACCCACCGTGTCCCCGATCACGCATGCTTTATGTCGTTCAGAGCCTTTGCCCAGGTTGCGCTCAGGATCGCTAGGCTCGCTCTCGATCTCTTTCTTGGCGTTGTCCCAGGCCCCGCCGGAGTTGGCCATAAAGACAGCCAGCAGTTGTCCAGTGACAATGATCCCAGCCAGGAACCCGCCCAGGGCTTTTTCCCCGATCAAGAAGCCCACGACGAGCGGGACCAGGATGCCCAACATGGCCACGACGATCAGTTCCCGTTGGGCCGCATCGGTGCAAATACGGACCACTCGCCCGTAGTCGGGCTTCACCGTGCCCTCCAGCACCCCTGGCCGGCGGAATTGATTACGCACCTCCTCGATGATCAACGCTGCCGCCCGCTCGACAGCGCGCAACAGCACAGAGCTGAACAGGAAGGGCAGCGCGCCACCGATCAACAAGCCGATGAAGACCATCGGATCGGCAATGTTCAGCCCCTCCTTCTGCAACCCTGTCGTCTCCACGAAGGCCCCAAACAGGCTCACTGCGGCGATAACGGCCGAAGCGATGGCGATCCCCTTGGTGATAGCTTTGGTGGTGTTGCCCACGCTGTCCAGGTCGGACAGAGTGGCCTGTCCCTCAGGGTTGGCGAAATCCTCTTTGCACATCTGGGCGATGCCCTGGGCGTTGTCGGCAATGGGGCCAAAAGCGTCCATAGCCAGGTTGTTCCCAGTGTGGGAGAGCATCCCGATACCAGCTAACGCCACCGAATACATGATGAACGTGATCTCATGACCTGTCGGCGCACGCCGAAAACTGCTGAAGATCAGTCCCAGCACAAGCACGGCCAGCGCGCCAAAGACGCCATTTTCGATCTTTTTGCTTTTCCTGGCCAGATAGAAACCCGCGACCAGGGCCAGCACCGCCGCTCCGCCGACGATAAAAGGCTGGATGGCGGCCGGAATGGTAACCGTGTAAATGGCGATGGCCAGGATAATGTTCAGCACAATGATCATGATCGCCCACACGGTGCTCTCATAGCCCAGCGCCAGGCCCGACAGAATCATCGTCGCCGGACCTGTCTTAGCTGAGCGGACCAGCCGCTTCACAGCCGAGGTGCCGCGCTGAGTGAAGACAGCAGTGTACTTGTTGAAACCCACTGCCAACAGAATCCCGGCCGCAGTGGCCGCAAAGAGGCGCAGGTCGCCGGCGTAAAACCAGGCCAGGAAGAAGAAGGACGTGGTAGAGATAATGGATGACAGGTCGTAGGAAAGGTCCATGGCCCGAAAAGCATCCCCTTTCGTCGGCCAAAGAGAGACGGCATAGGTGCCGATGATGCTGCTAAAGACGCCGATGGCTCGCACCAGCAGCGGGAAGACGATCCACTTCAAGCTGTGGGCCGGATCAATCTGCATCACCGCCAGCCCCAGGATCATGGCCGAGATGATGGTCACCTCATAGGACTCAAACACGTCCTCGGCCATGCCGCTGAAGTCGCCCACGTTGTCACCCACCAGGTCGGCGATAACGGCGGCGTTGCGAGGGTCGTCCTCCGGCACCCCAGCCTCTACCTTGCCCACCAGGTCCGCTCCCACGTCGGCGGCCTTGGTGTAGATGCCGCCGCCCACACGCATGAACATCGCCAGCAGCGTGCCACCAAAACCGAACCCCAAAAGCACCTCCGGCGCGTGCTTGCCGTAGAGCAGAAAGATGGTCGTACCGCCCAGTAATCCCAGCCCGTCGGCCAACATGCCAGCAATTGTACCGGAACGGTAGGCCACGCGTAGCGCGCCCCGGAACGAGCCTTGGCGGGCCTGATTGGCCACCCGCACGTTCCCCCGCGTGCCAACGTACCGCAGCCCGATCTGACCAATGGCCAGCGAACAACTGGCTCCCAGCAGCAGCGCCGCCCCGCGCCCTATCGAAATGCTCCATGGGGCCTTAGCGAGATAAGCAGTGAGAAACAGGGCGATGGCCAGGACAAAGGAAATGGGGATGACCACCTCCATCTGCTTATTGAGGTAGGCCACAGACCCCTGGCGGATAGCATCTGAGATCTCCCGCATCCTTTTCGTACCAGGATCCTCGTGCAGCACCTGGCGCGCCAGTGCCCAGGCGTATATCAACGCCCCGATGGCCGTGGCGAGAACAGCGTACAGCCCAATCTGTTCGAACAATGTCGCTCCTTGAAGACCTTCCAACTCCCTTACCTCTCTTGCAAGTTCATGCCAAATAAACGTAAAGCCTCGTCCCAAGCAACTTTGCAGCATCGTGCCGTAGAGATGCCCTGAGACGAGGCTGAACTCCTTGCCCAAGCAAGGTTCACATGGCGAGAAATCAGAAATCAGAAGCCGCTTTCTTCTAATCTCTAATTTCTAATCTCTATCCCAGCCTCTCCTGCAAGGAAGCCAACCGGCCAGCTACGCTGCCATCAATAAGTCGGTCGCCCACCTTGAGTATCAGACCGCCCAGGATGGCCGGGTCTACAGAGAACTCCAACTCGGGCGGAGGCTCACCCAACTGTATGGCCAGGCTTTCAGCCACTACCTCTTGCTCCTCTTTCGTCAGAGGAAGGGCACTGGTCACCTGGGCTTTCATTGCGCCAGACCGCTTGGCCCAGGCAATCTCTTCCTCGTCCAGGACCACCACGCGCCCCACTCGGATGCCGCTGAAGAACTCGTCAATCAGGCGGCGCTGCCGCTGCTCGTCGAGGGCCTCGCCGATGATCTTGTTGGACACCGCGATGGCCAGGCTCGCCACCTGACCCCTCAATTCGGCCAACATCTCCTGGCGGTCCCGTTCTGCCCCGGCCCGCGACGTGGCAACGATGCGCTCCGCCTCAGCCCGCGCCTGAGCCAGGATCTCCTCTCTGACCTGCTCCCCTTCCTCTGCTGCTCTAGCCAGGATCGCTTCCCTCTCCTGTTCCGCCCGCTCGATGCGTTGCTGATACTCAGCGTCTGCTCGCTCTCTGTCTTTGCGAGCCTGTTCAGCATCGGCCAGGCCCCGAGCGATCCTCTGTTTGCGCTCTTCAAACATCCTCAGGACCCGTTTCCAGAGCAGGAAGTAGAGGGCGGCGAAGAGGATCAGGAAATTGACGATTTGGGAAATGAGGAATGGGACATTGATGCCCAATGCCCCTAAAGGTCCACCTTCTTCCAAGGGCTGGCTCCTTTCACCCCCCAGCAACGGGTACGAATTTGATGGCCAAGGCCACCACCAGGGCGTAGATGGCGATAGCCTCGGCGAAGGCAACCACCAGGATCATGTTGGTTAGAATGCTGCCGGCCGCCTCGGGATTACGCCCAATGGACTCCATCGCCTGCCGGCCGATCCAACCAATAGCTATGGAAGGACCGATAACCCCCAAAGCGATGGTAATCGCCGTGGCAACCTGAGTTGCAGCCGCGTATGTTTCAGGCCACATAGACAATCCTCCTTTAAAGTTTTTTTCTCACGCGCTCGGTATGGCCGATCAATGCGATTCGCCCGAACCGTGATGAGCAGTAGCGACCATAAAGAAAACCAGGCTCAGCATGGAAAAGATGAGCGCCTGGACAAACCCGACGAATATCTCCAGGGCCATAAAAGGCAACGAGGCTATGAAGGCCGCCAGGTAGGCAACCACGATCAGTAGCACTTCGCCGGCGAAGATGTTGCCAAAAAGTCGGAAGGAGAACGACAGGATCTTGATAAACTCGCTGGCCAGCTCCAGGATGCCCGCAAAAGCGTTACCGATCCTCTCCATGAACCCACCCAATTTGCCTATGAGCACGGCGAACCCACCCGCCTCGCTATCTTCCTCCCTCGGAGAACTCTTGAAGGTGAAGTAGCGGCCCAGGAAGGGCAGGCCCACCAGCTTGAAACCGAAATACTGCGTGGCGCCCACGGAAATGATAGCCAGAGCGATGGTAGTGCTCAGATGGGCGTTGGCCGAGCGGAGAAGGGGTACCTGGACCAGGTGCCCCTTGTGGAAACCCGGCACCAGGATGCTGCCAAAGCCAGGCAAGATGCCCATCCAGTTGGAGGTGAGGATAAAGAAGAAGAAGGTAGCGACTAGGGGGAAGAAGATCCGTGCTTTCTCCCCGGCCACCCCTTCCACGAAGTTGTAGAACATTTCCACGATGGCCTCGACCGCGTTCTGGAAGCCTGAGGGCACCAACTCCATCTTGCGGGTGGCAAAGTAGGCGACGACAATGAGCACCAGCATGCTGAGCCAGGTCGTGGGCAGAGTGTTGGGTACGCGATCCCTAAATACTGGTACGTTTAAAGGCAAGCGGACTTCCTCGGCCGCCAGACTGATGTCCGGCAAATGATACCCTTTGTTCACAATGCCCCCCAGCATGAGTCCTGCCACAGCTATGGCTATGGTGAGAAGCAAGATACCCAAGCACCCCAGGCAGCCTTTAGGTGTTGTGAGTGCTTTCATCAGGATTCCTCCCCTTCCTCAAACCGCTTCCGTATGGTGGAGATAACCCAGCGATAGGCGAAGATGGGGCCGACGACCGCCCCGATCAACGTCAGTACCAGGGTGATCCAGGGCAAAGTGCCCAGGCGGGTGTCAATCCAGTACCCCACTGCCAAGCCGAGGATGACCGGCAGAGCGATGGATAGGCCGAGTTGGCTACCCACAGCCAGCACCCAAACGGCGTCCTTCATATCCACACCAGGCTTCTTCTTCGCCAAGCTATCCACTCCTCACGGTACGCGGTTGAGCGGCACGGGTTTGGGTCCGCTCCAACCGCATGTTAGGCAACGGCTTGGAGTTGCGTGACACTACAATGACTTGGGCTTGACCTCGAATTCGAGTTTGGAGCGATAAAAGCAGACGTCGAACTCCATAAAGAAATTCGTTTGCCCAAGTATCAACGGTACGTTGTTGCTCTTGGCCCACGCAAATGCCAAACGAACAGGCACAAATTCGCCCACTTGTGCAGTCACGAACAACGGCATCGCATTAACGTTGCCTAGACTGCCTGCCAACCGTATGGTTGCTTTGCGGTCATCCCATATTGCGCTGAGGCGAATACCGACCTCGTATGGCAGCACATTCACGGTTGCGGCACTGTCTACCAATCCGACAACCTCAACGCTCTGCTGGCTGTCCAAGCGCAGCACGAGCGGTAGACGCGGCAAAGCATCAAATTCGTCTTGGGATGGGTCAGTCGTGGAATACTTGAATCGCATCTTGTTCAGTTGCTGTTACTGTGAGCCATTGTCATTGCATCCATCAATGCTCGGCCTGCGCCAAACATATCGTAGGGAGTCGGCAAGTAATAAATCTTGTATGGCTCAAAGGGAAAGATATCCTCCGCCTTGTCTAGTTCTTCTGCCAAGATGCGAAGAAGCCGAATTTTGTCGAGCGCAGGCAGCTGTCGAACAGTGGGAAGAATCTCGGTCAGAGTCATAGCTTCCTCCTCATCAATTAAACTCGCAGCTTTCAATCCTTCTCTTGGATACGCCTTGTGGATGGTAAAAAGCGGCCTAACACCTTATTAGCTGGAAAGCGCCAATAAGGATACCATAACTTGCCCCTGCTGTCAAATCGCACCAAACCCCCTCCCTGATCCTCCCCTGCAGGCGGGGGAGGATCAGGGAGGGGGGGAGGGGTTAGGGGGTCAGCATCCGCGCCGCCCCCTGCACCAACTGGATGAAGGGCTGGGCATAGAGGCCGATGATCAGGGTCATTGCGGTTGTCACCGCTAAAGCAATCCTGAGGGACAGCGAGGGGTTGATGGCTGGGCCTTCGCCGGTTCCTGGCTCGAAAAACATATAGCGCACCACGTTAAGATAATAGAACGCGGCGATCACGCTGTTGATGATGCCCACGATGGCTAAGGCGTAGAACTGGACCTGGATGGCAGCCCCGAAGACGAAGAGCTTGCCGATAAATCCTCCGGTGCCGGGAATGCCCGTCAGGGAGAAGAGGAAGATGAGCATCGTGCCCGCCAGGGCCGGCGAGCTACGAGCCAGGCCGGCGTAGTCCTCGATCTGGTTGGAGCCTGTGGCCTGCTCGAAGGCGATGACCACGACGAAGGCTCCCAGATTGGTGAAGAGATAGGCCAGCAGGTAGATGAGCACCCCGTTGATCCCGGTGAACCGCCCTGCCGACCGCCAGAGGTCCCAGGAGACCAGGCCGATGAGAATGTAGCCGGCGTGGGCGATGCTGGAGTAGGCCAGCATGCGCTTGATGTTCCGCTGGGTGAGGGCCACCAGGTTGCCCAGGGTCATGGTCACCATGGAGATGGCCGACAGAACCGCCACCCAATCCAGCCGGAAATCGGGCAGGGCGATGAGGAGCACTCGCACCAGAACAGCGAAACCGGCCGCCTTGGGGCCTACCGAGAGGAAAGCGGTGACGGGTGTGGGCGCACCCTCGTAGGCATCGGGCGACCACTGGTGGAAGGGCACCGCCGCGATTTTGAACCCAAACCCGGCCAGCAGGAAGACCATGGCCGGAAAGATCAGCCAGCGCAGGGAGACATTGGCGGCTCCCAGCGAAGCGGCGATGGCGCTCAAGCTCGTCGTCCCCGTGGCCCCGTAGAGGAGGGACATCCCGTAGAGCATGATTGCCGAGGCCATGGCCCCGTAGAGGAAATACTTTATGGCCGCCTCGGTGGATTTGCGATCCTCGCGCAGGTAGCCGGTCAGAATGTACGAGGTGATGCTGAGTAGCTCGATAGCGATGTAGATCATGATCAGGTCGGTGCCGGCGGCGACGAGGGTGACGGCCAGACAGGCGATGAGAAGCAAGCCGTAGAACTCCGCCCGGTAGGGCGTGCGCTCCCGCATGTAGTCTATGGCGGAGAGGACGACCAGGCCGCCAGCCAGTACGGCGACAATCTGGAAAAAGAGCGCGAAGGAATCTACAGCCAACATCCCGCCCAGGATGGGCTCGCTGGGGAGATCAGCGGCGAAGAAGAGATAGAGGGTCGCCCCCAGAGCTACCGCCAGCCCCACCAGCCCCACGTAAGGCGACCAACCCTTCTTTTCCTCACCACGCCATGCCAGGTCCACGCCGAAGACCACTAACGCCCCCAAAACGAGCAGCAATTGGGGCGAAAGCAGGGCTAGAGTTTGCGACAAAGTAAGTCCAAACACCTCTCTTTACAACCCCTTCAGCAACGCCGTATTGGCCCCGTTCAGCAGGGCCACGATGATGGTGGGATAGAAGCCCACCAGGACCATGACGGCAACCAGAGGCCACATGGTCACCTTCTCCCACCAAGTCATGTCGGTCAGCTCAGCGTGATGGGTGGCCTGGTCCCACTTGGCCTGATCGAACTCGCCCAGGAACACGTACTGCACGATCTTCCACAGGATGTAGGCTGCGGTGAAGACAATACCAGCGACGCCGATAACAGCAAAGATGGGTATGATGTAGAAGGTGCCCCGGAAGACAAACAGCTCGCTCCAGAAGCCGGCCAATCCCGGCAAGCCCAGGGAGGCGAAGCCGGTGACCATCACGATGCCGTAATAGTAGGGCACCTTAGCTGCCAAACCGCCGAAGGCTTTCAAGTCCCGGGTATGGGCCCGCTCGTAGATGATGCCCACCAGGAAGAACAGGCCGCCGGTGATGATGCCGTGGGTGAACATCTGGAGGGAAGCCCCGTTGAGGGCGAGGGCCGCGCTGGTGAGCAGGCCCTGGGAATCGCCGCTTACAACCCGGCTGGCCGCGGCGGCGCTGAGTCCCAACATGACGTAGCCCATGTGGCTGACCGAAGAGTAGGCGATGAGCCGCTTGAGGTCCCACTGAGCCATGCAGACCAATGCCCCGTAGACAATGCTGATCACGGCCAAGATGGGGACGATGGGCACGTTGTAGGCGTACCAACTAAAGACCTGAGGGAAAAGCGGCAACACGATGCGGATAAACCCATAGGCCCCCAGCTTTAACAGGACGCCGGCCAGGATCACGCTGCCACAAGTGGGTGCCTCAGTGTGGGCATCGGGAAGCCAGGTATGGAAGGGAAAACTGGGCACCTTGATGGCAAATCCCAGGAAGAACCCCCAGAAGGCCAGGGCTGCCAGCGGGAAGTTGCCGGCAAAAGGATGCTTGGCGGCTGCCTCAAGGATGCTGAAAGTGCCGGTCTGGAAATACACGCCAAGGATGGCCAGCAACATGGCCACGCTGCCCACCAGGGTGAAGAGGAAGAACTTGATGGCGGCGTAGATCCTCCGCTGCCCGCCCCACACGCCGATAAGGAGATACATGGGCACCAGCCCGATCTCCCAGAAGACGTAGAAGAAGATGAAGTCCAGAGAGACGAACACCCCACACATCCCCATTTCCAGCAGCAGGAATAGGAAGTAATACTCCTTGACCCGGTCCTTGATAGTGAAAGCCGAGTAGAAGAAGCATAGCGTAGAGAGGAGCGCTGTCAGCAGAACCATGGGAGCGCTGATGCCGTCCACCCCCATCCGGTAGTAAACGTTGAGGGTGGGAATCCAGGAGTATTCCTCGACAAATTGCATCTCTCCTGGGTTGCCCCAAACGTTGGCGTAGACGACGAAAGCCAGGATGAGAGGGACGAAGCTGATGACAATGGATAGCCGCTGAATCAGGCCCTCATTCTTCCTGGGGATTAAGAGAACCAGGACTGCTCCCAACAGGGGTGCGAAAGTGATGACCGATAGGATTGGGAAGTTCATTGACAACTCCTCCTATTTGGAGATTGGATATTAAATACTTGAGCTTTGAGCTTCGCTACTGCTACCAGTACACGACGTATACGGCCAACAGCATAAGCACTGTGACCAAAGCGACCAACAGGTAATTCTGCACCCGACCGGTCTGGATCTGTCGCAGCGAGCGGCCAACCGCCCCGGCCACCTGGCCCACGCCGTCCACGATGCGATCCACGACGCCGAGATCGAAGATTCCACTCAGGGTTGAGAGGGCGGCTCCAGCGCGTCCTGCGAGGTCCACCAGCCCGTCAATGATACGCAGGTCGAAGGCCGCGCTGATATCGGCTATCAACCGGCCGATACGCCCCACCAGGTTCACGATGGGATCTATGACCCAGCGGTTGTCGAACTTGAAGAAGACATCCGCCAGGGCGATAGTCCCGCGTACGAAAGTGGCCTGGTACAGCTCGTCGAAGTAGTACTTGTTCTTGAGCACGGTGTGCACCGGCCCCAGCGCCTTGATCAGCGGATCCGGCTGGCCCTTCGCCAATGGCTTGCGCCCGTAGACCAGCCAGCCGATGAATAGCCCGCCCACCGCCAGCAACGCCGAGAGGAGCATCACCGGCATACTGAGGGGTGTGGCCGGGAACTCGTGTCCCACGAAGCCATGGAACCAGTTGCGCCCCTCGCCAACGATCTCTTCCGGTATACCTGCAAAGCCCAGCGTCAGGGCGAAGAAGGCCAGGATCATCAACGGTACGGTCATGCTATACGGCGTCTCGTGGGCATGCTCAGCGTGGTGGCTGCGCGGCTTGCCCAGGAAGGTGAGGCAAATCTGCCGCCCCGTGTAGAAGGCGGTCAGGAAGGCGGCGATGGTCAGCAGCAACCAGACGAAGAAGGGCCAGGAGACCACCCCCTCGTACAGGAACTCGTGCCAGGCGTGCGCCAGGATCTCATCCTTGCTCCAGAAGCCAGCGGTGATGAGAGGGAAGCCGGACAGGGCAAACCCACCGGCTACGAAGGTCCAAAAGGTGATGGGCATCTTCCTGCTTAAGCCCCCCATCTGCATCATGTCTTGCTCGTGGTGGCAGCCGATGATCACCGAACCGGAGCCCAGGAACAGCAGAGCCTTGAAGAAGGCGTGGGTGATCAGGTGAAAGGCACCGGCCACGTAGGCCCCGATGCCCAGCGCGGCGATCATGTAGCCCAGTTGGCTGATGGTGGAGTAGGC